>JACQWK010000201.1 GCA_016209525.1 Verrucomicrobiota bacterium
GGCCGCGGCCCGTCGAGGAGCGAAATGCTCAGCCGTTCAGGCTTCAGTCGCGTCAGCCGTAGCACAGATTCTCTATCCATACAGAGGAGACCGTGGGATGGACTACACGCGGAAGGTTTGTAGTCCCGCCTTTAGGCGGCCCGAACCGGCTAAAGCCTGGACGACAAACGCCGACCTGTCGTTCATCCAACGGTCTCGTCAATAAGCCGCGCATGCTTTGAGGTTCCAACCGCGAACGCCGACCCGCGGACGTCTGCTTTTCTCCAATCTAAAACACTCGCAGCTCGCCTGCAATGGCAGCGAGCCACTGCACAGCAGTCCTCTCCATGAACCGGAAGGTAGGGCGCGTCACTCTGTGCGCGCCGCCTCCCTCACCAGCCAGGCCTGGCGCCCACGGAGTGACGCGCCCTACCAGCTTCATGGTCCCAATGCGCGCCAAATTTGGCGTGGGGGCTTTCCATGAACCTCGTAGCCGCGGACGTGAGTCCACTCCAGGTCTTGATCAGAGCCGACTCACGTCGGCTGCTACGGTTCATGGTTCCAATGCGCGCACGAAGCGCTTGGAGACTGCCCCTGAATCTGGTGGGCACGGATTCCACTCCGTCCCTCACTTTTAGGCCAGTCGGAAGGGAAGCCAGGGACGCGGTGGAACGCGTTCCTACCAATTTTGTTGCCTCGGAATCCAGTTTGAGCCTAACGCAATAATTGGAGAGCCAATTGCGGCTGAGCGTTTGCTTGGGCGAGCATGGTTGTTCCCGACTGAACCAAAATGTTGAGCCTGGCGAACTCGGTGCTCTCCTCCGCCACATCGATGTCCGCGATCCGGCTATTGGCGGCCGACAGATTTTCGTTGAGGATTTCCAGTTGCTCGCCTGTGAGGGTCAATCGCTGGATGTTCGCTCCCACCTTCGCCCGCATCGTGGCGAGCGCCTGGATCGCCGTCTTGATCTGGTTCAGCGCGGAGAATGCCGACAGTGAAGTTGAGATCGAGATTCCACTGTAAGCATTGAGCACGCCTGTCGAGGTCGAACCCGACAAGTCGGCGGCGTTCAACGCGAAGGTGGCGGCGTCGCTGTCGATGGTGATGGCGAGGCGAGAGCTCGTGAAGAGACTGACCCCGTTGAACTTTCGCGACGTGATGTCGCTGATGTAGGCTTGCAGGGCAGTGAACTCCGCATTGTAGTTGGACAAATCGGTGTTGGTTTTTGTGCCGTCTTGAGCCAGGACCGAAAGTTCGCTCATTCGGTCGAGGGCCTCTTGGACCTTGAGCATGAAGCCATCTTGGGTCTGGCTCAAGGACACGGCGTTGTCCACATTCACCGTGGCGGCGGCGTTCCGGTTGATCTGCGCCGCGAAATTGACCGATTGCCCCAAGCTGCCGGGATCGTCTTCGGGGGAGATGATCCTTGATCCCGAGGAGAGTCGGGCGAGCGATTTGGCCAGCGCCTTGGTTGATATGTTCAACACACGCGCTGCGTTGATAGCGGATATGTTTGTATTGATAGTCATCTTACAACTCCGTTTGTCTTTTGGTTTATTTCTGGATTCCGATTCGGCTTCCATGCCGGGAAAACTTTCTTGCAGGCGTTTTCCGTCGTCCTGTGCGATAGCCGGGCGTATCGCCGCCATTGGCCAGGAAACAGCCTTGTGCGCCGCCGAAAACGCGCGGCGCTCGACCGAGCTTCTGACCAAATCCGTGCGCAAAAAAGCCCTTGGCCTTCCCTCCGTGAGTTCAGACGACACTGCCTTCCCTCGCGTCCAAGTGACTTTGCGAAAAGTTCTTTCATACCGCTTCGGCGGTTCTCCGAAGCTATGTCCGTGGCTGCGTTTCGGGCCTCCGCCCGCCCGCTCCACCCAAAATCCATGCGTCCAGATTCTTCAGCTCCGGAACCAATGGCGCCCCCACTCCAAGGCGTGAATCGGGCGATCCAAAACACCCGCCCGCTCCCGGAGCGTGGAGCGACACCGCTCCTCCGACTGAAGCATCAGTGAATTCGCAACGGCTTTGGGATTTGCGCGGACCGGGACCGAGTCCCAGCCACCCAGTGGACCCTCATCTCATGGACTCATATGACAAATCCTTTTGTCTGAATGTGCAGACGGCATCCATGCCGGCGGAAAACGTAATGCAGGCGTCTTCCTCTTCCTGTGCGATAATGGGGCTTATCGCGGCCTCCGATCAGCAACCCTTCCCTCGCCGGTCCGTTGACAGTGGCACGGCCACCCGCGGCGGTTCTGATCAAATCCGTAGTGCAAAGCGCTCCCGGGCCAACTCCACGTGAGTTCTGGAGACACCGCTCCGCCTCACGCCCCGGTGACTTTGCGAAAAACTCTCTCATACGCACTCCGGCTTTTCTCCGAAGCTATGTCCGTGGCTGCGCACGGCCCTCCGCCTGGCCGCTCAAGCCAAAACCCTTGCGCTCCGATTCTTCGGCGTTTGAGCCGATGGCGCTTGCCGACCGAGGCGTGAATCGGGCGATGCAAATCACCCACCCGCACGCTCCCGGAACGCGAGGCGACACCGCCCTTCCGATTGAAGCATCAGTGAAATCGCAACTGCTTTGGGATTTGAGCCGGCTGGGATCGTGCCCCGGCCACCCATCGGAACTTCATCTTATGGACTCATACGACAAATCCTTTTGTCTAAGTTTGTTGGCGGCATCCATGCCGTCGGGAAGCTGTGTACAGGTGCTTCCTTTGACCTGCGCGGGACGTACCTGCCACCGCGTATCTTCAGAATCGGATGTAAGCATGAAAACTTTACATTCAATTTGGCGAACAGAGATTTCAGAGACGCAATGGCGCGCTGATTTATCAAGTTGAGGAGGCCACGGGCGACGGCGCTTCCAGGAATTCCACGAACCTCAAGGTGGGGAGAGATTCCCGTCGAGCCCTGACTTCTTTGCCAGCAAGGATTCCAGGGCTCGACGGGAGTCTCGCCCCACCAGGGACCGGTCTCCAATCCTGGGCGGTCCTTGTTCAGATCGGTTCGCGCCGGGTCGGGGGCCTACGCGTCGGTTCAGGGATGCTACGCGTGCATTGAGTTCGGGGAGTTCTCACGCTGCGGACGCAGGGAGGCGGCTGGTGCGCGAGAGAGGATTTGAACCTCCACCCCTTTCGGGACCAGATCCTAAGTCTGGCGTGTCTGCCATTCCACCACTCGCGCGAACTTTATTTGGAGCTGCTTGCCGAATTGGTATGAAACCAAACTTGAGTCTGCGCCGCCGGCGCGGCGCGCAAAGCCAAGGGAGCACCCGCAATGGCCAAAACCAAGTTGGTGAACCTAATTCGCATCGCGCCGCACCATAGCAAAAGGTTTTGGGCGCGCGCAACTTTGAGTTGCGCGCGTCCCAAGGGCTCAGTCTTGCCCGGCGTAGCGCAGATTTTCAATCTGCTGTATCGCCGAGATGCACTCGGCTGGACGTTCGAGATCGAGGGCGCGTTTGGCAATTCGAGGCGTCCGCAGAATGCAATTCTGCGATACGGCAGATTACAAATCTGCGCTACGCAATCGCCGCTCTATGACCGGGCAAGACTGACCGATTACCGCACGTCCACCTTTCCCCTTCCCAAATCCGGTTGCGCATCCTAACTTTCGATCCACATTAGCCGGTAATTAGGCAATCGTATGACTCGGGCAGCACGGATTTCCTACGCCTTCATGTTCATCCTCCTGGTGATCGTCGCCTGGATGAACATGGCGACACCTTTGATCACGGCGCTGTTTGCCTATTTTGCCTTGGACAAACTCAACGTGACAGGCAAGAAGTGGCTCACGGTCTCGCTGTTCGTCATGCTGGTGGCAGGCGTCCTTTACGCGTTTGCCCATTTCACCAAGGAAGCCGTCGTGGCTTTGCCTGAAATCGTCGAGAAATCCGTCCCGCGAATCGTCGCTTTTGCCGAAGAGAAGGGCCTGCCATTGCCCTACGGACTCCTGGAAAGCCAGACCACGGCCAGCGGATCCAAGGAAGCGCAGTCTCTCCCTTTGCCCTACGGAGCGCTGGAAAACCAGGCTTCCGAAGATCTGAACAGACTGACCGCCAGGGAGTTGAGGAAGAAGGCGTTGGAAGCAATCAAAGAGAATTTCGGTCTCGTCGGGAACTTCGCCAAAAACTTTGCCAAGTCCACCGCCAAGCAGTTTGTCTTTCTCATCATCGGTTTGGTGGTGGCGGCCAGTCTGTTCATTAATCCGAAGATGGAGCTCGAACGCGAACGCCGCAGCGTGAAGAATAACCTATACTCGCTCTCCTGCGATGAGATCGCGACTCGCTTCCGGAATTTCTACCGCAGCTTCGCGACCGTTATGGGCGCGCAAATCACGATTTCCGCCATCAACACGATGCTCACCGCCATATTTGTCTTGTCCGTCCAATTGCCTTACTCGACCGTGGTCATTGGGGTCACGTTCCTCTGCGGACTGCTGCCGATCATTGGCAATATCATCAGCAACTCGGTCATCGTTGGCATCGGCTTCACGATTTCTCCCCAATTGGCCATCGCCGCGCTCGTTTTTCTCGTGCTCCTGCACAAGCTCGAATACTTCCTGAACAGCAAAATCATCGGCGACCGAATCAAAAACCCGGTCTGGCTCACGCTGCTCGGCTTGATCCTGGGCGAAAGGATCATGGGAATCCCGGGCATGATCCTGGCGCCGGTGGTTCTTCATTACATCAAAATGGAGACCGCGCGCATCCAAGTGACTGAAGAAACTGAGGAGCTCGCCATCGCGGGCGGAAATGGTCCGGGTTCGAGAGGCCGCGAATTCGACACGGATCTCTGAGAGCGTGTTTTGAAAATGGGTGGCGCGGGCAACTTGCCGACTTGAACCTTGAAAAAGCACTTGAGCCGCAAAAGAACGCATAGATCGCAAAGCGAGAGGAGGTTTCACCATCCTGTTCTTTCACCAAGCGGGTGAATTCGATTGGTCCATGTCCCCGCTTCTCTTTGAGTTCTTTGCGCTCTCTCGTGGCTGCCCAACTGCCGGATTTAGGTTGAAATCTCAAATTCCCGATTCCTCATCGATTGAACGCTCCTGTCACCCTCCTCCATTTCTCCTGGAAGTCCGGCTTTTCCAGCACTTCCGGATTGACGACGCCATTGGGCGTTTTCCCCAGTGACAAGTCGAGCATGCCTTGGCAGCACATTCGGCCGATGTCGCTGAAGAGCTCTTCGGTCCAACAAATCGCATGCGGCGCGAGGAGCACATTGTCCAACTCTCCAAAACGGTGCGGTTTGGTGATCGGTTCGCCGACGAAACAATCGATGCCCGCGCCGGCAATTCGGCGACTCTTCAGCGCCTCGAAGAGCGCGTCTTCGTTCACGATTCCTCCGCGCGCCGTGTTGAGCAGATAAGCCGTCCTCTTCATCAGGCCGAGTTCGCGGGCGCCGATCAAGTTCCGCGTCTCATCGTTGAGCAGGCAGTGGATGGAGACGAAATCCGACTGCGCCAACAACTCATCGAGACTGACCAGTTTCACGCCAAGCGTACGGGCGGCTTCTGGTTTCACGTACGGATCGAAAGCCAGCGGCGGGTTCATCCCAAGACCGCGGAGCAGCTCGACCAACGCCTGGCCAATCCGGCCAAACCCGACAATCCCCAGAGTGCGGTTGCGCAATTCGCAACCGAGGTAACGCGTGCGCTCATCCCATCGTCCGGCGCGCACAAGAGTGTCCTTGGCTCGAACGTGGTGCGACAGGGCGAGCATCCAGCAGACGGTGGCTTCGGCCACCGACCGGTTCACGGCGCCGGGGGTGATGTACAAAACCACATTGGCCTCGGTGCACGCCGCGACATCGACCGTGTCATACCCGACACCGAAACGGCCCAGTGCCAGCAGGTCACGCGGCGATTGGAGGGATGCACGCGTCACACGCGGCGCCAGCACGATGACGCCATTCGCACTGCCGATCTGATCGGAACCGATCTCGTTGCGATGCTCATTGAAACGCGTGACTTCCATGTGGTTGGCGCGTTCCAAAAGGTTCAATCCGATGTCGGGATAACGCAGCGACCCGTCGGGATAATAAAAATCTCCGGTGATAACGACTCGGAACTTTGCGGAATTTGATGATGGATTCATAGACAGCCTTCAAGCGGTTCACGCGCGGATTAGGTCGTAGCCGCCGACGTGAGGAGGCGGACTCCAATCTTGGATTTCGGATTTTGAATTCCGGATTTTGAATTTTGAGATAATGCCAGGGCTCGACAGGAGTCTCGCCCCGCCTTGAGGTTCATGGAGATTGCTCCGGAGCAAGGCTGGCAGACAAGGGCCGGTCGCGCCCGATTGACCCAAGCGAAAGCCGCAAGGCGCGCAGCAACAGCCCGCAATCGCTGCCCAGTCCAATCATTTGAAAACCTTGCTTCAGACGCTCGTAAAGGTTTTTGTCGCTGGTCGCCACGACCCCGCAATGTTTGCCCGCGCGCCGCAAGGTGTCTTTGATATCGAGCAGTTGTTCGGCCACGCCCGGACCTTCCCATTGGCCGCGATAGCCGGCCGTGGAGGAGTAATCCGCCGGTCCAAAGAAGAAGAGATCGACCCCTGGCACCTGGCAGAGTTCCCGGACGTTGCGGCCTGCGGTGACGGTTTCCACGATGGGAACGACCAGGACATTTTGATTGGCTTCCTGCGCGTGTTGAAGCATGGCTTGCCCCCATGCTGTGGCGCGCTCGGCGCCGATGCCACGGATGCCTTCGGGTGGATATTGCGCAAACGCCACAGCTCGGCGAACTTGCTCGGCCGTTTCCACCCACGGGACGACTACGCCGTCGGCGCCGATGTCCAGGGCCCGTTTAATGAGACCGGCGTTCAATTCCGCGACGCGGACAAGGGCGACGGTGTCGCTGCGCACCGCCGCGCGCAGGTGTTCGACGATTTCCTTCCAATCCAAGTGGCCATGTTCGGCGTCGATGACCACCCAGTCCAATCCGAGCGCGACGGCCATTTCCGTAATGCTGGGCGACTCCAGCGTCACCCAAAGTCCGTACACCGCGCCGTCCGCGCGCAATTTTTCACGGAGTTTTTGGATCGCGGTTGTTTTCATCAGGAAGATCGCGGCGGCTCTCCATGAACCGCAAGGTAGGGCGCGCCTGTCTCAGCGTGCCGAAAGAACGGTGCCTGAAGAACGGCGCGCTGGGACAGACGCGCCCTACCGAGCTCCGGTTCATGGTCCCAATGCGCGCCAAATTTGGCGTGGGGGCTCTCCATGAACGGACCCACC
>JACQWK010000223.1 GCA_016209525.1 Verrucomicrobiota bacterium
GAACGCCCCTCACCCCGTCCCTCTCCCCATCTGATGGGGAGAGGGTGTCCGTAGGACGGGTGAGGGGCAATTGAGAAAACGCATCCAAATCGATGGGTCTCATCTTGACTGCGAAATCAAATTCCTGCCAGTAAGCCATTTCTCAAACTCACTCCAATTTGCTGGAACAAGGGGCAACCCTATCTGTCAAACAACAAACCCAAAGGAAGGGACATACCATGAAAAAACCATGCCGGTTAGCCAAAATTGGCGTGCTCACACTCGGACTCGTCGCAGCCACCACCTGGATCCAAAGCGGTCCCCCCGTAGAGCCTCCTCCGCCTGAATGCGATGATTTCGTCACGGGCGGCGGATGGATCACAGGCACTCCGTCCGGCCAAAACGGAAACTTCGGCGTCCACGGCGGCATCCAAAACGGCGAACTCTGGGGACACCTGAACTACGTGGATCATGCCACCGGGATGCACGTGGTCTCCACCGCCGTCACGGGATACTTCGTGATGGTCGGAGATCCCCTTTGCCGCGTCATCGACTTTGAGGTCACAATTGACGGTGTTCCCGGCACGGCGGAAGTGATCGTGTGCGATCACGGCGAACCAGGCAGGCTCGATTCATTCACCATTTTCCTCTCCAACGGTTACGAGGCAGGTGGCGACTTGGGCGAAACCATGGACGGTGGAGGGAACATTCAACTGCACCGGCAAAACTGTAATTAGACGGCTTGTCGGAGACAGCAAGGATTCCAGGGCTCGACGGGAGTCTCGCTCTACCCGGGGAAGGGTTCATGAGCTCAATGTGCGGCGGACGCGGATGAACGAGTTCTGCTCGTCCCTCTTTGGAACTCGACTAGTCTTGGCGTCCGCCGCGTTTTGTTATTCACACGGCCGCCAGCCGGATATCTGAGGCGCAGGGGTCAATCCTCGGCCCCAATTAGGGTTTCGACTCCGCCGCTTAGTAAGTCCCGCGCTATCCGTTTTGTAGATTCTCACCCACTGCCGCGAGGGTCCTAGGCGCTTGTACGGTAGGGGGCGATCTCGAGTTGGGATCGATGGACAACAATGCAGGACTAAAACGACAACAACCTGAGGACTGAAAAGAAAGGATGCAGAAGTATGAAGTTAGTTACCAAGTTGATCACACTGGGAGCAGTGGCGATCGGCCTTTTCCTAGCGGCTCGAATCGGTTTCAGCGGCCTCCCGGTCACGCCGCCTCCACCGGGATGCGATGATTTTTTGACGGGCGGAGGGTGGATCACCGGCACGCCGTCCGGCGCGAAAGCGAACTTCGGCGTGGCGGGAGGCATTATGAAAGGTGAATTGTGGGGCCACCTCAATTACATCGATCACGGAACAGGTATGCACGTGAAAGCGACGGCTGTGACGGGCTACTTCGTTGATAGCAGCGATCCCACTTGCCGGATCATCACCTACCTGGTCACCATCAGCGGCACGCCGGGCACCGCCGAAGTGAGAGCCTGCGATAAGGGCGAACCAGGCCTTAACGACCTGTTCTCGATCCGATTGTCCAATGGCTACGCCGCCAGTGGAGACCTGGGCGGGCACCACCCGGGTGGAGGCAATCTCCAGCTTCATCAGCATTGTCCGTAATCGCAAACGTGAGCATGGAAGGCCGGCTGTTTGACGCAGCCGGCTTTTTTCTTTGAGCGGAGCCAAAAATGCAGGAAGGACGAGTTCCAAGAAAGGCGGAATGCAGGTTGATGGATTGGTGGATGAATGGGGTGATGGAGTCACGAGGTGATGAACAATCCAATAATCCATCGACCCATCAATCCACTCACTCAGTCTTTCGTCACGCTCGTTGGTTCACCGAGACCGGCTTGCCGGCTGTTGAGAACCCGTCATTCAATATTCGTGGGCAGGTCCAAATCCGGCAGCGAGGCAGGTCTTGAGCTTGGGAAACGTGGGGCCTAGCACGTCCGATACTTCAGTGACTTACCCGACTATTCATCATGTTGATCTACTTTCAACCGGCACTTTACTGCAACGTCAGCGATGCCTGGCTGTTCCCGGAAAAGTCCAAGCGCTTGTGGGTTGGGTTTGCCGGCCCATATTTCGAACTTTTTCTCTGGGCAGTTTCCGTCGTGATCTGGCGCCTGACGGAGTTCGTTGTTCGAACAGAAACTTCTGTCGCGAAATGATTTCGAAACCACGGCGGAACTCGCCGTCGGCGCGGCGAATGACGTTGCTGAGGCGAAGAACAGGCTCAACGTCCTTCTGGCCGGGAGTCGCCCCGAAGAAATTGAAGCCACTCAAGCCGAACTGGCTCGACTCGAAGCGCAACGCCGATATCTGGAAGAACAGCTTCGTCTAGTGCGAGTGGTCAGCCCGGCCAGCGGCGTCGTGACCACTCCATCGCGCCAACTCAGAGAAATGAGATTCCAACTCGTGAAGAAGGGCGACTTGATCGCCAAGGTCCATGATCTCAGAACCATCACCGCCCAAATCGTGGTCTCCGAAAAGGAGATCGCGGATGTCAAAGTCGGGCAGAAAGTCTTGGTCAAAGCGCGCGCCTACCCCGATGAAACCTTCCCCGGCACTGTCGTTTCCATCGCAACCACGGCTCAAACCGGTTCGAGTTCCACGCCTACAGGAGGCGGAGCCTCCGGTCCGGTTTCCGTGGCGCCTAAATCGATTCTGGTCACGACCGAGATTGATAATCGTTCGCTCCGGTTGAAGCTGGAGATGACCGGACAAGCCAAAATCTTTTGCGGCGAGCGCCGCGTGGTTGATCTCGTGACACGCCGCGAATCATATCACCAATTACCCGCCGCCCGGCAATTTGGTCGGCGTGATTGGCATTGCCATCGGTTTCGGTTCCAATTTCCTGAACGCCATCTGGGCGGAGAATCGAGTGATCCTCAACAACGGCAGCCATCGCGCTTTTGCGTTGCGGGAGTTGGGGATTACTCATGTGCCCTGCATCATCCAGCATGTTTCCTCCCGTGAGGAATTAGAGTTGGTGGCCTCCTCCGACGTGACCAAAGATCCGGACCGCTACCTCAAACATCCGCGGCCGGCGCTGCTCAAGGATTACTTCGATCCAAAGCTCCGGAAAATCATTCCGTCACATCGGCGCCTGCGGCAGGTGACGGTCAAGTTTGAAGTGGACGAATTCTACGTGCCGTCCTTCTGCTGAATTGGCCCGGCGAACTCCGGTTCATTCCTTCCAACCTCTGGGAACCTTCTACATCAAGAGGCGGGGTTTGCCGGGCGTCAACCCGTTTCGGTTTCTCGAAGCTGGTCGCCGAAGCGTGGCAGTGTGAAAAACCGAAGCGGAAACGACTCCAACAGGGCGAGGCTAACAACTTTTTCAAGTTGGCCTGTGCAACTCGCCCGATTCCTGCTTCCTCAACAGAGAGAAATGAAAATTCTGCTTGTGGATGACGATCCCACCTCGCTGGAAATCCTTAAAGCCATGTTGATTACCACCGGGCACCAGGTCACCACGGCATCCGACGGGCTGGAGGCCTGGACGCTTTTGGGGGCGAAGCATTTCCAAGTGATTGTCAGCGACTGGATGATGCCGAAACTGGATGGTCTTGAACTCTGCCGGCGCGTTCGGGCGCGACATGGAAAGAGTTATATCTACTTTATCCTGTTGACCGCGCGGACAGGCCGGGAAAATCACCACCTGGCCATGGACCATGGCGTCGATGATTTTCTGGCCAAACCTCTCCGTCAGGATGAACTGTCGATCCGGCTCCGGGTGGCTGAAAGGATTCTGACGTTTATGAGCGAGGTCGGAGAGCTCAAACGGTTGTTGCCGATCTGCAGCTACTGCAAACGCATCCGCGATGACAGCGACTACTGGCAACAGATCGAGTCTTACATCCACGATCAAACTGGAGCGGACTTTACCCATGGCATTTGCCCGGAATGTCTCGAAAAATATGTCAAACCGCAGATCGCAGCGTTGCAGACCGATCGATCGGATGACTCGTCGCCGCGTGTGGAGGCCGTCGCAACGGGGCTTTGAGCAGGACGCAAGGCTCAAAACGGCACGAGGCCGCATGGTTTTGAGATTCTGATTTCGGTCTTTCTGATTTGTTTCGGATTTCGAACTTCGGATTTCGGATTTTCGGCATGGACTCGACCCCTTCACTCGACGATTCCGAGAATCCGGAGGTTATTACTGGCTGAGTGCGGAGAGCCCTTTTGACAATCTGCGCCCGTCTGACTAGCGTCTGCCTCATGGAATTACTGCACGCCCCCTGGCGTATCGAATACATCCGAGCCCCTAAATCCAACCCTTCGGAGACTTCGCTCTTCAGCCGGATCGCCCAATCCAACGACGACGAAGCCAATTATGTCGTTGTTCGGGAAAAAACTTGCTACGCCGTCTTGAACACCTACCCCTACAACGGCGGTCACTTACTGGTGGTCCCGTACAAGCAAGCGGCCGATTTGAGCGGTTTGACCGACGAAGAACTTTGTGATTTGATGAAGCTGACACGGCGCTGTTTGGATGTCCTGACGCAAATCATGAAACCGGACGGATTCAACATCGGGATGAATTTGGGCAAAGTGGCCGGTGCGGGCATTGTGGAACACTTGCACATCCACATCGTCCCGCGCTGGAGCGGGGACACCAATTTCATGCCGATCATCGCGAACACGCGGGTGCTGCCCGAAGCCTTGGCGGACGTCGCGTCGAGGCTTCGCGCCGCTTTCGCGGGAAACTCCTCCGCGGTTTGAGATCTCAAATCTGAGATTCCATCGTGCCTTCCGAAACTCTTCACTACGAGAACGCCAGGTTCGCGCAACAGCTCTTCAACAACGACCCCCGCAACCTCCAGGCGCTCGAACAACAGTTGGAGGTCAAAGCCACCGCCCGGGAAGGCTGGATCAAGCTGGAAGGGCCCACTCACGCCGTCGCCTGCGCCAAACAATTGTTTCAATTCCTGGAAAGCACGCTCAAAGCGGGGTCGCCGGTCCGCAATCGCGAATTCAATTACGCGCTCACGGTCATGAAAAACGACGGGCCGACCGCGCTCCAGAGCCTGTCCGCAGAACGCATCCAAACTTCGGCGAAAAAAGCGCTCGTCACACCCAAAACCGTCGGCCAGAAGCGGTACATCGATGCGATCCGTCGATTCGATATCACGTTCGGAATCGGCCCGGCCGGCACGGGCAAAACGTATCTCGCCGTCGCCATGGCGGTCGCCGCTTTGAAGGAAGAAAAGGTGTCGCGCATCATTCTGACGCGTCCAGCCGTCGAGGCGGGCGAGGCGTTGGGTTTCCTGCCGGGCGACCTCTACGAAAAAATCTCCCCCTACCTCCGGCCCCTCCAGGACGCGCTGCATGACATGCTGCCCATCGAGGAAATTCAGAAGCATACCGAGCGCGGCACGATCGAAATCGCGCCCCTGGCCTATATGCGCGGACGCACGCTCAATCACGCATTTGTGATCTTGGATGAGGCGCAAAACTCCACCGGCGAGCAAATGTTCATGTTCCTGACCCGCCTGGGGCACAACTCCAAAGCCGTCATCACGGGAGATCCGACGCAAATCGACCTGCCGTCGCAAAAACAGTCCGGGCTGATCGAAGCGCAGCGCGCGCTGGCTCGCATCGATGGCATCGCCATTGTGGAGTTCCAAAAACGCGACGTGGTTCGCCATCCGCTGGTCCAAAGGATCATCGCCGCCTACGAGGAGCATCGTGGCAAAAGCCAAGACCAACACGCCTGAATTGGATGAGTGATGAACCGCCTGATTGTTTGCCGCAACCGCCAGCGCGTGTGCGGCGTGAACCTTTCGCTCCTCCGAGTGATCGTGCGCGCCCTTCTCTCCGAACTCATCCAGGTCCGGCAGTATGAACTGTGCGTTCACCTCGTCGACGCCTCGACCATGGCTCGGCTGAACGAATCATACCTGGGTCACTCCGGTTCGACTGACGTCATTACTTTCGACAACACCGACGCATTGCGGCCGGGCGGACCCGCCTGCCTTCGGGGCGAGATCTTCCTGAGCGTGGACGACGCCTGGAAACAGGCCGGACAATTCCGCGCCTCCTGGCAGTCCGAGATCGTCCGGTATGTCATTCACGGGATCCTGCATCTGCAGGGCTTCGACGATCTGACACCCGCTCGGCGCCGGATCATGAAACGCGCCGAAAATAGCTTGTTGAAGCAAATCAGCCGCCGATTCGATTTGCGAAAATTGAACCGCCGAAGCGCCGATGCTTGTGCGCCGAGCGCACCGCGAAGAAAACAGCCCCGACCGAAATCCGAAATCCGAAACAAGTGCAAAATCCAAACGTTTGTAAGGCCTCAGTCTTGCCGGGCGTAGCGCAGATTTTCAATCTGCCGTATCGCCGAGTTGCACTCGGCTGGACGATCGAGACTGAGGGAGTGCTCTGCCATTCGAGGCATGCGCAGAATGCAATTCTGCGATACGGCAGATTGAAAATCTGCGCTACGAAATGGCGCCCTCTGGCCGGACAAGACGGACCGATTACAAAGCTTCGAAAGGTCCGAACCAGAATGACAGCGTTTTGGGATTTTGAGCTTTGTAGCTTTGGATTTGTTTCGAAATTCGTGGTTTGAAAGTCCGTCTGTTAGGTGAAACCGCCGTACCCTTGTCAAACAGTTCATATCTAAATCGACCTGATTCACCCCTCTCGCCGCCCTCTCCCCTCATCGGATGAGGGGAGAGGGCAGGGAGAGGGGTGTCTGCTTACTGTTGAACTCACTAATGAAAGTTGAGAGTTGAACGTTGAACGTTGCCAGCGGCTTGAAGCACCGCTGCCCCATCCATGTCATCGCCTAAGTCAACACCTCCGTTGCTCGTCGTGAAGAGCGTTTCGAAGGCTTTTCCTGGAGTGCTCGCCCTGGATCGGGTGAGCCTTGAGCTGATGCCGGGCGAAGTGCTCGCGCTGCTGGGAGAAAACGGCGCAGGAAAGAGCACGCTCATCAAGATCCTTGCCGGCGCGCACCGCCCGGACACCGGCTCCGTTCACCTCCGCGGCCAGGAAGTCTCCTTGAACACCCCGGCCGAAGCCCAACGCCTCGGCATCGCGGTCATTCATCAAGAGTCCAACCTCGTCCGCGGCCTCACGGTCAGCCAAAACCTCTTTCTGGGCCGTGAACGGACGACGGCCGGATTCGTTCTCGCCCGGCAGGAGCGCGCCGCGTCGTTGGAATTGCTCCGCCGATCAGGGGCCGAAATTCACCCGGATACCTTGTGTCGCCAGCTCACCGTGGCGCAACAACAACTTGTGGAAATTGCCAAGGCGCTCTCCCAGGAGGCTCGGATTATTGTCATGGACGAACCCAGCGCCTCGTTCACAAATCTTGAGGTGGCGCGGCTGTTGGCCATCATCCGCGACCTTAAAGCCCAAGGCATCGGCATCATTTATGTCAGCCATCGACTCGACGAAATCTTCCGTCTGTCCGATCGCGTGATGGTCCTTCGCGATGGCCGACACGTCGCGACTCGCCCGATTTCGGAGGTGAACCGCGAAGCATTGATCGAGCTGATGGTTGGGCGCCAGCTCGAGAACGAGTTTCCGGTGCGCCGCGCCGAGAGAGGCGAGGAACGGCTCGCGGTTGAGGACTTGCGCCGCGGCGACAAAGTGCGTGGCGTCTCGTTTTCCATTCGGCGCGGAGAGATTCTGGGTTTGACCGGACTCATCGGCGCCGGCCGGACGGAGCTGGCGCGACTGATCTTCGGCGCCGATCTGCCGGATTCAGGATCCATTTCTTTGGATGGCCGGAAGTTGAAGATCCGCAATCCTCGCGATGCCATCCAGGCCGGCATCGCATTGCTCACCGAAGACCGCAAGGCCCAAGGCCTCGTCGTGGGGCGCTCGGTGCGGGAGAACTTTGGGTTGCCGAATCTGCCGCTGCTGTTGCGCTGCGGTTTCGTCCGCCAAGGGCGCGAGCGAAGCGCGTTTGCCCGGCATGTCGAAAGCCTGCGCATCCGCATCTCGCATGCGGAACAGCCTGCGCAGGTTCTCTCCGGAGGCAATCAACAGAAAGTCGTTCTGGCGAAATGGCTCGAACGAAATTGTCCGGTGATCCTCTTCGACGAGCCCACTCGCGGGATTGACGTGGGCGCCAAGTATGAAGTCTATCTCCTCATCCAAGAATTGGCCGCGCAAGGCAAAGCGATCCTCATGATCAGTTCCGAGCTCCCCGAAGTGCTGGGCATGAGCGATCGCATCCTTGTCATGCACGAGGGCCGGATCGCGGGCGAAATCACCGACGTGACGCATACCACGCAGGAACAGATCATGAATCTGGCGGTCGGGGCGCGTTCCACCGCGTCGCTCATTCCGAGTTTAAGAAGCGCCGTCATAGAGTGAGCTGGCGACGAAGCGGAATCCGCTCCCTAGCTTTGGCATAGAATGAAGACACCCCCTTCCCAGTTTCTATCGGATTACGGCATAGTGCTCGCGCTTCTGATCCTCTGCGGCTATTTCAGTTGGGTCACCTTCGATTGGCAGCACCCGAACGGAACGCCCGCCGCGCAGCCGCTCGCCGAGGAACTCATTCGAAATTTCCCGGCCGGAACCCGGGTCCTGATCGCTGCGCCGGAAGGACAGGACGACGTCGAATTCGCCCACAGCCTGGCCAACCGGTTGCGCAACGCAGGCTTTCTGGTCGTGGAAACCATCACCGGCCAGCCCGCGCTCGCGCGCCAAGCTCTGGAACGACTCGCCCGCGCGGAAAACCCGCCGCACCTTATCGCGTGCAATCACACCTCGGCCGGTTGGGGTGTGTTTGAAAATTTGGGTGTTAAGTTTCCTGAGTTGGCTTCGGCCAGCCTCGTGACCCCTCGGACGCATCGGTGGCCGAGTTTTCTCAAAATGGACAACTTGCTGAACATCGCCAACCAGATCGCGGTCATCGCCATCATCGCCATCGGCATGACGATGGTGATTATTACCGCCGGCATCGATCTTTCGTCGGGCAGCCTGATCGCCCTTTCAGCCGTGGTGTCCACGCTCTTGATTCGGGATTTCGCGGGCGCCGAGAATGCATCGGCCATCGGCATGCTGCTCTCGTGCTTGGCGGGCATTGCGCTTTGTGGCGCGGTGGGGTGTTTTTCCGGCTTCATGGTGGCGGTGGTTGGCATCCCCGCCTTCATCGCTACTTTGGGGATGATGCTGGTCGCAAGCGGGCTCGCGTTCATCGTCGCCCAGGGGCAATCGATCTATCAAGTGCCCGACACCTTCGTCTGGCTCGGACGCGGCGCAAACTTGGCGGTGCCCAATGCCGTGCTCTTGATGCTGGCGCTTTACGCCCTCGCGCACGTCATGATGTCGCGGATGGCGCTCGGCCGATACATCTACGCCGTAGGCGGGAACCCGGAAGCCGCCCGGCTGTCCGGCGTGCCGATCAAATCCGTGCTGATCTTCGTCTATACGCTGTCGGCGATGCTGGCGGGGGTTGGCGGAATCGTCATGGCCTCCCAACTGAAAAGCGGGGCTCCGACGTATGGCGGAATGTACGAGCTTTACGTGATCGCGGCGGTGGTCGTGGGCGGAACCTCACTCTCGGGTGGCGAGGGCAAGGTTCTCGGCACGCTCATCGGCGCGTTCATCATCGCGGTCATCCAAAACGGAATGAACCTGACCGGCGTCGAGAGTTATACCCAGAAGGTTGTGCTCGGCCTCGTCATCCTGGGAGCGGTGCTCTTGGATATGCTGAAGCGAAAGAGGTGGAACGTGAAACGATGGTTCGGGAGATCGGCTTGAGAAAGGCTCTCCATGAACCAGCCCACCCCTCCCCTTCCCAGGAGGGCAACTGCCTTACGCGCCGTCATGGTCGGTTTCTCTCCTGGGATGGGTAGGGGGGCACTGCTGTTGAATTAACCATGAATTCAATTCCATCCCGAGCAGGCCTTGCTCTTGCTCTTGCTCCTAATCCTGATCTCTCCGGGAATTGCGGAGTAAGAGTAAGAGCACGATCAAGAGCAAGAAACGGCCGGTTGTCCTGAATTCAACGGCGGCGGGGGCAGGGCGTGTGGTCAGGAGCGAATGTGCCTCCCAAATCACTTCGCCCCTTGATCAATCCAGGCACGGATCAGACCAATCTGCTCTTTGGTCAAGGCTGGGTAAGTCTCCCGTTTGTCGAGCGGAGGCATTTCCATCTCTTCGACCAGGTCCGAGACGAACAAGACGATGGGGCTCTTTTCGCTCTGGCCCGCGACCACGGCCGCTTCCTCGCTGGAGCCGCCTTTGATGGTGCTCTCGCGGCTGTCCACACGGTATTTGCTCTTCGGTTTCTCAGGTCCGTGGCATTTGAGGCACGATTTCTCGAAAAGCGGCTTAATGTCTTTTTCGTAGGTAAGCCCATCCTTTTTCGCTGCGGGAGGGAGCTTGCTGAGGTCAGGCGCTGCCGCGTCCAGACCCAACGCGAGCGACGCGACACCGACGGCAATGAATAGATTCGTTTTAACCATAGATTTTGTAGCGCATGGTTTTTTCACAGACGATGAAGAGATCAAGCAAATTCATCGGCGATTCTCATTTAGGCACGGGGTGCGGTTTGTGACCGTAACGCGGACACTCCTGTCCGCGCAGTTTTGGAGGCTAGCGGACCGGAGCGTCTGCGTTACAACCAAGATGGAACGTGCTCCAGCAATTCTCATTATGACCCGTACGTAGTCCCGGCTTTAGCCGGCCAGCGCGAGAAAACCGGCTAAAGCCGGGACTACAAGCGGGTCGCAGGTCGCGCCTGTCGTCAAAATGAGAATTGCTGAACGTGCTCTTCTATTCTTGCTTAACGGCGTCGATTTCTCTATGTGTTGCCGTCCGAGACAAATCTGGGCTGTTGATTCAAGAGCGGCTCCGCGATTCAATGGTATTGCCAGGCCGTGCAAACTGAATGAACAAATCTCCGCGCGTTCGAGGCGGCCCGTTGCGGCTTCGTGATGAGAATCAGAGCGATGGGCCGGGATTTTTTCGCCATCTGGAGCGCGACTTCAAAGAACGAGTGGAGTTCTTCCGCGTCTTTATTCGAGAGCCCACACACGTTGGGGCCTTAAGCCCCAGCTCGCGGTCTTTGGCCCGCGCGATGATCCACGGCCTGGCGCTCAAGACCGCCGACACGGTGGTCGAAATCGGACCGGGCACAGGAGCCTTCACCCGTTTCATCTTAAAAAGAATCGGAGAGCAAACCACGTTCTTTGCCTTGGAACTGAACGAAGCGTATGTCCATTCGCTCCGGATGCGATTCCCCGAATTGATCGTGTACCTGGATTCCGCCGAGGCGATTCCGCAGTACCTGAACCGCCATGGAAAGCAGGCCGCGAAGTACATCATCAGCGGCTTGCCCTGGGCTACCTTGGATGCGTCGATTCAAGAACGGATCATGCACGCCATCGTGACTTCCTTGGCGCCGGCGGGAGTGTTCACGACTTTCGCGTATATCCACGCGCTTTGGATGCCGGCCGCCAGGAGATTTCGGCGCCGGTTAGAGCGGTGTTTTGAGCGCGTAGAAACCAGCCCCGTGGTTTGGAACAATCTTCCCCCCGCTTTTGTTTACCGCTGCTCGCAAGTCCGGCATACGAATCCCTGACGCGGCGGTGTCTGTCGATTCCGGCACAGCTCGGTCCTGGAACTTGCGGTGGCCTGGGCCGTTCTGAACGGCATCAACGATTTCATTTTTGGATGCATACGCATCGAAGTTTGGTGGTGCAACGAAAGACTTCAATTTGCCCATTGACGGCAGCCGAACTTCTGGAGGATTTTAACCGGACGATATGGTGAAGATACAACGCGCGTTGCTCTCGGTCTCGGACAAGACGGGCCTGGCTGAGTTCGCTCGCGCTCTGGCCGGAGCCGGTGTCGAATTAATCTCCACCGGCGGGACGGCCAAGGCGCTGCGAGAGGAAGGGATACCCGTCACCGATTTGAGTTCGTACACCGGTTTTCCGGAAATGCTGGATGGGCGAGTCAAGACGCTTCATCCAAAAGTCCACGGCGGCCTGCTGTTCATCCGCGGCAATCCCGCGCACGAACAGGCGATCCAGGAGCACGGAATCAAACCGATCGACCTGGTCGTCGTCAACCTCTACCCCTTTGAAAAGACGGTGGCGAAACCGGCCGTTACGCTGCACGAGGCCATCGAAAACATCGACATCGGCGGCCCCTCCATGCTGCGCAGCGCCGCCAAGAACCACGCGAGTGTCACAGTGGTCGTGGACCCCAGTGATTACGACGAAGTCGCCCGACAAATCCAGGCCACCGGGGACACGACCCCGGAATTGCGCCGGCGGCTGGCGGCGACAGTGTTCCGACGAACCTCAGCTTACGACGGGGCGATCGCGGATTATCTGGAAAGCGCGTTCGCGGGGCCGGACCAGCCAAAAACTCCGTCTCGCAACGGGCACCTGGAATTGCCGCGGGAGTTGACTTTGAAAGAGCCGAGAGTTCAGCTCTTGCGCTACGGGGAAAATCCGCACCAACGCGCGGCGCTCTATGGCCAGTTCAACCGCTATTTCCGCCAAATCCACGGCAAGGAACTTTCCTATAACAACATCCTTGATCTCACGGCCGCGGCCAATCTCATCACCGAGTTCTCCGCCGACCGCCCCACCCTGGCCATCCTCAAACACACCAACCCCTGCGGTGTCGGCCAAGCCGCCAGCCTTCGCGAAGCTTGGGAAAAGGCCTTTGCCACGGACAAACAGGCGCCTTTCGGCGGCATTATCTCCGTCAACAAAACCCTCGACCTCGCGAGCGCCGAAGCGATCGCCGAGATTTTCAGCGAAGTGATCGTCGCGCCGGATTTTGCGCCCGAAGCGCTGGCCCTTCTGCAGAAGAAAAAGAATCTCCGCTTGCTCAGAATTCTCAAGAGCCCGACGGCGGCGGCCCCTTGGGAGCTGCGAAGCGTGGGCGCGGAAGCGTTCCTGCTCCAGGAACGCGACGCCAAGACCACCACGGTGGCCGAGCTCAAAGTCGTGACCAGACGCCGGCCAACGGAAAGCGAACTCGAAGCCATGCTCTTCGGCTGGCGCGTGGTGAAACACGTGAAGTCCAACGCGATCGTGTATGCGGCTCGAGACCGCACACTCGGCATTGGCGCGGGGCAAATGAGCCGGGTGGATTCAAGCCGCTTGGCGGTCTGGAAAGCGCAGGAGGCGGGCCTCTCGCTCCAAGGCAGCGTCGTCTGCAGCGACGCCTTTTTCCCATTCCCGGACGGCCTGATCGCCGCGGCGGAAGCGGGCGCCACGGCCGCCATCCAGCCGGGCGGTTCTGTCCGCGATGCCGAGGTGATCGCAGCCGCCGACGCTCGGGGCGTGGCCATGGCGTTCACCGGAGTGCGCCATTTCCGGCATTGATGAACGAGCCGATCTCCCAACTCCTTGAGCTGTCCCACGCTATCGGCCGCGAGGACCGGCACCTGGCGATTCTCGGCGAGGGCAATACGTCGGTGAAACTGGACGCGGCGCGTTTCGCCGTGAAAGCGAGCGGATGCAATTTGGCATCTTTGACCGAAGCGGACGTGACGATTTGCGATTCAGCGCGCGTCTTGGCGCTCTTGAATCAGAAGAAGCTCAAAGACCAAGCGGTGGATGAATCGTTGCTGGAGGCCCGCGTGGACGGCGTTGGCAAGAAGCCCAGCGTGGAGGCGATGTTCCATGCCTGGCTGCTGACCCTTGAGGGGGTCAATTTTGTCGGGCATTGTCATCCGTTGGCGGCAAACCAGATTCTCTGCTCGCCGCGGGCCCGGGACTTTGCCGAACGCAGATTGTTTCCCGACGAAGTGGTCTGTTGCGGGCCGACCTCGGTGTTCATCCCTTACGCGGACCCAGGCCTTCCGTTGTCGCGGGAAATTCGCGATCGCACTTCGGCGTTTCTCCAACAGCACGGTTACACTCCGCGTCTCATCTTATTGCAAAACCATGGCATCATCGCGCTCGGCGCTACAGCCAACGCCGTGCTGGCTTGTCTTCTGATGGCCACGAAAGCCGCCGCCATCTTCATGGGCGCGGCGGCGTTGGGCGGGCCGAACTTCCTGACTCCGCAACAGGTCGAGCGCATTTTTGTCCGGCCCGACGAGGCTTACCGCCAGCGGCAGTTGAAGCTGTGAATTGCGGACCAGAGGCGGGAGGAGCGAACTGACAAAGCGCGGTTGGAACCACGAAAGACGCAGCGCGGACGAGCCGCAGCCAAACCCAGTGGGGCGAGACTCCTGTCGAGCCCTGGAATCGGCGCCAGCGAGAAAGTCTGGGCTCGACAGGAGCCTCGCCTCACCCTGTTGCAGATCATGCGGGAGAAGGGCGATCAAAGGGGACTCTCGGCAACGGATGATGCCAGCAGCGACAGTCGTGTGTGCAGGACTGGGGCAGGACCATTCTCCTGCAATCGCGAAGGAGGCAGGACAGAGCCGGCGCTCTCGGATGTCGCCACGGGACCACAGATGTCGCTCGGGGACTACAAATAACGGTTGCGCATCGCACGCACGAATCTGATAAAGTCCGATTGCTGTTCATAGCGTGGATCGAACGAGTGCGGCTGCCGCGAACGAGTATGACCGCACACTGGCCCCAGCGGTATTCCTCACACCGGCGACAAACCGTTGCCGCTTTTTCTGAATCGCCCGGCTCCGGGACGAGCCAGGGCCGCGTTGTGGTTGCGCGGATATTCCTGGTATGAAGGATTCCGACCGGACGATCGGCTGTGAGAAAGACTTCGACCCGTACTGGATTCAGGCGGGCCGCGAACTCGATGCGTTGATTCATCACCAGATTCTAAAAATGGCGCTGAGCCATTGCTACCCGTGCTATTCGACGGACGCCCAAGCAGCCGACACGCTGAGGAGAGCCATCGAAGCGGAATTCGGCACTCCCTTTGTGGCCGGCAAAACGGGTCTGCGCGGGCAGAGATGGTTCGCGCGCTACGAAATTGATCCGGGAAATCCGACCGAAGTTTTGGCGGAGACGTACCCGCTGGCCATCTGCCGGTTGGTCCTGCTCCGGGCGATGGAGAGGAGGTAGGCAATGTTGCGTCCCACCGGATTGTGGCCGAAGACATTCAAGCAAGCGTACTGTGAGAAGTTTCATTGCCTCGAGGAAGCCTACGAAAAGGAGGTTTTTTGGCGCTGCCTCTATCGTCACGCTCTGCCTTTTGCCGCGTCCATTTATCGGAAGAAACCGGAGTTTTTCAGAGAGGACTTCGATCTGATCCGAGAGGTCGGCAATATGGAAGACGCCGACACATTTCGCAGCGAGATCAATTTCTACTACGGAAGGAACATCCGGGAAAGGAACTGGCTGCGGCGGAAGCTTTGCATCCGCCTCTCCGCTAAACGGCTGATGAAACTCAAAAACGACGTGTTCCGCACGCCCTTGTTAACCGCAGTTCTGCTTCGATAATTCTGTCCAGCAATCGAGTCGGCAGCAGCCCGCTTGTCGAAGGACAGGCCGGTCAATTGGTTTCTGGCGGGACGGCCTTTGCGTCCTCAGGTTGCGCCGGGAATCTCGGTTTGATGTAGCGCAGAAGAAACAGCGCGGCCTTTTTGACTTGGGGGTCTGTGTCCTGGCTCATCCGAATCAGTTGCGGGACGATCGGGGAAAAATCGATGCTGCCGTGTAGTTCGATCATGGCTGTGACCGCTTTCCACCTTCGGACTTCTTTGCTCTCAGGCCACGGAAGCTTCATTCTGGCCTTCAGTTTCTGCAGCATTTGATCCATTTTCGACTCTCTGGCTTGGAGTCGCTTCAGCAGCAAAGGCATCCCGTTGGTTCCTGCTCTGTACGCCGCCATCTGCGCTTTGCCGCTCAAATCGTTCAATCGATCGAGAAAAGCCTTCTGTTGCGCCGGCCCGGCAGGAACCGCGCCGGGCCACATTCGGGCGTGGCCGTTGGCCGTGTCCACGGTCATGGGCAGCCAGTCGAGCCAATACGCGAGCGGTTTACCCTTGTAAACCGGTTGACGCGGTGCGGCCAGGCGATAGGCAAGCCAACATGCGATCATTCCGGCTACAAGCAACAGTGGAGCCACCCAATGCTTGGTCGAAATCCGCATGTCATTCAATTTCCTGAATGCTGGAGGCGAATGCAATCCCTGCGCGGCCACTCCTTTCAACACCTGGCTTTAGGGTGCCTTGATGTTCGCCAATGTGTTTTGGACCACTTTCGCCGTCGATTCGTCGCCTTGCTTCATGACACTTAACAGGGCTGGGACCGCCGGCTTGGCCTTCGCTCCAAAGTAATACAGGGCCAGCGCCGCATTCCTTCGGACCATTGCGCTTTGGTTTGTCAGGAGCGCTGACAATTCGAGAACAGAGGCTTCCGGCGCGATGTTGGTCAATGCCATTGCGGACATGCAGACGATGTATTCGTTGTCCTCCCTCACGAGCCTCATCAGTTCCGGCACTGCTGGCATCGCTTCGGCGCCCAGCCCTCCCAAGCCGTGAGCCGCGCCCGAACGGACTCCTTCCTCCTTGTCGCGCAGCGCCGCTATCAATGCTGGAATTGCCTCCGGCGTACCGTGACCCAAACTGCCCAAAGCTACGGCAGCCGTGGCCCGGACCTCCATGGTTTTGTCGTTCAGGCATTGGATGAGCGCGGGTGCAGCTCGTTGGGCTCCCCGCGGACCGATATTTCGCAAAGCATTTGCGGCATACTGACGGACTCTCGCATGCCCGTCACGCAATGCCTCGATGAGAGCTGGCACAGCGGCATCGGCGTTGGCCTTTACCCCAATCCACCCAACAAAATTGGCGGCAGACCACCGAATCTCAGGGTCTCGTTCGCTTAAGGCATCAACCAGTTTGGGAACGGCGGATTGGGCGTCGGCAGCCACGTGCATGAACGCCAGCCGAGCGCGGCGCCGGCGTTCTTGGGCACGCGTCAGCTTGAATTTCACAAGGGTCTGTTTACGGAGCAAGCCCATCAGGGTCGCCTTCAAGGCGGAGTCCTTGCACTGCATTTCTCGGACGATAAATGGCACCGCCGCTTGGCCAAGCCGACGAATTGCCTCCGCCGCCTGTTCGTTGTCGGTTGACGAATCGGCGACCAACTCTTCAAGCCAAATGCCCAACGGCCTGCCTTGGAAATGAGGCTCCTGCTGGCGTAAAGCGGTGAACCATCGCGTCAAGACAATCAGCGCCAGAGCCACTCCGATGACCGCCAGCGGCCAGATCGAATACTTTGATTGGAGATTTTGAAATCTCATATGCCGCGACATCCAACCACACTGCCGCCTCGTCTATCCCGATGACGGCTTATCAAGTCCTCCGGTCTCGGAAGCCCGGTCACCAGGCCACGGCCAGCACCATTGGATTCAGGAGGTAAAGCGGGTTCTTTCTTTTGATCGCGGTCACCAGCGAACCGGCGAACTTCACGCCCTTGAACTGGACCACCTCGATCGGGAAAATCTTCTCTTCCGCCCACTGAGCAAACCCGCCTCGGTCAATCTGTCGAACGCGAGTCACCAAGCTTCGGCCATTCAGGTATTGGTACTGTTGGGCCGCCTTTTCCAGACTATCCGCGTTCTCGCTGGACTCTTTGGAGATCGCAGCCGTCAGAGGCGGTGCCACGGACGAAGGCGTTGCCGTAGGACCATCCCGGGCGCAATGCCGCAGCGGAACGTCGGGAAGGGCAAACAGATGAAGCGGCGCAAAGGGAGAATTGGTCTGGGCTTGGGAGACAAGACAACCGGCAAGGCCAAGCAGGGCCGCGATGGCTCTCATAGAACAGCGCAGTATCCGCTGGCACTGCCCGGTTTCAAGCTTTTGTTTTCCTGAGGTCCGGAGGAACAAGCGATCGTTAGAACGGCCCTTTCGGAAGGCGCCAATCGCGGTTGAAGAGCGGTTGTTGGCGGGGCGGCATTGGGTTCTCCGGCCACTCCTTGGCATGTTCCGCCCGTTCCTCGTCGGTGGCGTAGAACCGGAGCCAAAGTTGGATGTGTTCCTCGCTGCCGCTCCCGATGCAGTCGTGGAACCAGCCGCTGGTGCGGGACCGGCCCGGGAGCAACGCTTCGTCGCGCAGACCATGGGCCCAAAGCGCGCCGTAGAGTTCGCGATCGCTCAGATGGTTCGTGTTCAGCACGTAAAAACTCTGGCAGGCCAGATTGTGAAGAAGTTCCCAAAGCTTGGCGGTGATCGTTTCGTCCGTTAATTCGTCCGGGGGCAAGAGCGAAACGCCGGTGCGTTGAAGCTGGTCCAGAGGGCGCTGCCAGCCCTCAGCGGCTTCGTCGCCGGAGCGGGTGAGTTGTTGCTGGCGTTCTCTCTCGGCGCGGATTTCGGCATCCGCCTTTTCCAGGCCGAGCGGGTCGGCCTCGTCGCCCGGGTCGTCGTCGAACGGCAACGGGTCTTCTTCCGCGAGGTCCTCCACCAGGCCCGGCGGCTCAGGCAGCCAACGGTCGCGGTCGCAGGGCGGGTCTTCGTGAGGCGGCAAAACTTTCGAGTGGTGTTCGGCGGCGAAAGCTTTCCGTTCCGGCTCGGTCGCGAAGTAGCGCAACCAGATGATCGGATCCAGGCCGTTGCCAAAATCGGACGCGTCCAGATAGCAGTCCTGCTCCGTGTCCGGAGACTCGCCGGCGTCTGCTTCGTCGAGCCAATCGTCCGCCAGCCAGGTATAGAGATCGAGGTCAGTCAAGTGATCGGTGTGATCCAGATAAATGTGCTGGCCCGCGAGCGCGTAGATGAATTCCCAGAGCCGCCCGCGCAGTTGAAATTCGTCCACCGCTTCGGAAGCGAGCGGCTCAAAACCGAGGCGGAGGAACAGTTCGCGCGCGGTCGGCCGCTTGGCGTCGTCAACCGGATCGGTAGATTCACTCTCAGCATCCCTCATTTTCAAAACTGTCGTATTTTTTGCGAAGGCGGGGAAGCATTTATTTGGGCACGCTAAGCTGTGACTACTCAAGTGAGATCGGGAGCGCACGCGCCCCGCGTGCAGTGGCCGGCGCCCTCGCCGACCCATCGGCGCGCTGGAGCGAGTCAAAGATTGCTGACTGAATTACGCTGAGGTTCCGACCGGCTGGGCGCTGGTCGGAACACGCGACGCGCGTGTGCTCCCCGATCATCACCGGATACTCCGGCTACGGTGCCTGCGGTTGTGGTTTGGCTGGGTTCCGCCGGCCACGGGCGGGATTCGGCTGCCAGAGGGGCTTGGCTTGCTCGGCATTCCAAGTGTCCCACGCCGTCTTTAGTTCCTTCACTTTGTCGGGGTGGGCAGGGGTCAGGTCCTTGGCTTCGCCGATGTCACTCGCCAGGTTGAAGAGGCGTGGCTCCTTGCCGTCGATGCGGGAAGCGACGAGTTTCCAGTCGCCGTTCCGAATGGCCCATTGCTCGCCGAAACGCCAGTAAAGCATGTCATGGGGCCGGCGCTTGTTCGCGCCAGACAGGAACGGCAGCAAGTCCACGCCGTCGAGTTTCCAGGCAGGATTCGCCTTGGCGCCCGCGGCCGCGAGGCTGGTGGGAAGAATGTCGAGCTGGATGATTGGATGCTCGTAAGTTGTGCCGGCGGGGAGCTTTCCTTTCCATTGAACGCAGAAGGGCACGCGCACACCGCCTTCGAGCGTCGTGGCTTTAAAGCCGCGCAGTGGATCGTTCTTCGAGGTGGTCTGCTGCGTGGGCCCGCCGTTGTCCGAAAGGAACCAAATCAGCGTGTTCTCTTCTTGTTTGATCTCGCGGAGTTTCGCCAGGACTCGGCCCACGGCGTCGTCCATGGCCGACATCATCGCGGCAAACGTGCGGCGCCTTTCGTCAGTGATATTTGGGAAGCGGTCGAGATACTTCTGGGTGGCCTGCAAGGGCGCGTGTTGGGCGTTGAATGGGAAGTAGAGAAGGAAGGGTTGGCCTTTGTGCCGCTCGATCCAATCGACCGCCCGATCCCCATACGCATCGGTTGTGTAGAAGCTCTCGTCCTCGATGGAATGGATTTCATCCGATTTGCGCGAGTCCACGAAGGCGCGCGGCTTGAAGAACGCGGTATTCGCCACGGTGCCGTAGAACTCGTCGAAGCCGCGTTTCATCGGCAAGAAATCGGGCGGGCCGCCAAGGTGCCATTTGCCGATCGCGACCGTGGCATAGCCGAGCGCCTTGAAACGGTTGGCAATGGTTCTCTCCGTGAGGGGCAAGCCGAAGCCCGCTCCGCCCCTGGGGCCGCCGCCGTTGAACTCGTGGCCAAAACGAGTCTGATAACGGCCGGTCATGAGCCCCGCCCGCGTGGGACTGCAATACGGCCCAGAAACGTAGCCCTGCGTGAAACGAATTCCGTTCTTGGCGAGGGAATCAATGTTCGGTGTGGGAATTTCTTTGTTGCCCTGAAAACCGTATTCCCCGTAGCCGACGTCATCGGAAAGGAAGATGAGGACGTTCGGCTTGCGCGCTTCGGCGGCGTGGAGCGGCAAGAACCCGGCGGGGACCAAGGCGAACAGAGACCATCTGAGGATTCTGCGAAGTGTCTTCATAGGAAGCTCGCTCCACTGTAGGGCGAGATGGACTGCGGTCAAGCCACGTTCCCCTTTCAAAAGGAGACGAATACCCCTCACCGCATCCCTCTCCCCATCCGATGGGGAGTATGTGTTTAGGCGTGGGTAGCGCAGCCGTCGCGGCTGCGGGTTTTGGCGGC
>JACQWK010000206.1 GCA_016209525.1 Verrucomicrobiota bacterium
CTTTCTTGCCTGCAAGGATTCCAGGGCTCGACAGAGTCTCGCCCCACCGGATTTGGTTGCGGCTCCGCCGCGCTGCGCTGTATCGCCGAGTTGCACTCGGTTGGACGTTCGAGACCGAGGGCGTGCTTGGAGCTGGATACGCCTTTTAAGGTAGGGATGGCGCGCCTGCGCCGTCCCCGCCGCGTGCAGCGGCGGAACAGCGTGAAGTGAGAGTGCAAACGTCGTCGCAACCCTTCAAAAGAGTTCCGCGCCTGAACGGCGCGGGGACGCCGCGGCGCGGCGTCCCTACCTCGCTCCAAGTGTGAATTCTGCGGTTTACGCGATTTCCCACCCTGCACGATAGGTTTCCTTGATGAAGCGGTCGGCTGCTGGAGCGTTCGTTGCCTTCAGGTTTGGTCCGTCCCAGTCGATCTTCTTGCCGGCACGAAGGGCCACATTTCCCAGCAACACGATTTCCGTGAGCCGCCCGGCATACTCAAAGGAACTGCTGGCCGGTTTGCCGCCTTTGCACGCGTCGAGCCAATCACGGTGATGGCCCATAGAGCGCGGAACCTTTTTCGGCGGTCGCGTGTAAGAATCCATCTTCGACGACGGGAAAATGATCGGCCTGCCGCCCCACCCGGCGCACGAAATGATCCCCTTTTCGCCCACAAAGATGATCCCGTTTCCGCCGCCTTCGAGTTGTTCGCCTTCTTTGAGTTCGTCCGGGAGTTCCGGGCGCAGGCCACCGTCATACCAGGTGACCTTGACGGCCGGCATGTCACCCCTCGGACCGAACTTGTAGCGATAAACCGCGCAGTGAGAAGTCCGTTCGGAATCGACTTCCGGCGCCGTGGCTTCGATGCTGATCGGATCCTTCAAGTCCAGCGCCCACACTGCAGGATCAAGGTTGTGGCAAGCCATGTCCCCGATGGCGCCGCCGCCAAAAGCCCACCAGCCGCGCCAATTGTAGGGCGCGTAGTCGGGGTGATACGGGCGATTCTCGCGCGGACCGAGCCACAGGTCCCAATTCAAACCGCGCGGCACCGGCGGCGTTTCCGAAGGCCGTCCGCGGCCCGTCACCCAGCGCCCTGCATCGCTCCAGGAGTGGACCTCTCGAATGGCGCCGACCGCGCCGTCCCAGATCCATTCGCAAGTGGTGCGAATGGCCTCGCCGGAGTGGCCCTGATTTCCCATTTGCGTGGCGACTCCAGTTTCCTTGGCCACTCGGACGATGTGGCGCGCCTCCCAGACGTTGTGAGTGAGCGGCTTCTCACAATAAACATGTTTGCCCTGGCGCATGGACAGGATCGACACCACGGCATGCGCATGGTCCGGGGTCGCACACAGGACGGCGTCGAGCGCCTTTTCCTTCTCCAACATCACCCGGAAGTCTTCGTATTCGGCACATCGGAAGTTCGGGGTTTTTTCGGCGTAATTCTTTTCGATCTCGGCTTTGACTGGTTTTCGGCCGCCGACGCCTTGGTAGTAAAAGCGGCTGTAATCGGCTTGCTCGTTCGGATCGCACACGGCGATGATTTGCGCGTCGGTTTCCCGGAACAGCGCACGCGCATTGGTCCGGCCCTGTCCGCCGGCGCCGACGATCGCAATGTTCACCTTGTTGCTCGGGGCCACGAACTTCGCGCCGCCGAGCAGGTGGCGCGGGACGAGGGTGAAGGCGGCCACCGCGCTTCCGGTGACTCCGAAGAATTTGCGTCGGGAAATTTGTGGGTGTGTTCCAATTCGTTTCATAGCTGGTTTCGCAATAGGTTCGCGGCCGCTCCGGCTCAGTCCGCAGGGAAGGGGTCCAAGCCTGAACAATTTGCCGGAGCTATTGTCTTCTCGGAGTGTTCCGATGGCCAGCCAGAAATTCTGTCCGTGAGCAAAGCCGGGCGCATCTTGACACTGCCACCGTTGGTTTCTCCCTCTCCCACGACGCAGGAGTGGGAGAGGGTCGGGGAGAGGGCAATCTCCTGTGGCGACAGTGGCCAGACGTGCCTGGATGAAACGCTCCTCCTCTCCCCGGCCTTCTCCTCCACTTCGTGGAGGAGAGGGAGTTACACCGTTGGAGATTCGATGGCAGTGTTAATCTGCCGTATCCCGAACGAATCCGGCCTCCGAGAAACATTCCGTCATCCGCCCGGAGTTCGAGAAGCCCGCCCGGTTGGCCGGCGCGGGAGTGGGGCGAACCGACGTCGCAAACAGAATATCCAGGCAAGCATCACGGCGGAACCAAGTCGTTTCTTCGGTTCGCCTGCTGGCGAGCTCCGCTTCCTCAAGCGCACGAGTAATCGCGGGCGCCAGGTCCGACAACCGGTCCTTGAGTACAAAATCCGCGGCGCCGCTCTTGAGTGATTTCACCACGTCTTCCTCGCCATGGCGCCCGCTGACAAAAATGAACGGGATTTCCGGCTTTATGCGTCGGGCCAGGGCCAAGGCGGCAAAGCCGTCAAAACCCGGCATGCCGTGGTCGGAAAGGATGATGTCTGGGGGACGGTTTCCGATTTCGTCCAGAAATTCGCTTTCCGTTTCGACGCGTCGCGCGGAAAATGCAACACCGCTTTGCCTGAGGTGGTGTTGGATCAGGTCCGCGTCGGCGCCTTCGTCCTCGATCATTAGAATGTGAATTCTTCGTTCCATAGGGCAGTGTCCTCGATCGTTGCTTTGCCGGGCTTTGAATCGTTTCAAAATTCTTGCCAAGGCCTATCAGCAGAACCCCTCACCCCGGCCCACTCCCCATCCGCTGGGGAGAGGGTGTCCGAAGGACGGGTGAGGGGCGATTCAAATAACGCATTCACATCGATAAGTCTCATCTTGAGTGCGAATTCGAATGAATCCTGAACTGGAGTTCTGATGCCATGAGATTCTTAAGGTCAAGCGGCCTCATAGAGGACGGGCAATTGACTCACGTTGCTTTCGGCGGATGCGGCATCGCGGTTCTCGGTGCGGTCCAGGCAATGACGTGCCGCCTGGGCCAAGGCGGTTGCGCTGTAAGGTTTCGGCAGAAAGTTCAGGCCCGGTTTCAGCGTGCGGCTGGACTGTGTGAGATCCGCGCTGTAGCTGCTGGTATAAAGAACACTAAGGTCCGGTTTCTTCTCCTGCAGTTGCTGCGCGAGATCGGAGCCCTTGAGTCCTTCCGGCAAGGCCATGTCGGTGAGCAACAAATCGATCTGTTCGGCTTCTTTTTCCCAAATGGCCATGGCGTCGGCGCCCGATCCCGCGTCAAAGATGCGATATCCGTAACGCTGCAAAATGGATCGAGCCAACGCTCGCAGCAGCGGTTCGCCATCCACCAAGAGGATAGTTTCCGTGCCTCCGCAAATGAGTTTTGGGGGCTTTTCCATGGCCAGAGCCTCTGTCGTGGCGGTGGCTTGAGCGGGCAAATAGACTTTGAAAGTCGTCCCGCCGCCGCAATCGCTCGCCACGTCAATCCAGCCTTGGTGCCGTTTAATGATCCCATGAACGGTGGCCAATCCCAAGCCGGTCCCCTGGCCGACATCTTTGGTGGTGAAGAACGGTTCGTGCAGGCAGCTCATGCGAGCGGTGTCCACTCCGCCGCCGGTGTCGCTGAATCGCAGGCAAACATGCCGGCCAGCCTTTGCCTCCGGTTGCTGGGCGACATACGCGGCGTCGATATCGCAGAGCCGGGTCTCGATCGTCAATTTTCCGCCTTTCGGCATGGAGTAGCGGGAATTGATCGCCAGATTCAACAGCACCTGTTCCAGCATACTGCCGTCGCCCGGGATGGCGGGGAGTTCCGAGGCGAACTTAAGCTCGACCTTGATCTCCGGTCCCAGGACCTGTTGCACCATCTCAATCACTTGCTGGATCAGTTCATTCAGGTTCACAAAGGCGGTAGTTTTTGCCTGTTTGCGGCTGAGGGCCAGGAGGTGCCAGGTCAGGTCGTTGGCGCTCTCGGCGGCGGCGGACAACTGCTTGAGCTGCTCGGCGATATTGGCGTCAATGTTGGGCGCCGCCTGAATCGCTTTCGCGCAATTCCGGATATCCGTCAGAATCCTGTTGAAATCATGGGCGACTCCGCCCGCGAGCCGTCCGATCGCCTCCCATTTCTCCACATTGCGCAGATGCTCCTCCTGTTGTTTTCGCTGGGTGACGTCCTGGAAGGTGCCCAGGATGCGCGCCGGACTCCCCGCTTCGTCGCGCACGACAGCCGTTCGCTCGCAGATCCACCGCTCGGTGCCGTCCCGCAAAACGATTCGATGCTCGCTGCTATACGGCTGCCCTGTCTGAACCGCTTCTTCCGAGAGCTTTTTCAACGTGTCCCGATGCGCGGGATGGATCAACTCGGAGACGGTGTCTCGCGTCGGCGTGATCTCGCCGGGTTTGTAGCCCAACAAGCGAAAGGTTTCATCGGACCATTCGATCTTCCCGGTGGGCAAGTCCAACTCCCAGCTTCCCACTTGGGCGATCTGTTGCGCCAGGACGAAGTTCGCCGCTCGCCTGCTGAGCGCCTCCTCGGTTCGCTTGTGGGGGGTGACATCCCGCATCGTGAGATGCAACCCGATGATTTTGCCGTCGCGGCAAACCGCCCGCGGCACCGCCTCGATGCTCGCCAATCCCTGATCGGAGCGGACGACGGTCAATTCCAGCGGATTGGGATCCAGTCCATCCCGCAGTTGAGCGAGGGTTTGCGCAACCGCCTGCTTCGATTCCGCGGAGAAAACGTTTAATTCATCGAGGCGGCGGCGGACGATTTCCTCGGCGCGGCACCCGGTCAATGTCTCCGCGACCGTGTTGAAAGAGAGCACGGTGCCATCGGAGTCGATGGTCAGCGCCGCGTCCACTTCGGAGGGCTTGAACTGGACTGCCGGCTCCGGCGGGGGCGCCGGTTCCGTCGGTTCGACCGTTGGAGCCGGCTCTTGGGTTTCCTTGGCGGGAGTGCGCCTGATTTGCTCGACCAATTCCCTGAGCGCGGCGAGCATTTGCGTGAACTCCATCCGGGCAGAATCGAAGCCGTTTAGGGAGGATTCGGCGCTTGGCGGAAAGGCGAGCAAGTTTCTCCCGGCAATGCTCTCGGTAGCGTCTCGAGCCAAACCATAGACAACGCCACTGGTCAGGACCGGACAAAAACACCACTCCAACGTGCGCTCCGCGGCGCGGGTGAGCACCTGTTTCTCGTTCTTCCCGCTGGCCAGGCATTCATGGACGATCCTGGCAATTCCTGGGGGCGCCAGGCGCGAAGGGCTCTCCTCACCAACGGCCTGAGCCAGGGCCTGAGCCGCGGGGTTGAAATAATTCAGTTGCCCTTCCGGGCCGAATTCCAGAATCGGCTGAGGGCAGCACTTGGCAAACAAGGCAAGGCGTTCGAGCTCTGCGTGGGCCTTTCGCTGCTCGCTGGTGTTTCGGACCAAGCTCAAGATGCGTTCCCGGCCCGCGTCGCCGATCAAAGTGAATGCAACTTCGCTCGGGAAATAGGTTCCATCTTTGCGACGATGGAGGGCTGTGAAGCGGGCGGCTTTCTGATTTTTGAGCCTTTCCAACAGATCGGCGAGAGATTCCTGCTGTTCGGTGAACGGACCGGCCATGCCCGCCGGTTGGCCGACCAACTCATCCCGCGAATAGCCGACTTGGCGGCACGCCGCCTCGTTGCACCACACCACCGGCCAGCCCAAGGTCCAGAGGCATTTCAAAGGTTTGCCATTGACCGCCTCGCCCCCACCGCTGAAGACCGCGACGGGTCCAGGCACACCTGGGTGTTCCGGATCGAGCACCAAGAGGGCTTCGGGCAATTGATCGAACAGCAAACGAAAGAAGGGATCGCGGAGGCCATCCGAGGCTTTCGCCGGGGAGTGTTGGGTGGCTGACTCTTCCCCGTTCGGTCCATGGGGCGTGACGTGACCGTTTGCGGCAGTTCTGGGATTGGACTGTTCCGCAATCCCCATCAGCGCCCCGTGCACGCCGTGGCGCAGAAAATCCGCATGAGCGGCGATCATGTCGCCGATCTCCACCAAGCTGGGCAGCTCGCGATGGGGTCGATGCTTCATATGCTCATTCCACGATCCAATGGCCACTGGCAACACACGGTCGGAGTACCAGTCGCTTTTAGAGATTCCGTTGCTATCCACAGGCTTGGCAGTAGGTGAATACCCCCTTTGGTGACGGGTATTATATGCAGTCAATCCAGGCCGAGGTGGATCGACACTCGCTCGGAAGGAGTAGTTTTCCCCTGGCCCGTTTCGCCTGGCCGAGCGGAATCCAGCGCTTTGCCGCGCTGCGGAACAAGCCGGTTAAGGCCGGCCATGAACCGTTATTAAACAGTCCGTAAGTGAACCAACCTGAAACATGCCCCTCACCCCTGCCCTCTCCCCATCAGTATGTGCTTAGCGAACGTGGCGCGGGCGTCCACGCCTGCGGGTTCTGGCGCCGTCTCGGTGCCACCATCGCCACGACTGGCAGCGAGACGCCGCCAAAACCCGCAGCCGCGACGGCTGCGCTACCCACGGC
>JACQWK010000211.1 GCA_016209525.1 Verrucomicrobiota bacterium
GTGCCGACCCAGTTCCCTTGGTTATCGGCGATGAAAAGATCGTTGCCGGGACCGTACGTGCCGAAACCGTTGGGCGCGCGCAATCCGCTGCAAAATCCTTCCAGCTTGCCGCCATCGGCGCTGATCTTCACACACCAACCCACGTACGGCACATCCCATCGGCCGCGCTGTCCGCAAAGGAAAGCGTAGAAATTGTTCTCTGGGTCGAGGACAGGCCCGAACGCAAAGGCATGGTAGTTGCCGCTGTAGCCCCAGTCGTTGTTGATGGTCTCGAAAAGATCCGCTTCGCCGTTGCCGTCGGTATCGACGATGCGAGTCAGTTCGGGTTTTTGCGTGACGTAGATTTGCCCTTCGATGACCTTCAGTCCTAAGGGTTCGTTGAGCCCGCTGGCAAACCGGCGGTACCGCGCGGCTTCGACCGCACCGGTGGCCTTTTCGACGATGTAGATTTCACCGGACCATGTGGACACGGCCAATTCGTCCTGCGACACCCAATCCATCCCTGTGACCATGAGACCAATTTCTCGGGGAAGCGGGAAGTGCTCGATGCGGTAGTGATCGTCGCCGCCGGCCAGGCGGACAGCGAGTTTGTCACCGCCAGTGACCTTTGGCTGCCGCGCTTGGAGGTGCGGCAATGAACGAACGGGAAAGCCATCACGGGCCCTCTCGGCAGAGGCCGCCTCCAGCTCGGCGATCACGCGACGGGCTTGTTCGAGAGTGCCGCAAACGGCACTGGATATTTCGACAATCACCGGCTGTCCGTGCGCGGGAATTCTCAAGTAGGCGCGCGTTTGTTTGCCGCTGACGCTTCGCCTTTCGACAACGCTTTCGCCGGCGCGTTCCGCGTTCAGTTCTTCGGTGTGCGAGACTTCTGCCTCCGTGATCTGCCAGGTCAACTCCTGACTTCCCAACGCGTGCACGACAAGAGTGTCATTGGAGCGCTGTAGGGTGAGACTTTGACCCGCAAGAGCCTGGGGCGCCTTCACGTCCATTTCGGCGTGGGCCAGGAACCAGAGATCCGACGACGCTGGTGCGATTTCCAGTCGGCGAACGACACCGAGCGCGCCATCGTTTCCTGGCATTGCACTTGGGCTCTCGCGGACGCGAATCTTTTTGCCATCGCCAAATGCAACATCATACATCAGCTTCACGATGCCTCCGGCAGTGCTGATGCCTTTAAAATCCGAACCGGTGGGGAGCGAGCGCTCAAGATTCGTCGAGGGAGCCAGCACACTCCAGGCGCTGATCGGCGGCGTGCTCCACAGGGTCGGTCCGTCATGCGTGGAGAGGAAGGGCGTCTTGCTCCCCAAAAAAGGAGTGCCGAACAAACTCAGACTGGGTCCGGCCCACACGGTGTGCGTGCGAAGCAACTGGGTGTCGAAAGCAAGGTGAAGGTTGGTCGCCAGTGGAATGGCGATGCTGCGAGTCGATTCGGCCATCGCAGCGAGCCGGAAGGGTTGGTCCGCGGGGTCGCGTTTGGGGACCGGCACCTTTTTCAGCCGTGGGGAAGCCGGTTGCGTTGCGCTTGAAGACCGGATTTGTTTCGTTTGCGCCGGCTCCTGCGCGGCCAGAAGGACCCGCTCCGAGCTCACGACCAGCAAGCAGCCAGGCAACAGAATCCATCGAAACACGCTTCGGTCCGAGGAACGCCTTGCATCGCTCTTGGGTAGATTAAGCATCGGTCGTATGAACAGCGATCCATCGGCTCGCCGCAAGTGAAAAGCTCTGTGCATGAACCGAGGATTCGTAGCCGCCGAGGTAACGAGGCGCAAACACGTAAAGCGTAAAGCGTAAAGCGTAATCTGGGTCCGCCTCCTTATGTCGGCGGCTGCGGTTCATGAGCTCAAGGCGTGCAGCAAGCCAAGGACCGTTTTCCCAGAATTGGCTTCACTCACCATCTGCGAGCCAGGATACTGAACCCAAACTTCAAATGGACAAACCGATGTTTCTATTTTGCAGCCGCTGCGGCGGTTCCAAACTGACCGCTCGAACCTATCGCTTGTTCGAATGCGAGAGCTGCCGATTCGAGCATTACATCAATCCCTTGGTGGCCGTGGCGGCCATCATTGCGGACAGCGCCGGTCAAATCCTGCTCATTCGGCGAGCGAGAAATCCCGGTCAGGGAAAGGTCAGCTTGCCTGGAGGCATGGTGGATCCGGGTGAGACCGCTGAGCAAGCGCTCCGGCGTGAGGTCATGGAAGAAGTCAATCTGCAAGTGGACCGGCTCGATTACCTCGCCTCCTTCCCCAACCAATACCCCTATCAAGGCGTGGTTTATCCGGCGCTGGATTTGTTCTACACCGGTTCGGTAGAAACTTTCGCCCCGGCCCGCGCGATGGAGGAAGTGCAGTCTCTCATGATGGCTGCGCCAGCCGCGTTGGATTTCAGCAACATCGCGTTCAGCTCTGTGGAGCAGGCGCTCAGACTGTATGCGGCTCGGGTCTATGGCCGGTGAAACCCGTGCCAGGAGAGGAATTGAGGACGACCTTCACTTGAGCGCGGCGACCCCCGCCGGGGAGATCTAGTTCGTAGCCACAAGACTCTCGGATTCCGGGCGTGCGCCGCCGTTGCGGTTTCCGAGGCATCCCCATTGCGCCATACAGCTCCAGAATCCACTCTCCGCCGTGTTCCGGGTTGGGGATGAGCCGGCGGCCTTTGAGGTCCACGACGAAATCCATTTCTTCAAGCGGGATCTGTCCGAGCCGATTTGGGACGGTCTCAGGAAGTTCAATCACCCCGAATTCACCGTGCCGCCCCATCAGATCCACGCGCACCGGCTCGTAACGGTTGAGCGAGGCAGGATCCGCCACGGTGGAAAGTCGCCGGGTTTCCTGCTTATTTAAGCCGAGCGCTCGGATCACGCTCCGCTGGAGCGCCAGTCCCGTGGCTCCGGTGTCCACGAGCGCTTCCACGTTCAGCATGCGAGGCGCTTCCGCGCGGACCTTTTCCTCTTGCACAAACATGTCGCGGAGGTTGGTCACCTGCATTTTGGCGATCACTCTGCCCATAGTTTTCTTTCTCTTCATAGCCCAACGTGCCACACTCTCCATAGCCCGCTCGAACGAGGCACAGAATTTTTTCGCTTCCGTGTCGCGAAAAATCCGGCTCTCCACAGGGAAGGATCGGGAATTCGAGCGACGCGAAGCCGTTTGATATCAGTTTGGTTTACACGGTCTTCCTATACGAACAGCTCCGATTGAAGCACAGGCTGCTGGACGGAACAAGCCGCATTTACGGCCGAGAACCACATGCACCACGGGCCTGGCCGAACCCTGTAGAATTTTTTCCTCGTTGATCCCAAGAGGATCGGGCTTCCCTTCCAGCACGGACGGGCTAGGGTCATCAACCCATTTCATTTCCAGTGCGCAGGCGTAAACTGCGCCTCCGTGTTAATTGGTCGATCCCTAATAATCAGCGCAGCTTTGTCGATCGCAACGTGGCATCCGGTTTGCGCACAAACTGGCGACCCTCTATCCCGGCCGTTCTTGACGAACTTTGCCCGCCTGCCGGACCGCTCCTTTCGACTTCGCTTGGTGGGACATCCGGCAGTTCTGCACAGTCTCCAGGCCTCCGCGGATCTCTCCAGTTGGGTGACGTTGTTGACTACGAATGCGCCCACTGGCGCCGTCGATTTCGTCGATGCGTCGGGCAATCTTGAGAAAAGGTTTTACCGTGCTCAATCCCTGCCGTCTCAAGTCACCGTTCTTACCACCAATTACCACGGTTGGCCGAACTCGATCCTGCTCAGCAACGGCAAAGTGGAGGCGGTTCTCGTTCCAGCGGTGGGCCGGATCATGCAGTTTCGGTTGGTCGGAGAAAGCGGGATGTTTTGGGAGAATCGGAGTCTGGACGGACAAGCCCCCGATCCCAATTCCACATCGTGGAAAAATTTTGGCGGCGACAAAACTTGGCCGGCGCCCCAAAGCGATTGGCCACGCGTCACAGGACGAAGTTGGCCGCCGCCCAAGGGTTTCGATGCGGTCCCTGCGAGCGCCGGCGTGACGAACGGTGTGGTGACCATCACCTCGCCCGGCGATTCGAGTTACGGGATCAAAATTTTGCGCCGAGTTGAACTTGAGCCGGAGATGCCAGTCATGAGGGTAACCACAACTTTCGAAAAGGTCTCCGATGCCACCAACCGCGTGAGCGTCTGGGTGATTGCCCAATTGAACGATCCACTCCGGGTTTTTCTCCCAGTCCCGCCGGCGTCGCGATTCGCCAATGGTTACACGCTTCAGTCTTCCACCCCGCCGGCGGGCTTGTCGATGAGTGACGGATTGATTTCGCTAATTCGCGATAGAGCAGCCGGCCACAAGATCGGTTCTGATGCGGAAACGCTTCTCTGGGTAGGCCAGTCGGTCTGTCTGCGAATCGATTCCGCCCGAGTCGAAACGGAAGATTATCCGGACAACGGAAGCAGCGTTGAGGTTTACACGAACCCGGATCCGGATGCTTACGTTGAATTGGAAATGCTTGGCCCATTGCGAACCCTCAAAGTGGGTGATCGCATTCAACAAACCACGACCTATACCCTCATCCGTCGCACCGAACCGACTCCTGAAGCTGAGGCCAAGATGATTTTGAGCCGCTGATTCGAATGAGCGATCAAGCTGTGACCAATGGTGTGAACGTTCTGTTTGAAATACCCCTCACCCGTCCTACGGACATCTTCTCCCCTTCAGATGGGGTGAGGGGCATTCGTCTCATTTTGAAAGCGAATTGAAATGACGAGGCTAGAGGATACTTTCGAATGCCCTTACTGATGAGAAGCCACGGGCAGAGATCTTACCGGTTTAGGATCGGATATCGCGTTCCCCTTCACCCTGACCCTCTCACTCCGGGAGAGGGAATCATGCGGCCCGCGCATTGGCAAATCGCGCACACTTGGTTTGTCGAAGTGCGGCAAACAATTCCCCTTCTCCCCTGGGTCTGGGGTATGTTGATCTCCTGTGTTCTCACTCAAGCCGCAGATCCATTCACGATCGATACGCGCCTTCAGCTCCGTCTGATCATGAATACGACCGACAGCAGCGGTGCCTACTCGGTCCGTATCGCGAAAGATCGACGGAACAATGACCTCTACTACTCGAAGCTCAATGGGAACATCTACCGGGTCACCATCTTGCCCGGCGGCGGAAGATCCAAAAGCGCCCAGGTTTACGGAGCGGCCGACCACGGTCTGTCCGAAAACGTTCAGGGCATGACCATCGGGCCGGAGGGAACGATCTACCTCGTGGGCAACATTACGACGAGCGATGGCAAAAGCACATTCGCCCGAATTATGAAGGGCGTCCCGAACAGCAGCGGAGGGCGTGAGTGGTCGCTCCTGGCAAAGACGGAGGCCTATCCGCGGAGCCAGACCCTGTTCGATCATGTGTTCAACGGGATTGTGGTTAGCCCGGATGGTTCCCGGATCTACGTCAACAGCGACTCGTGCACCGACCATGGCGAAGTCCAATCCGCCAACGGCGCGTTTCCCAGTACCCGCGAAGTCCCGCTCACCGCGAAAATATTCCGTCTGCCCGCCAACGGCTCTGACTTGTTGCTGCGAAATGACGAAGACGCGTTGCGCAGTGCCGGATACATTGTTGCGGAAGGTACGCGCAATTCATTCGATCTGGCTTTCGCGGCCAACGGAGATTTGTTCGCCACGGAGAATGGGCCAGACCGTGATATGGATGAGGAACTGAACTGGATCCGGCAAGGGTTGCACTATGGGTTCCCGTGGCGCATCGGCGGCGCGGATAATCCGCAGCAATTTCCGAATTACGATCCGAGCAAGGATCGGTTGCTCGACCGGCGATTTCTCGCCGTGCAATCCGGCTATTACCACAACGACCCCGCGTTTCCGCCGCCTCCCGCAAATTTCGCCGAACCAGTGAAAAATGTTGGGCCGGACGCGGACAGCTTTCGCGATCCGAAGGACGGCTTGGCCAAGGACGCGAGCCGTCTGGGTAAGACAGGCAACACGTTCACAGCTCATCGATCGCCTCTCGGATTGGTTTTCGACACCACCGGCGCAATGTCGCCTCCATTTCAAAACCACGGGTTCGCTCTCAGTTGGACGCATGGCGATCCGGACGACACGCGTGTGCCCGGTCCGTTCTTCGATGCGAGTCAGGATCTGCTCGACTTGAATTTGGTCAAGCTCGGCGACACGAATTACCAGGCGCGCGTCACGCGGATCGCGACCAACTTCGCCAATCCCATCGATGCTGAAATCATCGGCCACAGAATCTACGTCCTCGAATACGGCGCGAAACAAGGCATTTGGGAGGTCACTTTTCCTCCAGCGCGCCCCGCGGTCACGATTTTGCATCCGGCGGTGCGAGGCACCAGCTTCAGCTTTTCCTTCGCGACTCAGAGCGGCCTGGTTTACGAGGTGCAATTCAACGTTTCGTTCGAGTCCCCCAATTGGACAGTCCTCACGAACTTCACCGGCGACGGAAGCTTGCGAAACATCACGGAAACGATTCCAGCCACACAGCGGTTTTACCGGGTAAGAATTCAATAACCGCTCCGTTGTCAATCGGCCGGAGAGTTATTCAAAGGGCCGGATTACGAACGTGCCGCTTTGTTCGAGAACGAAATCCGCCTCCTCACGTCGGCGGCTACAGTTCGTCGAAAAGCAAGTGTCCGAAGGGCACCCTTGAGACCAGCAATTCTCATTATCACCCGTATGTAGTCCCGGCTTTAGCCGGCCAGCGCGAGAAAACCGGCTAAAGCCGGGACTACAAGCGGGTCGCAGGTCGTGCCTGTCGTCAAAATGAGAATTGCTGCCTTGAGACTCCCGCCACTTGACCCTGTCCGCGTTTTGGCTTTGATTACCGCCATGTCTGGTCATTCATCGGCTCCGGATTCGGACCCTTTGCAGTCGTTGCGCGACGCGCTTCGTGTTTCGCCGCAGAATGTGCCGTTGCGCCTCCACCTGGCCGATGCCCTGATGAGCGCGGGCCGATATGCAGAAGCGGAGAAGGAATATCGCGAAGCCATCGCGATGGCTCCGGAGCACCTCCAACTCCAGCTCGGGCTCGCGCGAGCGTTTTTCTCCCAAGGCAAGAATAACCACGCCTTGGCGTTGGTGGAAACACTCGTCAACGGACGGAGTCCGCCGGCTCGCGCGTTCGTGCTTCATGCGAAGTTGCTCCAAGCCATCGGTGAAGTCGAGCAGGCCGTCCGCCAATATCGGCGCGCTTTGGAAATCGACCCTGGCTCAGCCGACCCGGAATTCGCCGCTCGCCTGGGCATCAACGCGAATGCGGAGACCGACGAAGTTGTCGAAGGACGGCTCCGAGCCTCGTGGCAAGGAGATCAAGAGATGGCGTCGGCCGAAGTCGAGCGCCCGACGATTACTTTTCTGGACGTAGGCGGAATGGATGAATTGAAGGAAGAAATCCGCCTTAAGATCATTCACCCTTTGAACCATCCCGACCTCTACAAGGCTTACGGCAAATCGATCGGCGGGGGCATCCTCATGTACGGTCCGCCGGGTTGCGGCAAGACGCATCTGGCACGCGCCACGGCTGGCGAAATCAAAGGAGGCTTCCTAGCCGTCGGCATCAATGAGGTGCTCGACATGTGGATCGGCAACAGCGAACGTAATCTGCACGAAGTCTTCGAACAGGCGCGGCGAAACACGCCCTGCGTCCTCTTTTTCGACGAAGTCGATGCCCTGGGCGCCAGCCGTGCCGATATGCGCCAGAGCGCGGGCCGGCATCTGATCAACCAGTTTCTCTCGGAATTCGACGGTGTCAAAGCGTCCAACGAGGGCGTGCTCATCCTCGGTGCGACCAACGCGCCTTGGCACTTGGATGCCGCCTTTCGCAGGCCCGGACGCTTCGATCGCATTCTTTTCGTGCCGCCGCCGGACACCGGGGCACGGGCGGCGATCCTCAGGTTGCACAGTCAAGGGAAACCCAGCGCGGAGATTGATTTCGATCATCTCGCTAAACGCACGGAAGGCTTTTCCGGCGCGGATCTCAAGGCCGTCGTCGATCTGGCGGTGGAGCACAAACTCCGAGAGGCGATGAAGGCAGGGGTTCCCTCCCCCCTCAGCACCAAGAACCTTGCCTCGGCCGCCGCCACGTTGAAACCAACGACGCGCGAGTGGTTCGCCACGGCGCGCAATTACGCGCTCTACTCCAATCAAGGCGGAGTTTACGACGACATCCTGAAGTACCTCAGAATGTAGAAGAAGAATCCGAACCGCATGAACCCACACTTTAGCCGCGGTTCGCTCCTTTTCGAACAGGGCCGCTACGAGCCTGCCGGCGAGGAATTCCGCCAGGCCATCGCGCTCGACCCGGAAGACGCGCACGCGCATGCGATGCTCGCCCTTTGTCTCTCGGAACTTAAGCAATTCCAACCGGCCACGGACGCCGCGCGTCAGGCCATCCACCTCGCGCCCGATGCGCCGTTCGCGCACTATGCGCTCGCGAGGGTTTTCTGTGACCGCAATCGTCACGAAGAGGCTCTGGCGTCAATTACGGAAGCCGTCCGTCTGGACCCAACGGACTCGGATTATTATTCGCTCCTGGCCGGAGTTCATTTCGCCCAAAGCCGGTGGCAGGAATCACTGGAAGCGGCCAACCAGGGCCTGCAATTTGATCCGGAACATATCGGCTGTAATAATCTGCGAGCCATGGCGCTGGTGAAGCTGGGCCGGAGGGCTGACGCGAGTGCCACGATTGCCGCGACCTTGGCGCGGAATCCCGAGAATTCGGCCACGCACGCCAATCAAGGCTGGGCTTGTCTGGAACGCGGCGATCGCGAGAAAGCGCTGGAACACTTTCGCGAATCGCTTCGGCTCGATCCCGAGAACGACTGGGCCCGGACCGGCATCGTCGAAGCGCTGAAGGCGGGGAACATCGTTTACAGCTTGTTTCTCCGCTACGCGTTCTGGATGACGAAACTGAGTCCGAGGACGCAATGGGCCGTGATCATCGGCGCTTTCTTCGGAAACCGGTTGCTCGGCGGCTTGGCAGCCTCAAACCCTGGCTTGGCCCCATGGGTTTGGCCCATTCGAATCCTTTTTCTGATCTTTGTCTTTCTGACATGGACAGCGGACCCTCTTTTCAATTTGCTACTGCGCTTGAATCGTTACGGGCGCCTGGCTTTGTCCCCGGAGCAAGTAACCGCGTCAAGTTGGGTTGGAGCCTGTGTGGGCTTGGCCATGGCCGCGCTTGCACTGGGCCTGTTGCTCAAGCCGCAGAACCTCTTTTTCCTCGCGTCGTTCGTGTTCGGATTCCTCGTCATACCTCTCGCGGCTCTGTTCAAATGCTCCAAGGGCTGGCCGCGGACTGCGATGCTGGCCTACACGGCGGTCATGGCGGCCGCAGGCGTGGGCGCATTGTTTTGCATCTTGATGGGCGACTTCTGGGACAGGAAAGGCCTAGCGCTTTGGAAACCCCTCGCGACGACAGGAATGAGTGTTTACGTTCTCGCCGTGATCGGGAGTTCCTGGGTGGCCAATCTGCTGATCATGCAGCGGCCCAAACGGTGAGTGCGCCTGTAAGGGCGTAACTCCCTCTCCTCCAGGAAATGGAGGAGAGGGCCATGGAGAGGAGGAGAAATTCATTAAGAACAAGCCCTCTCCCCGACCCGCTCCCACACCTTCGTCGTGGGAGCGGGAGAAAACAACGGTGGCAGGGTCAAGATGCAGGCGCCTGCAACACGAGCTGACAACGGGCTTGACATATGGCCTCTATGCCATACTCTATATGGCCATGAAGATGACCCTGCACATTGATGAAGACTTATTGAAGAGAGTCATGGCGGCAACGGGCGTCACGAGCAAGACGAAGGCCATCGACTTGGCTTTGAGAGAAATCGATCGGAGAGCCACGCTCTCCAGGTTGGCCGCCGAGGGACTCGGCATGACGGCAGACGAACTCAAAGAAACGGTGGACCCGGCCTACGACCTCGCCGAAATGAGAAGGCGAGAAACCCCTGTCACTTATGGCCGCAAGTCCCGTGCTCGCTGACAGTAGTTTTTACATCGCGCTGCTGCGGCAGGGCCAGGACCCGTTGCGCGCCCTGGCCCTTGCCGCCACGGCGCGGGATCTCGCCATTTGCGGAATCGTCCGTTGCGAAGTAGGACGAGCGCTGCGACCCCTGCCAACGCGGAAACGATTCCAAGCCTTCTGGGATGTCATGATCAATGTGCCGACCGACAACCGGCTCTGGGAGGACGTTGAAACCACACTTTGGACCCTTGACCGCCAGGGGCGAGTCTTGCCGCTGACCGATGTGATTATCGGCTGTTGTGCGATGCGCATCGAAGCGGTCGTGCTTACCTTTGACCATCACTTTGGCCAAATCCCTGGGGTCCGTACTGTCAACCGCCTCGATTATTGAGGCTGCCTGCCAATGAAACTCGGCTTTGTCACCGCCATCCTTCCAGAACTCAATCTCGGCCAGGTCCTCGCCTTCGCCGCAATCGAACGCTTCGAATGCGTGGAAGCCATGTGCTGGCCCATCGGCAAGGCCGAACGCAAGTTTGCCGGCGTCACCCACATCGACGTCGCCGGCTTCACGCGCACTCGATCCGACGAAGTCAGGGCACTCTGCGATCAACACAAGGTCAATCTAAGCGCTCTCGGTTATTATCCAAATCCGCTCGACCCGAATCCCGACGCCGCCAAGCGGGCGGTCGAACACCTCAAGAAGGTCATCAAAGCGGCCGCCGCGCTCGGGTTGAAAACGGTGAACACATTCGTGGGGCGTGATTGGACGAAGAGCGTGGACGACAACTGGCCGCGCTTTCTCAAGACGTGGCGGCCGTTGATCGCATTCGCCGAAGCCCACGACATCCAGATCGGCATTGAGAACTGCCCCATGCTTTTTACGAGCGACGAATGGCCCGGCGGGAAAAACCTCGCGACCACCCCCGCCCTCTGGCGGCGCATGTTCAGCGACATTCCATCGGCGCATTTTGGGCTGAACTACGATCCGTCGCACTTGGTGCTGCAGCAGATGGACCCCGCGGCGCCGTTGCGAGAGTTTCAGAGCAAGATTTTTCATTTCCATGCGAAAGACGTGAAAATTCGGCGAGACCGTCTCAATGAAGTCGGCGTTTTCGCGCATCCGCTGGAATGGCACCAACCCCGCATTCCGGGTTATGGCGAGATGGACTGGGGACGCTTCATGGGCGCCTTGATGGAGACGACCTACCGCGGCCCGGTGTGCATCGAGGTCGAGGATGGCACGTTTGGCAAAACGCTCGAGGGCCGCAAACGAGCATTGAAGGTCGCCCGGAATTTGTTGGCGCCTTTCGTGGCCTGAGGAAAACCGCTAACCACCACGCAAAGGGTTTCTTTGCTTGGCGCACTGGCCTCGCGACTGCTCAAATCCGTCGTCTTATGAAATACACTTACTCCGAACTCGCCAAAATGATCGATCACTCCCTCCTGCATCCGACGATGACGGATCGGGAGCTGGAAGACGGCTGCCGTTTGGCCGCGAAATACGGTGTCGCGTCGGTGTGCATCAAACCGTATGCCGTGAAGCGCGCGGTGGAATGGCTCAAAGGCAGCGGCGTGCTCGTGGGCTGCGTCATCGGTTTTCCTCATGGCAACAGTCTGACGGAAGTGAAACGGTACGAAACCGAGCTCGCATGCCGGGATGGCGCCGTCGAGATCGACATGGTCATCAACATTGGAAAGGCCCTCAGCGGTGATTGGGAATATATCGAGCGCGAGGTCAAGGCTGTCTGCGAAGAGGCGCACCACCGCCACGCCAAGGTCAAGGTGATCCTCGAAAACGACTACCTCCACCGGGGCGGAGCAGGCCTGACGGCCGACGAGCTCAAGCGCAAGCTCTGTGAAATTTGTGAGCAGGCAGGCGCCGATTGGGTGAAGACCTCCACCGGTTACGGTTTCGTCAAACAATCCGACGGCAGTTACAACTACAAAGGCGCGACCGAGCATGATTTGCGACTGATGCGTTCCGCGTGCTCGCCAAAAGTCCAAGTCAAAGCCGCCGGCGGCGTCCGCGACTTGGAGGGGCTGATCAAATGCCGCGAACTGGGCGTGACGCGAGTGGGGGCGACGGCGACAGCCGCGATGTTGGACGAATCGAGGCGGCGCGAGGCCGCGGGCGACGGCGGCGCGCTACAGAAGGAAACCGAGTTCGGATCGGGCAGTTACTGATAGACTTGGAAGTTGCGCTGCGGTGGCAGTGTCGGGTTGCGCCCGTTCCGCTTACTCGATGACCCGCATTTGCAGAGCATCCACGATCCTGCCATCGGCCTCGACGGCTCCGACGATGACCGCGGTGTTGCCTTTTTGAAGGAGTCCGCTACCCACCAAAGTCTGAACCGCAGACGTCATGGTCTTGGCGGGATCCACATGATCGAACGGAACGACCACCGGAGTTACGGCCCAGTTGAGGCTCAGCGACAACGCGATTCGTTCGTGTTCGCAGATCGCGTAGATGCATGAAAAGCGCGGACGCATCCACGATGCATATCGAGCCATGTTGCCCTGTCGCGTGAAAACCAGGATCGACTCCGCCTTCAGTTCATTGGCCATGACCACCGCGCTCTTGACCATTTTCTGCCGCGCCGTCGTTAATTCCGCCTTTTCCTGGTAGTTTGCGCCACCGCTTCGTTCGATGCGGCGGGCGATGCGGTCGAAGACTTCCACACAGCGGAGCGGGTATTTTCCCACGGTGGTCTCGCCGCTCAACATGATGGCGTCGGATTGCTCGAACACAGCGTTCGCGGTGTCGGTGATTTCCGCTCGGGTTGGCGTCGGATTGTCGATCATGCTTTCGAGCATGTGGGTCGCCACGATTACGGGTCGGCCTAGCCGCAAGCACGTCTTGACCGCCTTCCGTTGGATGATCGGCAATTCCTCGTAAGGGCACTCGATTCCCAAATCGCCTCGCGCCACCATCACTGCGTCCGCGTGCAGGACAATCTCTTCGAGGTTCTTGACCGCTTGCTGGTCTTCGATCTTCGCGACAATGAGGGGCTGGCTCGCAGCGGATTCGATCACCGCGCGCAATTGCTGGATATCCTTGGCTTCCCGGACGAACGACAGGGCGATGTAATCGACCTCCATCTCCAAGCCGACTTGGACATCGGCCAAATCTTTGCCCGTCAGCGCGGGCAAACTGACTTTGACGCCGGGCAGATTGATGTGGCGCCGGCTGCCCAACGTCCCGGGGGTGAGCACCTCGCACTCGATCCGGTTTTCAAACTTGGCCAGCACTTTCATCTCGATCGCGCCATTGTCGATCAAAACCACGTCGCCCACGCTGATGTCGTTAACGAAATTCTCATAGTTCACGTCCACCGAGTGTAGCTCCTCGCTCTTCTCGCCTCGAACGGTCAGGGTGAACTTTTGCCCTGGCTGAAGGTCCAAGGCGGCGGGCAGATCACCGGTGCGGACGGCCGGTCCCTGAGTGTCCATCATGATTCCGACGTGCTTATTCCTGTCGCCGGCTGCAGCCCGGATGAGCCGGACCGTCCTCCTCACCCAATCGTGCGTCGCATGAGACATGTTCAGTCGCGCGACGTTCATGCCGGCGTCGATCAGACGGCCGATCATTTCAGGCGATTCAGAAGCTGGTCCGAGCGTGGCAATGATTTTTGTTTTGCGCATCGCGTGGAGCACCCGATCCGAAGATAAGTTCGCCCGGACGAATGGAAAGGCTAATCCGGCCACATGATTACGGCGACGGCACTGGGGGCGTGGTGAGGCGGTAATAACGAGTCGCGTTGAAGGTTCCAACGGGCTCGGCCACCTGGATCGTCCGGCTCCCCGGTTGAGCGGCAATATTGGTCTGAAGCAACCAGGCCCCTAACGTCAAATTCGTCCGAAACAGGAGACTGTAGGCCTTATCGGCCTGCGCGCTAAACCGGAATAACACTTCCGATCCCGCCCTTGAGGCTTCGAGTTTCAACACGCTGGCGCTGTTCTTTGGATCGGTGCCGGCAATGTACTCCTGCAAGTTCGTCATGCCGTCATTGTCAGGATCAAGAGCGGCGTCATCCAAGCCCACGCTCAGCCCGTGCTGCATTTCCCACGAGTCGGGAATTCCATCATTGTCGCGATCCTCCGGCGTCGCGGGCAAATAATTTCTCTCCTCCGGGGAAGCGGATTCCACAAAGGAGACGATGGTCGCTCCGCCATCCGGCAATCGGCCCTGGGACACTCCGCCGGCTTGCGGACCAAAAGTAATCGAATCGAGGACACGGATGCGGTTGGTCGAAATCAGATAGATCGATTCGCCGCTGGCGCTGAGCCTAAACCCGACGTGGTTGGGGCCCTGATCCGGATGCTCGTCCGCCACGAATTTCAAGAAGCCCCCGGGCGCAATAAACGAGAGACCTGCGATCCGCGTGTTGGTCCGCACGCTCAGATGATCCGTCAGGTACAAACCTTCCAGCGCGACCGGACGCGGATCGGGGTTGAACAGTTCGAACCAATCGTCGCCGGAATTCGGCGAGGCCATCCATTCGTTGATTTTGAGATTGGCCGTCGAGTCAAGCAGCGTCACTCGGTTCGGCTGCGCAGGGCTCGGAGCCGTGAGTTGCCAAGGCCCGGCGCCGTCGGGCACACGCCCGATCGTTAAGTCGGCAATCTGCTGTCCGAACACGACAAAGTCGCTCACAATCTGCCCGCCCGCGGCCAGTCCAAACAGCGCCACGGTTTGGCCTCGGTCGTTCAAGCCGAAACCGGTATGAAGGCCGGGGGCGTTGGTCGCGTCGTCGCACCAGACGGTCAAGTAGCCTTGCGCAGTGATCCGCGTATTGAGCGGAAACGTGTACTTGTCCGGCACCGTCATATCGTCGCTGAGGCTCATTCCGCCCAGATCAATGGTCCGGCTGCTCTGGTTGAACAGCTCGATCCAGTCCGGCGTCTGTCCCGCGTTGTTCACCGAGCCGCGGTTGCGGGCTGCGATCTCATTGAGCACCAGATCACCGCTGTCGGACGGAATTGTGGCTTCCGGTCCGAAATGGAACGGAGTTTCATCGGAAGTCAACGAAGGATGGTGGTCCGAATCGAAGTAGGTACAACGCCAATAGTACGTCTCGCCAAAGGCCAGTTCATTGAATGGTATTTCGATCTCCGTCAGGTTCGTCGCGCTCGCCAGTTTCCAAATCGGCGCTTGGTAAGTGCCGCTGGCACGGCGAATCTCCCAAAGGGTCTTCGCGTGACTGGTTGCTGGTGTTGCGCTATGCGCGTAAGGCGAAGCCTGAAATTTCGCGGGCGGGAGGGCGGCGGCACTTCTCGAAGGATTGAGATTCGTCGGCTTGGCTGGCCGTTGGAATGGACCGAAGCCGCATTGGTTATTGACCGCCGCAAAACGCGCGTTCGCAAAACTTCGAATGCTGCCAAACCCCATGGCGCTGATGTTTTCCGGGTGGAGGAAGGTATTGTTCAACACGTAGAGACGTTGCTTGTACTCCTGGCGAAACGCCTTGAGGAAACTGTCTTTGAAAAAATTCGGCCCGCGGAAGTTGTTGTTCCGGTCGCCGACTTCTCCAATATAAATCGAAGCACTGGCCGGTGTGTTGTCCCCTCGCCCGAACCAGAAATCGCTATCCCACGGCAGCAGGCCCCATTTGCCGTTCCGGCGCTGCCAGAAAAAGTGATTCTGCGTCGTGTCGTCCCACGGACAGCACCAGTTTTCAATCGCGAGGTAGTCCAGCATCTCGTCGATGTCGAAAAAGTTCGTGAAGTAGGCGCGCAAGGCCGGAATGTTCGGATTCAAGGCCGCGGGCGTATCCCCGCGGGCAGTCCACAACGCGTCGATCATTTGCTGGAAATAATAGGAGCCACGCCAATTGTGGTTTTGGAGCGCAAACGTCCAATCGTACATTTGCAGGTCGGTCCAAAATCCAGGTTTGACCAGCTTGCGGCCATCGCCCCGGCCATACGGCCCTTCGCCGGGCATGTCGATCGTCCCGACGCATTTGTAGATTTCGCCCGTGGGTTCCAAGGGGGCGCCGGGATTGAGGCGCCGTTGGGTTTCGTGATAAGCGTCCAGCATCTCCCCATCGAACTCGCCCTGTTCCAATCGCGGCATCACGCCCAGGTTGTTCAAATAAAGATCGACGTATCGGACTTTCGACACGGGAAAGCCCGCTTCGATGAACAGGTTGTGGCCCACAATGAAATCGTTGCCCTTGTCAGTCTCGAAAATGCCGGTCACGCCGTTGAATTTCTTGTAGCGGGGGAACTGCCACTTCAGCGAATACCGATTCGCTCGCCGGTTGTAGCGGCTGCCATGATGGCGCATGCGAATGTCATACACGACCCCATCGTGCACCATGATGGCCGGTTCCGTGGCGTTCCATGAAGCACGCGGCCTTCCCGGCGGATCGGGCGTGGTGACGCGTCGCGGACTTTGAGTGATGTTCCTTTCCAAGATCGTCAGACTGTTCGAAGCGATGAAGCAATCATAGACCGGCCGGCTGGACGTGCGGACGGGGCTTACGAAATAGGCGTGCCACTGAAATGGATCGTCGGCGCGCGGCGAGACCGCTTCGTCGTCTGCGCCCCGATCCGCGCGGAAACGAAACCGCACGATGGTGCGGTTCGGTTGGCCGGGCAACACCGCTTTGAATTGGCCAAGGCCAGGAGGACCTTCGACGGACATCGGAGTCGCTGTGCGCGCTTCATTCGTGGCGTTGACGTTTTCAACAAACCATTCCACGCTCACTCGCGACAGCGAATTCGTCGCGGAGAAAGCGCAATCGATCCGGACCGGTTGATTGTTCCGAATGATAGGTGCTTCGTCGGAGTTCTGAGTGACGTTGGACCGGACAACCACCGGCTTCGGAATGGCCCGGCTCACGGCGTTGGATTGGCCTGGGCTTGGATTTCCCGGCAGAGGCGAGGCCAGCCAATTGGCGGGATCATTGGCGGGGTGCGTGTAACTCACGCGTTCAAGGGACCGGCCGCGATACTGGTAGTCACGCCGGTTCAAGCCTGTGAAGTCCTCATTCGCCCCAAGGCCGTCGGCGCTCATCGCCCACGGGAACTCGGCCGAGTAACTCACCGCATCAATGAGCTTCCCCTCCGCGTCCTGGAGGCGGACGGCATCTTGGGCATTGCTCAATTGGTTCGTGTAAGGCCCAAACAAATCCGCCAAGGCAAGGCCATAGGCCGGGACGGCACTCAGCCTCGCCGGATTTTTCGCGATGACGCGGTACGATCCGGGAAGGATCGCCGCGCCCGGCGGAAAGGTGTACTGAATACCGCCAACGATCTTCCATCCCGCCAACTCAACCGATTTGCGACCGACATTGTGAATTTCGAGGAATTCATGGACGTCCTCATACAAATCCAGCGCCGGGCTCCCATCCGCGTTGAAATCGGGCTCCTCCACCGGATGATACATGATTTCGCTGGTCACGATCTGGGCTCGCGGCTGCACGGTCGGCAGGCAAACTCCCACCGTCAGCAACAGACCGACAAGGTTGGCGTGGGTTCTCATGTGAACGTTATCCGATCGTGCATAGTTTTCTGACGATGCGCACGCAACATCTTGCAGGATCGGTGCCAATCCAGGACTGCGTCAACCCCCTCGAATGTGCCCTCCTCCTTCGGATGGAGGTATCTGTCTCGTGTAGCGCAGATTTCCAATCTGCCGTATGGCAGAACTGCATTCTGCGCCGGCGGCGAACGGAAGGCGCGTGCCCGAACAATTGTTGTCCTGCCGACCTCAAGTCGGCGATACCGCAGACTGCAAGTCTGCGCTACGACACCCCGCACGCTGAACACGTACGGATGGAGGAGAGGCTCACCAAAGGCCGAGTGAGAGGTGTCTGCTTATTATTCAACCGATTCATAGCTCAATGACGCAAATCATTCGAGCGCTCGTTGGACGGCTCGAAACACGTCGTCGTCATCCCAATAGCCCACATGCCCTCCACCGTGGTGGCAGTACTGGACGACAGATTCGATGCGTTCGATTGGCCCGCCGATATAATCGCCGTCGCGATAGATATTCACCCAGTGGTCAGGATACTTCTTAAAGTCGGGCAAGTCTTTCAGATGCCAGTTCAGAAAGCGACCATGCAAACTTGATATCGGCGAACCGGTGGTGATCAGTTTAATTCCGTCCTGACCTAAAGCACACAGGAATTGCGCAGAGATCACAGTGCCAAGGCTGTGAGAGAGAACAACGATGTCCGACCGAGTCTGGGTTCGGGCGTAACGAATCGCCGTGAGGAAACGCCTCTCTACGTCGCTGCCAATGCTGAGGCGCTTGTTGGCTTCCAGTGCAAAAAAGATCACATCGCCAATCACGTCAATGACGATGACCAGCGGATTCAGAAGCCACGGCAAAAACCAGATCACGCGCAGCGCCGAAATGCGGTAGATTTCGAGGACGTCGGCGCTGGGAACAGTTTGGCCGACGATGACATCCATATACAACGCGGCACCAACGACGATGGTACCGATGGGAATGAAGCCGCACAGCCAGGGAACGGCATTTCGGGCGCCGATACCGCTGCTCTGTTTCCCGAAGATGCCACCCCAGCGCCTCAACGCATAAACTGTGGCGGTGCCCAGCGCCATCAATCCCAGAACCGTGAGGGCGGCGAGATGCGTCCACTCGGCCTTCTTGAGGTCGTAATGGCCAGAGACAAGGACCATGCTGTGCAATTCTTGCCAAACTTCGTAGTTCGCCTTGCCACCCAACACCGTGGCTAGAGGAATTGCCAGCACTCACATACACGCTCCAATCAGCGCGACGGCAAGCAGTGGTGGATAGGTGAACCCCAGTCGCGCCAGCCGCTGCTCCCAAGTGGACCTTCGGTCTGGCCAGAGGATTGTCGTTGCCAGCACAAGAACAATTATTGGTAGCCACTTGTGCCCTCTAATGTAATCCAGCGACGTGCATTGGATAAACTCGGTTGTCCAAGTCGAGAAAGCGCCGGAATGTGCGCCGGCCTCACTGGCCGCCACCTTCCAACCCACGTGGGCGTAGTAGCCACTGAAGAAGACCCCTCCCAGAACTATCGGCCATGACCATTTTCGCACCCACCACGTGGCAGACACGATGAGCGCCGTCCCGGTGATGGCGACGACCCAGCGATAGCTTTGTGCCGCAGATACCAGCAACATCAGGTAAACGATGAACGGGACCTTCCAGATCACGACGGCTTCGAAAGCCACTCGATAGCCCCTGATGATCCATTGTCTTGCGAGCGACGTTCCACTCCAGTTCTCGGCGAGATGCAAGGAACCCGCAAGTACCCTCGCCAAATAACCGAACATCGAAAACCAATTTTGCCGTGGCCTTTGAATATCGGCCCAATTCACCTCAATCAGTTCCGGCGCCTCCGGGTGTTCAGAGTGCCTAACGGCAAACTCACAACCATCGAGGGAGATCGTTTTGCACTCGTAGGATGCGTCAAATCCCCTCGAGAATCTCCTTTCCAGACCTGTGAGACTGTCGCCGGGATTGGTAACTCCGACGCCGTGCACAGTAATCACGCAACGCTTGCCGCTGTTTTCCTTGGTCGGTGTCATAGCATCTGGCTTTAGTGAAGCTCAGTCCGATGAAACTTGCCATCGCAACGAAGTGGAATGGAAAAGTCGAAGTCCAGGCTCACCAAACAACGTGGTTCCGAGCTACGGGCTTAGAACACATCGGCATCTATTCTCGTTTCGCTGTCTTGTCCTCACGTGTGGCATGGTCTGGTCTCCCGAGTAAGAGTATCCGAAGCATTTGCTTCGACAATCAGGAAAAAGGGCGTACACAAGGCCCTGAAGGCGTCGAAAAATTCCGGGCAATTCACATCATGAATTGCTACCATTTGCCGATGAAATTTGAACCGCTTATCCTGCCCGCTCCGGATGCCGGAGGCTCTGCTCTCCGAGCGATAACATCCGGCGCCCGTTTGAGCCTCGACCAGGCGCTGTTTTCAGGAAAGAGCTTCCTCGCTGCCCTGAGTATCTGTGGCAATCCCTGCTGCCCATGCGGAGTGATTGGATTCGCGTGCCAGATTGAGGGGCGCCGGACCAGACGATCCGTTTCGATCTCGACGTCTTCGAGGGACGGCTTAACGCCGAGGCCAAGTCTGCTCCCGAGGGAGTCGCCCTCGGAAATGCCTTCGTCGCGGAAGCGCAGTCCGAAGACTGGCAATGGCTGGGAAACCTCTTCCTGACCACCAAGCGCCGCCAGATGGAGACGATGGACCCCGAGACGCTCGACGCTCGGCTGCCCGACCAGGTGCTTGCAGGCGACGGCACCATGGTCGCTTACGCCGAGATTTTTCCGTGGGCAGAGATGTTCGAGTTCAGCCGCGATGGCGAGCGATGGGTGGTTGACGACCAATATTGCGTCCGCCCGGGCTGCACCTGCACTGAAAGCCTGCTCTGATTCTTTTGCCTGCCGGAAGCCAGTCGCCTTTCGCCGAAACGGCGGCGCCACCGCGTGGCTTTGTTTTACGATTATCAGGCCGGCACGTTCAACGTGGAGGACGTGAAGCGCGGCAGCCCCATGCCGGATTTGCTCGTGGAAAAGTTGCGCGCCGCGCATCCCTCCCTCGCCCAGAGTCTGGCAGGCCGGCATACGCAACTGAAGCAAATCGGCCGCCGCCTGTGGCCCAAATCCCTTCCCCAATCCGAGGAGGATTCCTCGGTTCAACCCAGCGACGGGACGGTCGCAACGCAATCAGGACCATCGGTGCGAGCCATTTCCTCCCCGCCGAAGCCGAAGGTGGGCCGGAACGATCCGTGCTCTTGCGGCAGCGGGAAGAAATTCAAGAAGTGCTGCGGAGCGGCCTGATTTCTGACTCCGCAATCCGCAGGACCAACCCGCCAGTCGCAATTCATAATTCATAATTCATAAATCATGAA
>JACQWK010000198.1 GCA_016209525.1 Verrucomicrobiota bacterium
CCGGTTTCATATGTTTCCATTTCTCAATGCGGCAGTACGAGAACTGTCCTCATTGTGTCTTTGGCGGTTATGATGCGCGTCGGGCCTGAAAGGATTCCGCCGGGCCGCTGTTCGTTGAAATCCAGGCGCTGGCGGACCACTGTAATCTCGCGTACACACGCACGAAACGGCGTAGCCTTAATATAGTGTGGGTTTCAGGCGATGGCATACCAGCCCATTGAAAATTACGGGATCATCGGCGACATGCACACGGTCGCCCTAGTGGGGATCAATGGATCGATTGATTGGTTTTGCTATCCGCACTTTGATTCACCGAGCGTTGCCGATGGCGGCGAAAAACTGGGCCATTTTGGCGGGATAAATGGGGCCAGGGAGATGGTTGCGATCGGGACCTTAAGTACGAAAGAGGAGGCCACACAGCGCTCAAGCTGAGTTAGGCGCCTTCGCTTTCTGAGGGCTTAACGGTTTTGGCTTTGGTGGCGCGATAGGATTTTCCTTTGATCTTGATGATGATTGCGCCTTCGACGAGACGGTCGAGCAAAGCCATGGCCAGAGGAGCGTCGCCCAAGTAAGCGGCCCAGCCATCGAAGTCGATATTGGTAAGCAGAGCTGTAGAGCAGCGGTGGTGTCGGGCGACGATCACCTTGTAGAGCAGGTGGGCCGCTTCAGGGGATTCCAGACGTTCGACGCGATCGAACCCAAATTCGTCGACGATTAAAAGTTGAGGACGGCGATAGCGACGAAGCCGAAGAGGTAAGGTTTTGTCGGCGAGAGAAGCGTTCAGATCGTTGAGCAGTTGAGCGGAGGTGCGGTACAGGACGCGATAGCCGGCGGCACAAGCGCGCATGCCGATGGCTTGCATGAGATGACTTTTGCCAACGCCGGCCTGGCCGACAACGATGAGATTGGATTGGCGTCGGATGAAGTCACCGGTGGCGAGTTCTTCGATTTGAAGTCGGTCGATCTGCGGATTGAACTTCCAGTCAAAAGTCTCCAACAACTTGCGTTCCTCGAATTGGGCTTCACGGATGCGTCGCTCAACAGCACGGTCACGGCGGGCGGCGGCCTGTTGGCCCAGCAGCAGATCCAAGAACTTCAGATGAGACAGAGTTTCCTTGTCGGCGCGATCCAGAACCTGGTCGAGATCGTTCGGCGTGATCGGGATTCGCAGGATTTTGAAGTAGTTCAAGCATAGATCCCGAAGAGGCGTGGGCGTCGACTTCTTCATTGCGATTCCTCTTCAGAGGGATCCTCCCAGGGTGGACGATCGTCGGCGGAGTCTTCCAGCAGTTGTTGATAGTCGCTGGTGGCGCGCGGCGGCACTGGATTTTCCCGCAGCAGTTGGTCGAGGTGTTGACGCGCCTGATCGTCAACGGAATCCAGAGCGGAACGAGGCTGGGCCGAAGCGGCCAAGATACGTTCCACGGCCGTGCGGGAAAAGGCCCGGTAACGGTTGGCACGCTCGATCGCCGCGCGGAGATCGACTTGGTGATAGATCGCCAATAAGCCCAAAATCCGAACGGCCTCGTCCTTGCCGAAACGGCGTGTCCGGAGGAGTTGATCGAAAAAGGAAGTGGCATCCGGGCCGAGTGCTTCGAAGCGCTGGCGCAGGAGTTCGTGTCGGCGGCGAAGATCAGGGCCGGGCCGATGTGGCGGATGGGTGCTGTGCTGAGGTGTGGGGGAAGCCGGCAGCCGCGCATGGCGGGCGATCTCGCGGATGTCGGGATCGTAAACGATGAGTTCGGTTTCCGTGATGCGCACCGGCAGCAGTTCGCCGATGCGCTGCCAGGGAACGGAATACAAGTTTTGCAAGTAGTGGACATAGCCTTCCGGATTCACGGTGCGATAGACGACCTCGGCCGTGTCGTAGTTTTTCCGGAAGCGGCAATAAATGCGGCAACTCTTCCTGATAGAGATCCAGCGGCGTGCGCTGTGTGGTCTTGTGCAGACGCACGTCGGCGACGTGAGCCAACCACCAGGCTGTGGTTTCATTCAGATGTTGGAGAGAAGAAAAGGTTCGGCCATTGAGGAGATTGGTTTCTACCAGTTGAAACTGTCTCTCGACTTTACCCTTCGTTTCCGGCCGGCGTGGCCGGCAGGCGACGGGCCGGAAGCCGTAGTAGGTGGCAAAGGCCAGGAAGCGCGTGTTGTAAATCGGCTGCTCTCCGTCGTAGCCGCTGACGACGACCTTCATGTTGTCATACAAACACTCTGCAGCGAGTCCGCGCAGGTGCGTGAAGGCGGCGACATGTTGGCGAATCGTGGTGGTGAAGTCCTGGCGTTCGACAAAATACAGGTACTGGCGGCGGGAATATCCCAGGACATAGCTGAAGGCGTTCACGCGCCGCTTACCCTCGGCGGTGAAGTCGATGTCATAGGGGGAATAGTCCATTTGTCCTTGGACGCCGCGAGCGGTTTCAAAACGTTGAATCAGTAGCCGCGGGCGGCGGCGCAGTTGGCGCAGGCGGTCGCGGACAATCGAATAGGCGCCGGTGAATCCGAGCCGGCGCAGCTCTTCGAGCATGCGGACAGCGGTGATGTCGGGATAGCGTTCCAGAAGCTGAACGATGTTGTCTTGGAACGGATCCACGAGACTCTTCCGCGGCTTTCGCTTTTCTGGAGCCGCGCCCGTTCGAGTGGCTTGATGATCGGCAATGACCTGAGCGACCGTCTTACGGTCGACTCCCAGCTTCTTGGCAATGCGCCGCTGCGAGGTTCGGCTGTAGAACATCCGGATGATGTCGTTGCGGGTCGATTCGTCCATCGTGTTCACACTCCATGCTCATATCGGCGCTGAGCGCGGCGACCGAGGCGGCGTCGCGCGATAATCTTTCAAAACGGGGTTGAAGGATGCGCCGGTCCTCGGCCGTGATTGCGGTGCGGCCTTGATGCGCCAGCCAGACTTCCATGCGGGCGAGTTGCCGCAACACGGCTCCGAGTTGTTCGAAGATGCGATTGCCCGCCGGACTCAGCCGTGGATCATGGGACGCGAGATCCACGCCTTTCTCCTGGGCCAATGCTTCGCGGGGATGTTGAAGGATGTATTGCTGCTGAACGCGTGCCGGACATTGGACCCACAGATCGACGATGCCTGTCAGTTCGTTGGTGGAGAGGCCTTCGCGCCGCACCAGTTCCAGAATGTCGGGCTGGTTGCCCGCGGGCAACCGCACCAGTTGCCGTGCGGCGGTTGGCGTCAACAATCCCACCTGTAAATCCGCGCGGGCTTCTGATCCAAGCTTCTCAATCAAGGCCAGCCGGCGGCAGACCCAACTCTTATGCCGCCCCAGCAACTCGGCGACTTCCACTTGCGTGAGTCCATCGTCGCGGACCAGCGCATGCACGATCCAGGCTTCTTCAATCTCACGCGTCCGGCCCCCGGCCCGGTTTAATCCGTAGATGGCGGCCTTCGCACTGCGTTCATCGGCTTCAATCCGCCGCGCCACGAGTCGATCCATCGACTGTAACTTCCGCGCGGCGCCCAATCGTTTGTAGCCATCGATGAGTTCCCAGCGGCTTTCGTGTCGGACCACCACGATCGGCGAAAGCTGACCATAGCTCTCCAGCGAAAGCATCATGCCGCGCTCCAGTTCGGGAATATGAAGACGGTATCGGCCGTAAGTTTCTCCGATCTCGTCCAGCCTCAGTTCCCGCGGTTCTTCTTCAGCCCAGCGCAACATGGCTCTCTCTCCATATCGAAGAAGAGAGAAACCGGAACAGCCACCAGAGCCGCCCCAGTCCTCCCTTCCTCTGCTGTGGTCACGCTGAATCTAGGAAAATCTTTGGGCTTCGACAATATGTCGGGACGTTCTCGATCCGCCTCATAACCGCAATGATGCGGATCTGGCGGCCAAGCTCTTGGCTGCGGTCACCCGCCCTGGACCGCGCTCCCTCCATCGCCTTTCGCGCTCCAACACGCGTTCCAATGCGCGACGACAGTCATGCGCGCAGAATCGCTGCAATGGCGAGCGCCGGGTTCGCTTGAAGCATTCGTAGCAGCCCGGACGATCACAAGTATCCGAAAAAAATCTTTCACCGGCGCCGCTTGTGATGACCCACGCGCATCATTTTCCGGCCCCGATGATGCGCGTCCCTCCAGCCGCAGCCGTTCTCGATGACGGACGCTTTGCTCTTGCCGTTTCTTGCGACCAATCTCGGACTGCCGCCATCGTTGCTGACTCTTCCATTGCGACCACTGTCTCGCCTTCCGCCGGCACTCCTCGCCGCAGTAGCGCGCCATCGGATGCGTCGGCCGAAAACCCTTTCCGCATCCCTTCAACAAACACTTCCGGCTTCGCGGTCGCCGCCCTCGTTGTTTCCTGCCTTGCTGGTGTTGGTGAGGTTGATTCCGTTGACGAGTTGTTGGATCTTGATCAGGGCTCATGGGAGGGTTCGCTCCCGGAAAGCTCAAGTCTCGGAGGGGATGCCAGTCCTCTCCGAGGCGCCTTCGTTAGGCTTCAGCCGGGGGGTTTCAAGAACTCACTGCGGGGAAGACTCTATCAACTTTGCGGGGCTGGCGACATACTCGCCGCCATCAACTCCCGGCGGCTTGGCCCATTCTGGTCCGCCAAAATGGCCCAATCTTTCACCGCCGCCGACACACGGAATCGCGCACGAAGTTCGGATCGCATGGATTTCCGTCCAACTTGCAGAAGATGAAATCCGGGTCCGCCGTGTGCTTGGAGATCTGTCGATGCCACTGAAGAACACGAAACAGCGGCTCCGGCAAATGCTTGACCAGTTCAGCATCCGTCTTGGTCGAAGTCATAAGCTTCCCTCGCCAAACCGTCTGCGTTTTGGCCCTTTAGCTCTGAGGTTTCTACGGCATGGCGTGCAGAAAGTACGAGAAAATACGCATGAATCGGGGGCAGCAGCGCTACCCATATTGGGACCAATGGTGGCCGACAGTACGATAACGTAACGTCGAATGATCAAAACCAATCCAAAGCGACTACACGGAAGCGGATGGACAGCAGGCTTCTGCCTCGACCTTCACACGAAGGGCAGCACCTTCGTCGGGCATAACGCATTTGGTCATCCGGAATTCTCGACTACGCGAACCGAGATCGGCGACCTGATTTACCGAGCGAAATACGGGAGAGATGAATCCGCATTACAGCCGATCGCCACGGCTTTAGCCGACTCGGAGCAAGATATGACAACTGTTTTCATTGGTGGATCGCGGGCTGTCTCAAGGCTTAATAAGACGATACGGCAGCAGATCGATGAACTCATCGCCAAGAATTGCGAGTTTTACATTGGCGATGCCAATGGAGCCGACAGAGCGGTTCAGCAGTATCTCGCCGACAGACATTATCCACATATCACCGTTTTCTGTATGGATCAATGCAGAAACAACGTTGGCAACTGGCCGACAAGCAGATCGTCGTCCATCAGTACGAAGCGCGATTACAACTATTTCTCCGTGAAGGATCGGGAAATGGCTTCGAGAGCGCGGTGCGGCTTGATGCTTTGGGACGGGAAAAGCCGCGGCACACTCCAAAACATTCTGAGGCTGGTCGATACAAATAAACCGGCGCGTGTTTACTTGGCAAAAACAAGACAGTTTTACACCGTCAAAAGACAAGAGGCTGGGAACATCAATTTCCAGTAACCCCTCCATTAGTCGGCGCCAGCGGCGAGTGCGAGGGGATTGATGTAAGATGTAAGTCAATACGTGGTGGCTGAAACACCAACCGATGGACGAATTTGGAGCGAGCCGATGCCTAAGGAATACGTGAAGAAGATCGAGGGTGTTTATCGAGTGGGAGACACCCGTGTTTCCCTGGATTCGCTGGTTTATCTCTTCCGCGAAGGGATGTCCGTCGAAAGCATGTTAGAGAGTTATCCGGCATTGACCCTCGAAGAAGTGCATGGCGCGCTGGCATATTATTTGGCCAATCAGGAGGAGATCGACGCCTACCTTGCCGAAGGCGAGCGGGTGTCCGAGTCTCAACATGCGCATTCACGTAGCGTGAACGCGGAACTGATTGCCAAGCTGCGGCGAGCGCGCCATGAAAATCAGATTCCAGGCTGATGCGGACCTCGACGGCCGCATTGTCCGAGGC
>JACQWK010000199.1 GCA_016209525.1 Verrucomicrobiota bacterium
CAAAATGAGAATTGCTGAGCTCCGCCCTCACCATCCAATTCTGCTCGACAGCCGCCCAAATGCCTCAAGATACTTGACTTGTGCCGCAATCAGTTTCACAGAACGGAGCGTCCGATGCCGAGAAAGCGCTGAGCTCGAAATCCTCAGCTAGGCAAGATTCGTTTCCTCCCGGAATGACGAACGCCTTTTGGTTTTCCGGTTTCAACGCTTTGTCGTTCCAAATGGTCTTGGGCAACCCGATGATCCTCTTTGCCAAGACGCTGGAGGACAGTGCGACGGTTCTGGGCATCATTAGCGGGATGATGCCGCTGCTGGTCATTTTCCAAATCCCGGCTGCGAATCATATTCCGCGCTACGGCTACAAACGTTTCGTCTATGGCGGGTGGGGTATCCGCATTGTTTTTATCTTCATTATGGCGCTTGTTCCTTTGTCCGGGCAGTTCCTGGACCGATCAAGCCAGTTGGCATTGTTGCTGTTCCTCCTGTTCGGTTTCAACCTCTCGCGCGGCATCTCCAGTTGCGCATGGCTCCCCTGGATCACTTCGCTGGTGCCTCCTTCAATTCGAGGGAAGTACTTGGCCAGCGATGCCGCATTCGTCAATGTGGGGAGTTTCTGCGCGCTGGCTCTGGCTGCCCTTTGGTTGGGGCAGGCGCCCCGGCCCTGGCAGTTTGCGTTGGTCTTTGGATTCAGCGGCTTGGCCGGGATCGTCAGCCTGACTTTCCTCAAGCGGATTCCCGAGGGCGAGACTCCGGAACAGATCCGGAGCTCGACCACTGCGGTCCCTTGGCTGGAAATCTCTCGTTACCGTTCATTTCGCAAGCTGCTCCGATTGAGCGTGGCCTGGTCGGCCGGATATGGAGGACTGACGACATTCACGGTGGCCTTCTTAAAGACCGAGACCGCGATGACCGAAGGAGGAATTCTGCTCGTCACTTCAGTCTCCTTCCTCGGCGGCTTAAGCAGCCTTTGGTTCCTCGGCACAAGGATCGATCGGCTTGGCAGCAAACCTGTCCTGACCTTTTCGCTCATGGCGTGGTGGGCCATCATGGCGGGCTGGACTTTGGTCGCCGGCCGGGTTTTGCCGCCCGGTTTGGCGCTGATAGTACTCTTGCAATTCGCGATGGGATTGGGAGCGGCACTGGTGAATATGGCTAACACCCGCTTGGCGATGGCGACGATTCCCGTCATGGGCCGGAATCACTTTTTTGCCCTGTTTTCGGTCGTTGGGAATCTGACCTTGGGGCTGGCGCCAATTCTTTGGGGTGTCATCATTGATGCGATGCGCTCGGTGAATGCGGCCCGGGGAGGGATCGAATGGAATCGATACACGCTGTTTTTCGTTTTGGTGGGAGCGGTGTTCTTGGTTGTGCTGGCACTTTGCCGGCAACTGGAGGAGCCCGAAGCCGCGGATATGGAGGCGTTGCTCCGCGAAGTGTTGATTCAGTCGCCTCAACGATTCTGGCTTCGATTTTGGCCGAGGAATTGAGGAGAGGCAGCCGAAGACTTCAGGATCTTATTTCAGCGGCATCAGATCGAATCGACGGAAGAAAACCTCCGAACCCTCGCATTGGAGGAGGATTTTGCCGCGCGCCGGACGGACGTTAAAGGCTTCATTGACGACCGTGTTGTTGACCTTGATCGTGATCCGGTCCCCGTCGCAAATGCATTCCACGCGGGTCCATTCGCCCGGCGGACTCTCGGCGTCGCGTGGACCGCGGAAGTCCAAGGTGTCGTTCCAATTTGGATCTTTGCCGAACCAATTCAGCCGTCCCCAAGTCTCGATGGTCTGACGCCGTCCGCCTCGCTTCCAGGTAAACCATCCGTCCGCGTCATGATTGTCGGCCACTTCCGCGCTCAACTTCGGCGCCAGCGGCTTTCCGTCCGCCTCGGTCCCGCGGATCAACAGGAAGTCGCCGGTCGCGCCTTGGAAGAGATTGCACTCGATTGCCGCCATGAATGCTCCTCTTCCGTCGTGACTGTTGCCATCGGGTCCAACCGCGTGCAGAAATATCCCTGCATCTCTGGCTTTGCCGATACGGTCACACCAGGCCCAATTCCTTTGCCCCCACTTGAACTCGACGATCAATCGGTAGTTCTCAAACTCCTTGAGCGTGGCTAGATAACCCAAACCCTCTCCGGAAATGTGAAGCATTCCGTTCGTGACCGTGAACACCCGGCGCGGATCTTCCCGTTTTGTGTCTGCCAACCAGGTGTAAAGTCCGTCCAGATTGGCGCCATTGAAGAGCGAAACGGGCTCTTGCCGGAGTGTGATCTGGGTCGCGCACCCGGCGGCCAGCTCTGTGATGCAGACCAGTGTCAAGTTCAGAAACCGTCCATGCACGAAAGCATTTAGAAATTGGAAAGCCGGAGTTAGCAATGGCAAACCTTTCCAATCCGCCGTATCGCAGGTTTGCAGCCTGCGGATCGGTCGGACTGCCGCCGATTTCAAATCGGCGATACGGCAGATTACAAATCTGCGCTGCGAAATCGCCGCTCTATGACCCGCCAAGACCGACCGGTTACCGCCCGCTTCATCAAAACGGTTGACAGACGCATCGCTTGTGATGCCTGATAGAAGTGGTCCAAACGATCGTTTCATGGATTGGCGGCGGACTGCGCGGAGTCGTGGACCAAGCCGCCGGGATGCTCGGATCGCCGGCCAAGACCAGGCTTGGCCAGCGGAGAGGCAGCTTTGCCAGAGTTATTTCAAATATGGCGGCTGGGTTCATCGTCCAATCCACCATCTCGCACGCAGCGGGTGCGAGTTTGGGCCCTAGGCAGCGAATTCGTAGAATCATGTCGGCAAGTTTTCGACCGATCTTCAACGGTGTGCATCGGCAGGTGCGTCTGCACTCGATGCGATTGGGTGAGGACTGGCATATTGAAGTCAGGACCCTCACCCTGACGAACCAGCCACCCAAACTCATTCACGTCAAAGATTCAGCCCCACTCACGAAAAATGAACGAGAAATCCATCCTCAATCCCCCGACCTCCCGCCGCGAGTTCCTTAGAACGTCCTCTTCGGCCGCTCTGGGCGGAATGGTCGCAGCCAACCTGACCATTGCTCCGAAAAGCTCGGCCGCGGATGGCGATACGCTCAAAATTGGCCTCGTCGGTTGTGGCGGTCGCGGCAGCGGTGCCGCCAGCCAGGCTCTGCGGGCTGACAAGAATGTTGTGTTGACAGCCATGGCGGACGCGTTTTCGGACGCGCTACATCGCAGTCTCAACACGCTCAAGTCGCAGTTCCCGGACAAGGTCAAGGTGGAGCCCGACCAATGTTTCGTCGGGCTTGATGCCTATCAAAAAGTGATTGCCAGCGGCGTGGACGTGGTGCTCCTGGCGACGCCGCCCGGTTTTCGCCCGCTCCACTTCAAAACCGCAGTCGATGCCGGGAAACATATCTTTTGCGAAAAACCGATGGCGACCGACGTGCCTGGAATCCGCGCCGTCATGGCCGCCGCCGAGGAAGCCAAGAAGAAGAAACTCGCCGTGGTGGCCGGTTTTTGCTGGCGATATGACTCTGCCCGGCGCGAGCTTTTCAAACGCATCCACGGCGGAGCCATTGGAGACTTGCGCGCGCTGTACCACACCTATTACACGGGCCCCGTGAAGCCGATGCCTCCGGCCAACAAACGGCCGGCCGGGATGGGCGACGTGGAGTGGCAGGTGCGCAATTGGTACAACTTTTCCTGGCTCAGCGGCGACGGCTACGTGGAGCAAGCCGTCCACAGCGTCGATAAGCTCGCTTGGGCAACGAAGGATCTGCCCCCCTTGCGATGCACCGCCGTTGGTGGGCGGCAGATTCCCAACAACGAGGGGAATATTTTCGACCATATCGAGGTCAACTACGAATTCGCCAACGGCGTGCGGGGTTTTGTCGTGCACCGGCAAATCACCAATTGCTACGGCGAAAACCGCGACTACATCATGGGTACCAAGGGAATTGCCAACATCGGCGGACGCCGCCGCCCCGTCGAAATCACCGGCGAGGCGTCCTGGAGTTACGAGGGCCCCACGCCGCCGGACATGTACCAGGTCGAACATAACGAATTATTCGCGTCCATTCGATCCGGAAATCCCATCAACGATGGGGCGTGGATGTGCCAGAGCACACTCTTGGGGATTATGGGCCGGTTGGCCGCCTACACGGGACAGGAAATCACTTGGGAACAAGCCGTCAAGTCGCAGGAAAAACTCGTGCCTGACAACTTGGACTGGAATATGAGCCTGCCCATCACGCCGATTCCGATGCCAGGACGAACTAAGTCAGCATAGATACCAAAGAGTTCAAAACGAAGATGTCACCCCTCACTTGGCCCTCGGCCACCCTCTCCCTTCATCCGATGAGGGGCAGGGAGAGGGCTGTTCATGTCGGATAAATCTTGAGCCGCTTGATAAGTATGGACTCGCCACTCACACGCCGTCGTTTCTTAACTTCTGCCAGCGCCGTCATGGCAGCCGCCGCGCTGTCCCGCCTTGCACTTCCTGCCGCCGCAGCGGCGGTTCCGCCCAAAAAACGCGCCATACAGAAAGCCATCATGTGGTCCACCATCGCCTTCAAGGGTTCCATCCTGGAAAAAATGAAGGCGGTGAAGGAGGCCGGATTCGAGGGCGTGGAGCCGATGGGAGGAATGGACCGGGACGAGGTGCGCAAGGCTCTCGATGCCACCGGGCTGAAAGCCGCCAGCGTCTGCTGCCACACGCATTGGGCGAAGCCGTTGTCGGACCCAAATCCCACCGCGCGTGAAGTGGGCTTGGAAGGACTCAAGACGTCTCTCCACGATGCCAAGCATTATGGCGCCACTTCGGTGCTGCTCGTGCCGGGCGTCGTCAACGACAAGGTCTCCTACGATGAATGCTTCCAACGATCCATTGTCGAAATCCGCAAGGCGATTCCCGTTGCCGAAGAACTGGGCGTGAAGATCGCCATCGAAAACGTCTGGAATAATTTCATCACCAAGCCGGAACAGGCGGTCCGCTACCTGGACGAGATCAACAGTCCTCATGTGGGCTGGCATTTCGACATCGGCAATATCCTCCGTTATGGTTTGCCCGAAGATTGGATTCCCGCGCTCGGAAAACGCATTCTCAAGCTGCACATCAAGGAGTACGGCCAGGCCAAACGGTTCAGCGTTAAGTTGCTCGAGGGCGACAATCACTGGCCGGCGATCATGAAGGCCCTCGACGCCGCGGGTTATGCAGGCTGGGGAATCTCGGAACAGCCCGGCGACCAAGCCAAAGACTCTGAGAGCCTGAACGATCTATCCGAGCGCATGAGCCGCATCTTTGCGATGTGAAATTGCCAAACTCTCCGATGTGGTCCCCTCTCCATTGAGGGAGAGGGTCAGGGTGAGGGGAATGGAACCGGCCGACAGCACTGTCGGGGCAGGTGAACTTCCTGGCGTCAGGCTATCCGAGTCCGCGACCGCTCCCCCTTACCACAGAAATGATTTCTGTTCAGCCAGCAACCGTTCGCCATCCCACAAGGTCACGCGCCAGGCCAGCAAATCCCCCATCTGCCGAAACTCATCGCCCGATACGGTGAGGGCCGACCATTTGCTAAACCAACGCGGCTTCTTGACCGAGTGCTCCAACACCAACGGCTTGGCCGCCAAGTTCTTGCTCGTCCGCAGTTCAGTCTTCAGCGTCAACGCAGGCACTTCGATTCCTTTGGCTTTCCACTGAACGTCGAAACGGAGCGCCGACCGTTGTTCGGGGCTTTTGCGCAGGACAGCCTGGTAAGCATCGCGTTCATACAAGCTGGGCGAGAGCGCATGACGGCCTTCGAGATCGAGATAATGCGGGAGCACCTTGATGATTCTGGCGTTCGCCGCTTGCAGAGAGACACACCCAAGCGCAAAGGCCAGCGGGACAACGAGAATTCGCCAGGTCAGCATGTTGGAAAAAGGTAGCCGCATGAACTCGAAACACAATCTCATTTGGACTGCGTCAGTGCTCTGGCGCTTCGAAGCCACCGGGCCGGCCCAGAAGCGGTGGAGGGCTGCCGCAGTCCAAGACGCTGGCGCCAATGAGTGCTCTCCCCGGTTCAAGGTCGCAATGCATGCCGGAGCGCCGGTCTCCGACCCGGCGCGATTCCTTGCTCCCTCTATTTGACGCCGGGTCGGAGACCGGCGCTCCGGTTCTCCGCCGACTTCAGCTCGATCTTGCCCCAATATCCGAATTCCCATTCCCAGCCGTTCGCGCAGTTCTCCAAGCGCACCAGAATCTTCTTTCCGGCGAATTCGGACAGACCCACTTCGACTTGCTTCCAGCGCGCCCCGTTCTTATCGACGGTCTGCTTCTTCAGCAGTTTTCCGTCCGCCAGCACACGCAGTTCCCAATCTCCCCGCTCGTGGGCCGCCACGTACAGTGTGAGCACGGTCTTCCCAGCAGCGGGCACCTCGATGGTCCGCTCCAAAGCTGCGCCCCGGTCACGATCAATCGGGTGGGTGATTAACACATTCTTGCGTCCGGCGTACTCGGTCAGCTTCCGCGGTGCCCCTTCGAAATCCGGACAAATGACCCGCCATTGTGGATCCCAAAGCGCCACCGATTCGCCGTCACGCGGGGGTGAGATCGATGAAGTCGTTTTTTCGTCGCCGATCAATTGCTTGCGCAAATCTGGGGTCAGCGGCCGATTGTCCTCCGGGGGATTGAGCAGGAACCAAATCAGATTCCGAAAATCAGGGTCGGGCATCTGCTCCAGTCCTTCGGGCATGACCGAAACTTCACTGACCCGCAGGATAGCGATGTCGGACTTGGCAATGACTTCTTCCTTGGGTCCTTGGGCGAGCAACCGCACGCGCGACTCCGTGTCCTCGACCAACCGTCCGCTCACCGTGCGTCCGTCCTTGGTTTCCACCTCGACGTTTTCATAGCCTTTGCCAATGATCTGGTTGGGATCGATCACATTGGCCAACAGCGCATCCAAAGTGGAACGGCCTACCCCGGTCAGATCGGGTCCAACCTCCGCTCCTTCGCCATGCAGCTTGTGGCAAGTGAAACAGGTCTTCCGCGCGACTTCCCGCCCATGGCTGAGATCGGCCGGGCCATCGATCACGACACGCTTCTTTGCCGCGATGAGTTTGAGCTTGTCCGTGTCCGCGTCGCGCACACGGCCGATGACTTTCTGAGCGCGGTTGCGCGCATAATCGTCCGGGGAATTCACCAGCGAACGGACAATGGTTGCCGGCAGGTCGCTGGCCGACACGACTTTGTTCTCCAGCGCGGTGATAAAAGCGCGCGCCCAGTTCCGGCGCGAAATCAAGACCTCGGCGGCGACGCGCTGCGTGGCCGGCGTGAAGCTTTTCCATCGCCTGACGATTTCGTCCGGAAGCAAGTCGCCGCCGGTCTCGCTCAAAGCGCGCAACGCTTCCTGCTGGATGCGGTCCGGATTGGGCTGGCCTAGGAGGCGCACCAAAGCATCGCGGACGGCATCGATCTTTTGCTGTTTCGCAGACTGGATAGCCTCGACGCGTTGGTTGGCGCTGGCTGTTGGATCCTCGATCAACTTGAGCGTCGCATTGAGCGCTGCGGCGTCGCCCCACAATGTTCCGAGTTGACGGGCGCGCGAGGCGACTTCGGAGTTCGAATTCCGGCTCAACCGGGCGAGGAAATCTCCGGTCGGCCGTGCCGGTACGATCGCCTTGCCTTTCTGCCCTTCGATCAAGCCATCCAAGGCCGCGATCAGGAGAGCCGGCGCGCTTTGTGGAAGCGCTTCCACAAAATCGAGCGCGGCGTCCAGTTTCGACGATTGCTGTGTGTCGCAGAGCCGCCGCATGGTTTTGCGGGTGATTTCTTCGCTGAGCGGCATCGTCGCCGGACCGTTCTGCGCCAGCCAATCAAGCGCGGGGAGCGGATCCCGCGCGATGAACGGTTCCGCCGCCATCCAAATCATGAACGGCAGGACCGGGTCTCCAGCCGAGCCCGGCTGCAATACGAGATTCGCGAGGATGGGGCCGGTATCGACGCCGCTGAGGTTCGGCGGAACAGGACTGTTCACCGTCAACGATCCGGAAACAAACTGTCGCGCGGCGGTCGCAACGCCCAAACGAACCGCGTTGTGGGAGTCCTCCGCCAAAGATTGGAGGCGTTCGAGGGCCCCTTCCGAGGCGTCCCCTCGCTCACCGGTGAGCCGCGCGACCCACATGCGAATGGCGGGTTCCTTGTCGGAGACCGACCCGTCCAGCGTGTCGTCATCCAAAAGCCCCGACGAGTGCAACGTCCAAAGCGCGGTCAAGCGCGCCTCCAAAGTCGGCCCATCCTTGAGCAATTTCAGCAAAGGCGCTTTGGTTCGCGCATCGCGCCGTTCGTTCAAGAGCCGTTGGGCCATGCGCCGATGCCAGACGTTGCGGTGGGCGAGTGTCTGGACAAGTTCACTGCTGCTCAACTTGGCCAGGTTCAGATTCGCCGGCCGCGGCGGGACCGGTTGACCCGGCTGGTTGCCCACATGAACCACCCGCCAAATGCGGCCATACTCGCGATCGACCCCTTCGGGATCTGCGTTCGCGTTTTGGTAGCAAGGGTATTTGTCATACCAATCCATGATCCAAAGCGCGCCGTCCGGGCCGACTTGCACGCTCACCGGCCGGAACCAGCCGTCGTTCGCGCGCACGAAATCCTTGAGGAACGACGCTTTGAAGCTCGATCCGTTCGGAGTCAGACGATCCTGATGAACCGCACTGTCGTGAATGTTGCCCATGAAAGCCGTACCGACATACTCGGAGGGATATTGATCCCCTTGGTAAATCTGGACACCGGCATAGGCCGCACGGAAGTGTTTGTGATCTACGATCGAGGGCAGCAGTTGGTAAGCGTAAGGATGCGGAGGAGTCCCGGCTTGCCGGACGTAAATGCCCCCGGGCGCCATGTGGAACATGTGGTCGATGACGCACGCGGTCACGAAAGCGTTCCCGGCGCGGTCGAAATCCACGCCCCAAGGATTGCTTGTTCCTTCGGCGAACACTTCGAATTTATTCGCGCGGGGATGGAACCGCGCGACCGCTGCGGTCATGACGACCGCGGGCTCGTCCGGCTTGTTCGGATCTTTGACCTTGGAGTGCGTGAAGACGCCGTGCGTCATGTAAAGCCAGCCGTCCGGGCCCCAGGTGAAACTGTTCAGCAGCTCGTGGCGGTCTTCGAGACCGAAGCCTGTCATGAGCACCGTGCGCTTGTCCGCCACGTCGTCGCCGTTGGTGTCTTCGAGGAACAGCAAGTGCGGCGCTTGGCCCACATAAACACCGCCGTTGCCGACCAGGACACCGGTTGCCAGGTTCAATCCGTCGGCGAAAACGGTGACTTTGTCCGCGCGCCCGTCGCCGTCGGTGTCTTCGAGAATTTTGACATTGTCGCGCGGCTTTTTGCCGGGAGGCGCTCCGAGCGGATATTCGTAAAGCTCGACGACCCAAAGACGGCCTCGCTCGTCCCACGTCATCGCGACGGGGTTGATCACGTCCGGTTCGGCGGCAAAGATGCGGATTTCAAAACCTGGAGGCAGCGTGAATTTTTTCTGGGCTTCAGCCGGGGTCAGCGCCGGCGTTTGCGTGGGCGTGTACACGCCGGTCAATTGACGGCCGGCCGCGAATGTCATTTGTTCCGCGAAAAGAAGACAAAAGCCGGTGAGGGCAAGACGAAGACAGGATTTCATGACCGTTATTTAAGGAAATAAGGTTCTCTACGGTCAAACGTTAATCATCTCGCTAAACTGGAGAACCAGTCCCAGGAATCCTGGACGAATTGACAGAGTTTTGACGCCGCTGAAATCTGGCTGGCCTGGATTCCCCTTACCCCAACCCTCTCCCACGTTGAAAGGGAAGACAGTTCACCGCACTAGATTGGTCGGACGCGGAGGACACAATCCCCTCTCCCTGGGGAGAGGGCCAGGGTGAGGGGAAAGGAACCGTCGGAAGGCCCGGGCGGCTGCAGCGTAGTTCCGGAGCGTGAGGACCCGTGACTCTGCATCTTTCGAGTAATGAGTTTCATCTCCCCGCCCGCCTCCAGGCCTGAATCACTTCGTCGAACACTTCGTCCACTTGCGGATTGAGATTCTGCTGGTCCGGATGTTGCCGCAGCCAGGCCACCGACTCCGCAATTCCCGCCCGAAACGGCTTGCGGCAATGAAATTCCGGAACGAACCGTTTGATCTTCGAATTATCGAACACGCCGGGATTCGATTTGTCGCCTTTCAGCGGACCGGTCATCCGAGGCGCCGCCTGGCAGATAAAGTCGGTCGGCACTTTCAAGATCTCCGGAGATTTCACGCCCAGCGCCGAGGCGATGTCCGCGTAGATTCGGTTCCAGGTGAGGACTTCATCGCTGGTGATGTGGAACGACTCGCCGATGGCTTCGGCTTTGCCGACCAGGCCACACAGCCCGACGGTGAAATCGCCAGCCCCTGTGAGCGTCCAGGGGTTCTCGCCGTCGTCGGGCACGAACACTGGCTTGCCTTGCTCCAGCCGCGCCGCGAACGAGTAGCTCGAGCTGGAGACCGGGTTGGGAATCCAGCGCTTCGAGTAGGTGTGGGACGGGCGCACGATGGTCATGGGAAAGCGTTCTTCCGCCCAACGCTGCCGCAGCCACAGTTCGCACTCGACTTTCTTCTGTGCGTAATCCCAAAAGGCGTTGCCCAGCGGCAAATCCTCGGTCAACGGCAACTGCCGGTGCGGTTTCGAATAGACGGTGGTCGAGCTGATGAAAATGTATTGCCGCACGGCGCCGTTGAACAACTGGTAATCAAGCTGCAAGTCGCCCACCTCGTAGCCGAGAAAATTGAGCACCACGTCGGCCTGCGTTCCTTTCAGCGCGGCGCTCATGGCCGCCAAGTCCTTGCGGTCTGCCTGGACAACTCGGTATTCTGGCGGCACCGCGTTTTTGCCCCGGGTCACGACCGCGATTTCGTGTCCGCGTTCGTGCAGCAGCGCCGCGCATTCCGCCGAAATATTTCCCGTCCCGCCGATGAAGAGGATCGTTGGTTTCAGGACTTCAGATTATCAATTATCGCCAAGGCGTCAAAGACAGACCCTTGTTGCCGCCAGGCTGCTCGGTGAGGCCGGCGGTTGCGCAGATTGGCAGTCTATCAGTAATTTTGGCAACCATGCCTTTGCCGTTGCGGCGATCCACTTGCCGGAATAATCTCAGCGCTCCATGAACGATTCGGTGACGCCTCCATGGATGATTACGCCGGAGAAGGTCGATCAAGCCGTGCGCCGACTCGTCGAGGCAGGCCGTCCGCGCAAGATCATCCTGTTCGGCTCGTACGTCCGCGGCCAGACGCACCGCGACAGCGATTTGGATGTGTTGGTGGTGGCCGACGACGGCGTGCCGAATGTGCGCCAGGAAAGCGCGCGCCTGCGCCGCTTGCTGCGCGGTATCCGCATGTGCATGGACATCCTAGTTGTACGGGAGCGCGACTTCAACCGCTTGAAGGATACCATTGGCCTTATTTACCGGGAGGCGATTCGGGATGGCAAAGTGGTTTACGAGGCCGGACCAGCCGCATGACACAGGGAGCTGCACATGAATGGCTGGCCTACGCAGAAGCTGATCTGCACTACGCCAAGCTAGGCCAGAAGGATTCGACCGCGCTGGAAAGCCTCATTGCCTTTCACGCTCAACAAACAGTGGAGAAAGCGCTCAAAGCGGTGCTGGTCCAGCTCAACAAGGAATTTCCCAGAACGCATGACTTGGAGCAGCTCGTTGAGCTTGTCGAGGGAGCTGGGCTGGTTTGGCCGAAGGAATTGGACAGAGTGATCGAGTTCACCCCATTTGCCGCGCAACGTCGGTATCCGGGTTTTGATGATCCTATTGACCGAACCGACGCCGACGAGGCGGTTGGGCTGGCCGAAGAAGTGTTGACCTGGGCCAAACAAAAGATCGGGACTTCCTCCGATCTGGATTTGTAAATCATGACGCATTTGTCTCTCTCCGTCCGAATTGCCGAGGAATTCCATTCCAAGGAAAAAGCGTCGATGACTCTGGAAGCGCTGGCGGACCTCGCCGTCGCCGCGGGCTACAGAGCGCTCTGCATGCGGGCCTCCCAAGTCGGCGTGCAATCGTCCCCCGAGGCCGTGGCCAATGCGGCGGGCACACTGGCGACCCGAGGCCTCTCCGTCAGCATGGTCACCGGCGATTTCGCCATCGTCTATAACAACGACCAAGGTCCGGATTGCTTGCGGAGAATCGGGCCTTACCTTGATTTGGCGGCGGCCCTCAGAGCGCCGCTTATCCGCGTCGCGCTCAAAAAGGAGGAGGACATTTCGTGGGCGCAACGCGCGGCAGATGAGGCTGCGGCGCGCGGCTTGAAACTCGTTCACCAATGCCACACGCAAAGTTTGTTCGAAACCGTCGATGGGATCGAGCGGACGCTGCGCCAGATCGGCCGGCCCAACTTCGGCTTGATTTACGAACCCGCGAATCTGGAATTGTGCGGCCAGGAGTACGGGCCGAAAACAATCGAGCGGCTCGCGCCCTGGATTTTCAATGTGTATCTCCAGAACCAAGTGTTGAAGCCGGACGGCAAGACGACGCTCAAAACCTGGTGCCGCGGCCCTGTGCCTCTGGACCTGATTCCGATTCACGCGCCCGGCGGCATCGACTTTGGCTTGGTCTTCAGAGGCTTAGCCGAGATCAAGTATCGCGGCCCAGTGACGGTTCATCAAGCCGGCGGCGCAGGCGAGTCCCCGAGGGAAGCCGCTAAAGCCACGGCGGATTTTCTGGAGCAATTGGAGGCGGCAACCCGGCTGGAAGACAGACCTAGAGCGCAGCCTTAGTCCAAACTCAGGAGCCTGATTGCCGTGGGAGGAAACAGGGCGAGCCCAGGCTGCCCAGCCACAATCAGGCGGCCAAGATGCCTGGGACTCGATGACTGAACTCGATGGCCGTGTTGCAACTCTGCCAATCGGGTGTTACAATCGCCACATGAGTGATACTCTGACCATCCGGCTCGGAGAAAAGCTCGCGCAGGCGTTACAGGAGGAGGCCCGCCAGACAGGCCTCTCCAAGGGCGAGATCGCTCGACAAGCCATCGAGGCCAAGTTGCAGAGTGGCGGAAAGCTCCCTGTGATGCAGCGCTACTTTGGTGTGATGCGTGGCCCTTCGGACCTGAGTACGAACAAGGCGTATCGCCGCACTTGGACTAAGAATCGGACGTGAAGCATATCCTCGACGCGGGCCCGCTCATCGCGGCCCTCAATCGCGACGATCCCTGAGTTGTTGGCGACGGGAAGTGGCGGTGGGCGTCCCGCCTGCCGTAGAGGGCGCGCGTCTCGCCGCCCGGCACGGGCCGCAAATTTCGCAGATCTTCCCAGTACCACGCAGAGTCCGCCGGGCGAGACGTCCGCCGCTACGAACAAGTTCGGGATGCACGGAAATGCACCGGCTAGAGCAGCCGGGCTTGGCTGCGGTCCGGGGATCGGCGGGCAAGGAATTCGGTGCACAGGGCGGCGAGTTGCTCGGGAGTGTGGCGCTGGCGGATTTTGGCAACTTCAGCCCGAGCCAGGCGATCACAGCGCTCGTTGTCGGGATGGCCGGCGTGGCCTTTGAGCCAGTGCCACGTGACGCGATGGCGAGCGGCGAGTTCGTCGAGCTGGCGCCAGAGATCGTCGTTTTTGACAGGCTTGCGGTCGGCGGTGCGCCAGCGATTGGCTTTCCAAACGGGCAGCCATTCGGTGATGCCACTGCGCAAGTAATCGGAATCGGTGTAGAGCGCGACTTCGCAGGATTCCTTTAGTGCAGCGAGCGCCGCGATGGCGGCCTGAAGCTCCATCCGATTGTTGGTCGTCGCGGGTTCGGCGCCGGTGAGTTCGCGCTGGTGCTGTCCGAAGCAGAGTAGAGCAGCCCATCCGCCCGGCCCTGGATTGCCTTCGCACGCGCCGTCAGTGTGGATGGTGACAGTTTTCAATGAGGGTATTTCGGCCATACCGAGGAGGTCGCGGGCTCGGCTACATTCCATTCCCCCTCACCCCGGCCCTCTCCCCATGGGAGAGGGAGGATCGTTCGCTGCGGCGCGGCCAACCGAGGCCGACCGATTATTCGATTGGCGGACGGCGCTGTTCCCTCTCCCTGAGGGAGAGGGCAGGGTGAGGGGGAAGCGGGCCGTTCAAATTCCAAGGAGATTGAAATCCTGCCGATGGGATCGAGATAGCCGTCCATTTCTACTGCCGCGTCAGGCGCAAGGCAATGTCTTCGGCATACGCCGGCGAGAAGATCTCTTTGCTTCCGCTGACGTGGCTGAACTCTTCCGTCTTCTCAATGTGGCCGGTTTTCGTATTCACCCATTCCGCGTTGTAGGGACCTGCCGGGAGTTCCAATATTATTTCGGCTTGCGTTCCACCATTGACATAAATCGCATACGCCTTGCCCACTTCGGACAAAGCGCGCACGGTCGGCTGCTTAGGTTTGCGCGCGCCGCCAGCAGCCTCGGGCGTGATGCGACTGCTCTTGATTGTCTCGTTGTCAGGCGCCATGCGGATGAAATTGAATCCCTCAATGAATCTCTTGAGGATTCCGAGTTGACGGCGCAGTTCAGGTCCGCCTCCGCCCGGTGTGCCCGGCGGCAATGGCACGGCCATGCCATCGGCTCGGTCCGTCGTGAAGGACAAATCCAGATGGTCATACACCCCGCCTCCGGCCAGGATGAACTCCCAACCCTCAGTCCGATACTTGCGGTCGCTGCGGTCGGAACCGCCGGTCTCGTCGAAAGCGATCACCTTGTTCAAATGGTAGTTCAAGCCGACGGCGTCCGGTGTCGCGGCGTGGAAATTGAGCACGGAAATGCGCACGTTGAGATTCGCCACGGGCGTTGACGACGGCGGGAAGCCTTGGGCAATCAGGTGTTTCTTGGGGAGCGTAGCTTCAGTTTCCACAATCGCAGCCACGATTTGGTCGTTCCAGTCTTTAGTCAGGCCGGGGCGCTCATAGGGCTCGTTGCACACCTCGTAATACAGGTTGTCGAATGCATTCAGCTCGGAGACGACTTTGCGCACGAGAGCCAGTTGGACCGCGAGCAGATCCTTGTCCCTGCCGTCGTACACGCCGTGGCGGCCGACGTTGCCGATGCCTTGGACGTTTTTGCGGGCGTTCATCGGGCTGGCCTTCCAGAGAATTTCATCATACATCGTGCAAAAAAAAACTAGTTCCACCACGACGCCGCGTTGGCCCGCTTGGGTGATGAAGTCCTTGAGCCGATCAAAGTAAACCGAATCCCACCGGGTGAGGTCGAACTTGTTTCCGCCGTCCAACGCTCCCGGCAGGGAGCCGCTGGCCCAAGGACAAACGTAACGGTTGGCAGCGGGCGCGAGCGTGTTGCCCGTGATATTGAAGGAACCCGCGACTTCGCGATAAGCGCCGGAGAAAACGCGAGTGAGGTTGAACCCATTGGCTTTCAGTTCGTCGAGATACCGCGGATAATCGAAGTCGAGATTCATCACGGCGCCGTAATGTTCTCCGGCTGTGATGAGAATCACGGGCCGGCCGCGGAACTGAAAGTAATGCGAATTCTCCAGATGCAGCCGGATCGGATGTACTGAAGTCGTGTTCTCTGCGCCCCGAGTTTGTGTAGCGCCAGCCAGTGTTGATCCCACGGCAGCGGCCAACACTGTGCTCAGGAATTGGCGTTGTGCCATAGGAGATCGGTTTCTGCGCGAGCTTTTTGTTGAGATATTCCGAATTGGGGTGGGTCATCAATCCACTCGCCATCAAGAAGGCGGCGTCCACGGATCCATTATTGTCGCGCCAGTGCGAGCCATGTCTCTGCTATTATGGGTCACGAGGGTAAGGCGTCGAGTAATGGCCGTTGCGGCGATGAGAGTGTCTAGGCTCGGCAGCGAATCAGCTTCAGCCTGGATTTCTCCGAACTTCACCGCGATCGCGTAATCCACTGGAATGATCCGGTTATGAAATCGATCTGGAATGAGCTCGAACATCGCTTCCAACTCTCGGCGTTTTCGGCTCTGCGGAAGCTCGGCGATGCCTTTCCACAATTCCCCGATGGTGATGACGCTCAGGTGGAGATCAAGCCAGTCCACAGTTGCAAACCAGGCCAGCAAACCGGGATTAGGGGTGGGCTTCTCCAGCTCGGAGATCGCGTCTGTGTCGAGCAGGAACATCAGAGTTTAAGTTTGCGCGGGAGGTCACGATGGCGTCCCAAGCGGACGCCAGAACCCCGAAGAGGCGCGAAGAACTCGACGATGTTCTCCTTCGGGCGGGTGATTTTTTTGAATTCATCCGCGGAAACAATGACCGCGACCGGTTGGCCGTGGCGCGTGACGGTCTGCGGTCCTTCCGTCAGAGCCAACTCGACGACTTGGCTGAACTGATTCTTTGCGTTTTGGAGGGGCCATGTTTTCACGGGGCAGAACTTCTTGGCAAAGTTCTGGCCAGTCAAGCCAGAATCGGACGAGGTTGTTCGCGCTTCGAAAGTCGTCGCTCCCCGCGACATCTCGACAGGTACGTATTGACCTGTCGGATTTTAGTCCCGCTCCAGCGTGAAGAGCCGGACTGGCGCCTTCCGCAACAACTCAACGTGCGTATCGACAAAAACGGCGTTCGCGCGGCCCTTCGGCTTTTTTGGCCCGGCGACGCCTCGGTCGGTATCGGCGCTCTTTTCATTGCCGCCGGAGTGGCGGTAGCACACGTTGGCCGAACCTTGGCCGTCGGGGTAGAGGCAAGCGTCCCAGCCGTCGGTGTCGGCGAAGAGCAGCGTGGTTTGCGCGTCCTGGACGTGGCGGGAGCCGATGTCTTTCCGTCCGTTGTTGATGTGGCCGTTTTGCGCGTAGGCCAGGAATCCCCAGAAACCGCCCTCGCGCATCCCGGAGCCGATTCTTTCTTCAGCCCGCGCCTTCTGAATGCTGGACGGGCAAATGAACACACCCTGGCCGGAAACGTTGGTGTTGCGTCCAAGATAAGGTTGAAGCTGGCGATACCAAATGGGAGGCATCGGCAAGGCCAGAAGGTCGGAAGGCGGCCAGCCGATGGGATACACTTGATGGTCCTCGTCATACATCATCGCGGCCATGGCCAACTGCCGGAGGTTGCTTTGGCATTTGGCGGCCTTGGCTTTGTCACGGGCGCGCGCCAAGGCGGGGAGCAGCAAGCTGGCTAAAATCGCGATGATCGCAATGACGACGAGGAGTTCAATCAACGTGAAAGCGAATCGTGCCGGCGCGGTGGAAGTCCGGCTGTTCCACTGAAGTCGTGTGCGAATATGCTGAAGCAACTCCGTTGGATTCATCGCCGTCACGGTAGCGAGAAAGCACGGTATTGGCAATACGCCAGAGACAGCAATTCTCGTTTTGACCTCGTCCTGGGCAGGGCGCAGGGGTGGGTTGGTTCATGAAGCGCCTGCATCGCGACTCGACTACTCGCAGAGAGAACTCGACGACAACACGGCGAGGCACTTGTGCCGCCTCTCGGGTTGACACGCTCTCCAATTGTCTCGATAGTCTGGGTAGTCCGTTCGTCCCGTGAGCGCTCTGCCAATAGCCTCGTTTTCGAAGTCCAATCAGCGCCTTGCGTACTGGGCCGCCCTCACTGGATCGGTGGCGGTCCTCCACGCGACACCCGCCAATCGCGCCGCGTTGGAGCGATACTTCGACCAACACCTGACCAAGGAACTGGCCCGCTGCACGACTTGTCATTTGCCCAGCGACAAAACCGCGCCGGAGAACCTCGACGAATTCCCTCACAACCCGTTTGGCCACCGGCTGCGCCTCTTGGGCGAAGAGTCGGCCAAAGCCGGAACCAAAACAGAGTTGCCCAGCCGACTCCGATTCGTTGCGCAGGAGGACGCCGATGGCGATGGAGTCGGGAATGAAACGGAACTTTTGCTCGGGCGTAACCCTGGCGATCCCAAAGACTCGCCGGACGCAAACGAATTGAAACACGCTGAGGAACGCCATGCCGGCTTCGGGAAATTCCTGGCGTCGTATCGCTGGCAGCCGTTCGAGCCGGTGAAACGTCCTCCGGTTCCCTCCCTCGATTCTCAAGCGAAACCTACCCACCGCTCCGCCCCTCTCAGCAGGGGAACCGGCAGTGAGCTTACCTCGATCAACTCCCCTTCCCGAGTGGGGCCAGGGGGTGCATTTGTCGTCCGGAACCCGATCGATGCTTTCATTGCGGCGGAGCATCAGCGGCTCAACCTCAGGCCCAGGCCTGAAGCTCCCAAAGAGATTCTGTTGCGCCGGGTGTATCTCGATTTGATTGGTCTCGTCCCGACGCCGGATGAACAGCGCGCCTTCGCAAGCGATCGGTCCCCAGGCGCCTACGAAAAGGTCGTGGACCGTCTGTTGCAGGATCCGCGCTACGGCGAGCGCTGGGGACGGCACTGGATGGATATCTGGCGCTACAGCGATTGGGCCGGATGGAGTGGCGGCAACCAAATCCGCGACAGCAAACCGCACATCTGGCGCTGGCGTGACTGGATCGTCGAGTCCCTCAATCAGGACAAAGGCTATGATCGGATGATCCTGGAAATGCTCGCGGCGGACGAACTCGCCCCTGAAGATCCAGAGGCGCTGCGCGCCACTGGCTACTTGGTTCGAAACTACAAGATGCTCAGCCGCGAGCAATGGCTGGAGGACACCATCAAACACACTTCCCAAGCTTTCCTCAGCCTGACCGTCGGCTGCGCGAAGTGCCACGACCATGTGTTTGATCCGATTTCACAAAAGGAGTATTACCAGATTCGCGCCGTTTTCGAACCGCACCAGGTCCGGGCTGACCGGGTGCCGGGGCAGTTCGACTCGGCCAAGGACGGGCTGGCGCGAGTGTTTGACGTGGCCACGAACACGCCGACTTACTTCTACATTCGAGGCGACGAGCGGCGGCCTGACACCAATCGGGTTATGTCTCCGGGCATTCTCCAATTGCTCGGCGGCGCGCTCCACGTCGAACGTGTCCGGCTCCCACATTTTACGGCATTCCCGGACAAACGCGACTTCGTCATTCAGGATGCCGTGGCTGCTAGTGATAAAGCTGTGACCGAGGCTCGGGAGGCGCTAACCAAGCTTCGCAACGATGCGGCGGCGAAGCCTGACAAACTGGAACAGCAAGAGCTAACCGCGAAAATCGCCGAGGCCAAACACGCCGCGCTTCAGTCGGCGATCCAAGCCGAGCGGCTGGAAGACGAAAACAAGAAGGAAACACCTGCCTGGAAAAGTGCCGCCATCGAAGCGGCTGAGACGCAGCGCAAGCTCGCCATCTTGGAGGCGAAACTGCGGCTGCATCTGGCCCGGATTTCGCAACGCGAGGCCCAAACCAAGGCAGACCAATCCGCGAAAGACGTCGAAGCTTTGGAAAAATCATCGACCGAGCAGACCGAAACGGAGCAAGCCGCCGCCGACAAGCTGGCCGCACGAAAGAAGGATGCCGAGAAGGCGGCCAAGAATCTGGAGGGCGCGCAAAAGAAAACCACCGAAGCGGAACATGGGCTCGCCGAGGCGGAGAAAGAACTTCAAACGCCATCGACCACAACCTACAAACCGCGCCCGATGGAAACATATCCGGCCACCAGCACCGGCCGTCGTCTCGCTTTCGCACGCTGGCTGGCTCGCTCCGAAAATCCGCTCACCGCGCGCGTGGCGATGAACCACATTTGGCTTCGTCATTTCGGCCAAGGGATCGTGGCCACGCCGGCGGATTTTGGCCGCAACGGGCGAGCGCCCTCGCACCCGCAATTGCTGGACTGGCTTGCCGCCGAATTCATGGCGCAACACTGGCGCATGAAAGCGATGCACCGCTTGATCGTGACAAGCGGCGCCTATCGCATGGCTTCGACCCCCGACGAATCCAACGCCTCGATCGACCCGGACAATGTTTATCTCTGGCGGATGCCGTCGCGGCGCATGGAAGCAGAACTGGTCCGGGACAACCTGCTTTGCATCTCCGGCGATTTCGACTCGGCCATGGGCGGGCCGGAAATTGATCACACACTCGGATTGACCTCCAAACGGCGGAGCCTCTATTTGCGCATCGCCGCGGAGAAAGAAGTCGAGTTCTTGAAAATCTTCGACGGCCCTAGCGTGACGGAATGTTATTTGCGGCGGCCGACGGTCGTGCCACAGCAAGCGCTGGCTTTGGCCAACAGCGAATTGACGCTGCGCCACGCGCGAACTCTAGCCCAGAGGCTCGGCCACCAAGTCGGCAACGACGACGAGCTGTTCATTGCGCAAGCCTTCGAGCGAATTCTCGCGCGCCGGCCGAACCCGGAGGAAGCGCGGCTGTGCCGTGAGTTTGTGGCGGCACAGGCCAAGCGCTCCCCAGGCAGCCGCCCTCGGGATAACCTCGTTCTGGTGCTGTTCAACCATAACGATTTTGTCACGATACGATGAGAAGGAGAATGGTGGTGGACGCACGTCTTGTTAATGAGTTCAAAAGTAAACGCACGCCCCTCACCCGTCCTGCGGACACCCTTTCCCCATCCGATTGGGCGAGGGATGGGGTAAGGGGCATTTCTCATGTTGAGTTACCTATGAACTGTTTGATAATTCGACAGCCGCGGGGTTGGAATGAGAGGCGCATGAACCAATGCAATGATTAATATGAAAAATCCGCTTTTGGAAGGATGTCCCGGCGTCACGCGTCGCTCGTTTCTCGTGGATACCGGGATGGGCTTCACGGGTCTGGCGTTGTCGGCCTTGCTCTTCAAGGATGGAGCGCTCGGCGCGCAGACGATCGACGCGAATTGGAGCCCGCCGAATGGCCAGCCGCGCTTCCCGCCTCGGGCCAAGTCGGTAATCTGGATCTTCCTGTGCGGCGGCGTGAGCCACCTTGAGAGTTTCGACGTCAAAACCGAGCTCAACGATTACTCCGGCAAATCGATTGCAGAGACGCCTTACAAGGAGATGCTCGATCCGAAGCGGGTCAACGCCAATATCATTGGCGCGAACCCGTCGCACGGCAACCGAAAGACAATCATGGCGTTGCAGACCGGTTACAAAGCGTACGGGAGGAGCGGACTGGTGGTCGGCGATTGGTTCAAGCACGTCGGCGAATGCGCGGATGAACTGGCGGTCGTGCGTTCGCTTTGGACGATTCATAACGATCACGGCGCGCAACTCACGTGGCAAACCGGACGCCACCCCCGGGAACTCGAACATCCCACGCTCGGCTCCTGGATTTGCTACGGCTTGGGTTCCATGAATGAGAACTTGCCAGAATATGTCGTCCTGGGAGTGCCGACGGGCGACTGTTGCGGAGGCGCTTTCACGCACGGCGCGGCTTATCTTGGACCGGAGCACGCCGGCATGCGGCTTAATGTCGATCCGAAGAAGCCACTTCCGTTCATTAGTCCAGCCGCCGGCTCCATCACCACGGAGGAGCAACTCGCGAACCTCAGCCTGCTTGGCAAACTGAATCATCTGGCGGGCATTGATTATCCTGACGATGGGAATTTGCGGGCCCGGATCAAGTCGTATGAACTGGCGTTTCAGATGCAAACGTCCATTCCGGAGACGCTGCAATTGGAACAGGAAACCGAAGCCACGCGCAATCTCTACGGCCTAGGACGGCCGGAGTGCAGAACCTTCGGGGAGCAATGCCTGGTCGCGCGCCGGCTCGTCGAGCGCGGCGTGCGGTTTGTGCAACTCTTCCACGGCGGCGGCGGCGGCGGGGAGTGGGACGCGCATTCGGAAATCAAAGCCAACCACTCGAAGCTCGCCGCGCAAGTGGACCAGCCCATCGCAGGTTTGCTCAAGGACCTCAAGCAGCGCGGTCTGCTGGAAGAAACGCTCGTGGTGTTCGGCACTGAATTTGGCCGTTCACCCGGTGCGGAGGGCACGGGCCGTGATCATCACCCGCAAGGGTTCTGCGCCTGGCTGGCTGGAGGTGGAATCAAGGGCGGTGTGGTCAACGGTGCGACGGACGAACTCGGTTTTCACGCGGTGGAAGACCGTCACTACGTGACCGACATTCACGCCACGGCGCTGCACTGCCTGGGTTTAGACTCCCGCAAACTGGAGATCCCTGGCCGCCGGCGGCTGGAGATCGATCACGGGGAGGTGATCAAGGGAATCCTGGCGTAGTCCGGTCTCCACGATCCTTCACGTAGGAGCCGACGTGAGGAGGCTCACTTCCTCTCGCCGTGAAGTCGGAGCCTACGCTGCACAGAGCGGAGTCGCGCGCTCCCGGCGGTCCTGAACGAGCTTGGGAGTTTCGTCAACACTGGAGGTCGTTTCCTCACGGGTTTTCAGGTTTTTTATTCTCACAACCAGTGCGCCGGTACCCTGCCGCTCCAATTTCACGGTGAAGGACGCGTTGGACTCGAGGGCGCGTTTGTACTGCTTGTCGGACCGCGCGGGAGTGAAAGAATAGTCCGCCACCAGACCGGCTTCGCGCAAGTTCTGAACAAGGCGCAAAGACTCCGCCCTCAGGGCTTCCTCTTCAATCAAGCAAAACACGTCGGATTGAGCGTTGAAAACGGGAAGGAGCTTCCGTGCCCGCAGAAGTTCCAGCAGCACGACGTCACCCATGCCAAAGCCCAGGCCGGGCATATCGACTCTTCCGCCGGACATGAGGTTGACCAGATTGTCGTAACGGCCGCCGCCGGCGATGGCGCGGAATTCGCCCTTTTTGTCAAACGCCTCAAACACGATACCCGTGTAATAAGCGAGTCCGCGGATGACGTTGTAGTCTATCTTCACGAAGTCCGCCAAGCCTCTAGCTTCAAGATTTTTGAGAATGGCGGCGAGTTCAACCGTGGGCGTAGCCGCCGCGATAAATCTTTCCACCTCGTCTAGCGAGAAGCCGAGTTCCTTGAGCTTCGCGTCGCTGTGTGCGCGGTCTTGGCGTTCCAGTTTGTCGATGAGCTGGTAAAACTCGTATTCCTTCTCCGGATTCCTGGCATGGGCCGCGTAAAAGTCCCGCCAGCCCGCCCGGCTGCTCAGTCGCACAACGAAATCATCCGCGGTCAATCTCAGAGCGCGCAGCGAGTCGATCAAGAGGGCTAACAACTCGGCGTCGGCCGCCGGATCGGTCTCGCCGAAGATATCGGCATTCAACTGAAAATGTTCGCGAAGCCTTCCCTTTTGCTGCCGTTCGTAACGAAAAAGTTGCGGGATCGCAAACCATTTGATGGGTTTCTTGTAGTTTCGCGAGTGGGCCGCCACCATCCGGGCGAGCGTAGGCGTCATTTCTGGACGCAGCGCCACGGCGCGGTCACCTTTGTCCGTGAAATTGTAGAGCTGGCCAACGATCTCATCGCCGCTTTTGGTTGTGTAAAGCTCCAGAGGTTCAAGCGGCGGGCCGTCGTATTCCCGAAAGCCGTAGCGCCGCGCCACGCCGCGCCAGATTTCAAAGATGTAATTCCTGGCATCGGCACTCCACACATCCTCATGAGGAAGCGGTTCGGGATAAAAGTCGCGGAAACCGGGCAAACGATCCATGTCGGTATTAGTTCCAAGAAGAAATCGAACTGAGAAGAGTGCGGAACCGCTAACGGATGCGGATGGACGCGAATCGGCAGCATCCTCTAAGGTAACAAGGCAGTTCCACGCGTCCTATTCGTGTGCGTTGGCGTCCATTTGCGGTTGACTCGGACGGTAACAGCGATTGCGAAGAATTACGGCTTGGGTTGGGCGGGCGGCTGGGCATCTTCTTTTGGCGTGAGCTTTAGCACGGCTTCACGCATTTCCTTTCCGGGCTTGAATTTAACCACCGCCCGCGGCGGGATGCGGACATCGGCCTCCGGGGCGTTTGGGTTGCGACCCACGCGAGCTTTGCGGATTTTCACCTCGAAAACTCCGAAATTGCGCAACTCCACTTTGGTGCCATTGGCAACGGCTTCAGCAATATAATCGAGGGTCTTTTGCACGACCTCCAACACCTGTTGCTGAACCAGGCTCGTCTCCTCACTGATTCGAACGACCAAGTCACGCTTTGTCATAGGCTATTTGGGTTTCGTTTGGGTTGTACGCAGTAGGATCTACGCCACGGCTGTTTGTATAACTCGCGTGCCTCCAATGGTCAAGCTCGTAATCCGCAATTCTCGTCTTGGCCGTAACTCGGACACTCCTGTCCGTGACGTGCCCGAAAACGGACGAACAAGCGCCTCCCCTGGTACAATCGCGAACCGCCCGCACCGTTTCGTTGGGTCAGCTTTCGATCACGTTAATCTCGACCGGTTCAACGCTGACTCCCATCTTTTCCAGCCATTTGATGCCTTCCTTGATCACGGCGCGCTGGCCTGCCAGTTCCAAGCAAACGATGCCGATTTCGTCGGTCACGCTGGCTTGGCGAACATTGGTGACCACCTTGAACTTCTGCCCCAACTGCCAGATCACCGGGGTCGTGATCAAGCGGGCGGGGTACATCAGCCAGAGTCGCTTCGTCTCGTGCTGCTCCGGCCTTGTGCCGGAATGGGCTTTCCTCTTTTTGGATGCGGCTGCCATGCTAGGGAATTTGAGGTTTCAAATCTCAAATTTGAGATTGCGATTAGCCTCCTGCGATCGCCGGAATGATGCTGATTTCGTCGCCGCTTTTGATGGGAGTTTCCTGGTTCTGGAGGAATCGAATGTCTTCCTCGTTCACGTAAACATTGACGAAGCGGCGGACGGATCCATCCGTATCAATGAGCCGTTCCTTGATCCCAGGGTACCGCGTCTGGAGTTCCGCGATGGCGTCCCGGACGGTCTTGGCTTGGACTTCGACGATTTCTTCGTTGTTGGTCAGCTTCCGCAACGGCGTGGGAATTCGTACTTTGACTGGCATATTCACCGGCTTAACAACTCGCTATGGTTTTCCGCATTCAAAAGGGATTCAAATTCGCGCAGGCTTGGTTTGATCTCTCGCGTGCGCCCGACATGGCCTACTACGGCATCGAGTGTTTTCAGGCCGTGCCCAGTAATGCAGAGCACGGCCGAATCATTGGCCGGAATCTTACCACTGGCAATGAGTTTCTTCGCCACACCCACCGTCACGCCTCCGGCCGTTTCGGCAAAAATCCCCTCGCACTCGGCCAACAGTTTCATCCCTTCCCGTATCTCGTCGTCCGTCGCGTCGTCGCCCGAGCCGCCGGTCTCTTTCAAGACGCGAAGGGCGTAAAAACCATCGGCGGGAGTGCCGATCGCCAGGGATTTGGCGATGGTATTGGGTTTAACGGGTTTGAAGAAATCCATTCCCGCCTTGTGGGCCGTGGAGATGGGAGCGCACCCGGAAGCTTGAGCGCCATGGATTCTGTACTTGGCGTCAGGGACCAGGCCCAGTTTGATGAACTCCTGGTAGCTCTTGTGGATTTTCGTGAGCAGAGAGCCCGAGGCCATGCACACGACCGTGTGGTGCGGAATGCGCCATCCGAGCTGTTCCAGGATTTCAAAGCCCATGCTCTTGGAGCCCTCCGCGTAGTAGGGCCGCATGTTCACATTCACGAACGCCCAACCGAACTTTCCCGCGATTTCGGCGCAGAGCCTGTTGACCTCGTCGTAATGGCCCCGGATGCCGATCACATTGGCCCCGTAAATCAGAGAGTTGACGATCTTTCCCTCCTCCAGATCGGCCGGAATGAAAACATAAGCCTTCAATCCGACGGCCGCCGCGTTGGCGGAAACCGAATTGGCCAAGTTGCCGGTCGAAGCGCAGGCCACCGTGGAAAAGCCGAGTTCCTTCGCGCGGCTCAAGGCCACGCTCACCACGCGGTCTTTGAACGAGAGGGTCGGATAATTGACCGTGTCATTCTTAATCCAGAGCTCGCGGATGCCGAGCTGGCGAGCCAAGCGATCCGCTTTGACCAGCGGCGTGTACCCCACCTGAAAACCGACTGTCGGCTCATGGGCGATGGGCAGCAGCTCGCGATAGCGCCACATCGTTTCCGGACGGCCATGGATAACCGATTTCGTGAGACAGTGCTTGATGCGCTCATAGTCATACACCACCTCCAGCGGCCCAAAATCAAATTCACAAACGTGAGTTGCGTTCAGCGGGTATTCCCGACCACACTCCCGGCATCTGAGCGCCTTCATGAAACCATCGTTCTTTTCCATAGTTCATCTCGCTGCGCTTCGGCGGGCGCATGACAAAAGTCTCTGCTCCGTAGCGCAGATTTTCAATCTGCCGTATCGCAGAATTGCATTCTGCGGCAGGGCGACTCGTTTTTGCACGCAGGGACTTGCCAACGCGCTGCCGATTGCAGATCGGCGATCCTGCTGACATCAAGTCCGCGCTACGACGAGCTGTGTCATGCGCCGCGCTGCTGCGGGGCAATAAAAAACCCCGTCTCATTCGGAGGAGAGGGGGCGAAGGCCGTTCGACTCTTCTCATCTTTCCCAAGGGTTCGTGTGCTTGAGCTGGAATTGGCACCTGGACGCCGAGCGTCGAGCTTCAGCCGGTTGCCGTGGTTTCATTGGGCCAGTCCCTTCACCACTCTGAATGAGTCCGTTCCATCAACGGATGCGGATAGAATGATTCAAGGACGCGGAGCTGTCAAATCCTTTTTCCATTTGTTCTCGCGTTTTCCGCCGGACCCCGATATAAGCGTTCTGCTGCTAAGCGCCAACCCATCGGTTTGACCGGGAACGCGATCCTCACAGCGTTGGTTCGTTCCGGTGAAACTGGAGAAAGGAATCCATGCGATGTTTCGAGCATGACTGCCTCGTGACGATCAAGATGGCTCGTCCTGTAACCAAACCTGCTTCCGGAGTCGTCAACAAGAAGGATGTGCCACGTGCGCATCCTCGCCAGATGATTCTGAAAAACCTTCCACACGCGTTGCTCCTGGCGGCTTTCGCGGGCCCCGCGGCATCGAGGGCCGCGGAGGCGCGTGATTCATCAATCCGTCCCGAAAGGCTAACGGAGCTTCCCCTCGAACAATTGATGGATATCGAGGTCACCACGGTATCGCGGTCCCCGCAGAAAGTTTCGCAATCAGCGGCGGCGGTCTATGTGGTCACGCAAGAGGACATTCGACGTTCCGGCGCGACCTCGATTGCCGAGGCCTTGCGCATGGCTCCGGGTGTGAATGTGGCTCGAATCGGATCCAGTTCGTGGGCGATCAGCGCGAGGGGATTCAATGACTTTTTCGCCAACAAGCTTCTGGTCCTCATGGATGGCCGGAGCGTGTACAGCCCCTTGTTCTCGGGAGTGTTTTGGGATGTGCAGGACACGATGCTGGAGGACATCGACCGGATTGAAGTGATTCGCGGGCCGGGCGCTTCCCTGTGGGGCGCCAATGCCGTCAACGGCGTGATCAATGTGATCACCAAGAGCGCGGCCGAGACGCAAGGAGGGCTGATTTCAGGCGGCGGCGGCACCGAAGAAATCGGGTCTGGCGGCATTCGCTACGGTGGAAAGTTGGGCCGGAACGCTTATTACCGAGTGTATGCGAAGTATTTTAACCGCGATGATTTCGTCGATGCCGCAGGACGAGATGCGTTTGACGAATGGGAGATGTGGCGCGGGGGATTCAAGGCGGATTGGCAGATTTCCGACTCCGACTCGTTGACCGTTCAGGGCGACTATTACGATGGGAACATGGGCCAGAGGTTGTTTGCTTTTCCTCCGCCCACATTTTTTCGGGCGTTGGAAGGCCGGGCGCTGGTGGCGGGCGGCAATCTTCTCGGTTCCTGGAAACACTCTGTTTCGGAAAGCTCGGACCTTGCGCTGCAGCTCTACTTTGACCGGACAGAACGGGACGATCGCATCCACCGAGAAATCCGAAACACCTATGACGTGGATTTTCAGCATCGGTTATCGGCGGGACCGCGTCAGGAGGTCCTGTGGGGGCTGGGTTACCGGCTCAGCGCGGACGAGTTAAGAGACGGAAGAGATCGGAGCGGGAGCGTCCTCTTTCGGCCCGCCGAGCGGAACGATCAGCTTTTCAGCGCTTTTTTACAGGACGAAATTACGCTGGTGGAGGACCGCCTCCGGCTCACCCTCGGTTCCAAGTTCGAGCACAACGATTACAGCGGATCCGAGGTTCAACCGAGCTCGCGATTGCTCTGGACACCCCACGACAAGCACACGTTTTGGGCGGCAGTCTCCCGCGCGGTCCGCAGTCCGGCGCGATGGGAACACTCGATTGAGGTTTGGTATGCGCCGCCGCCCGCCGCAGGACCGCCGCCGTTCCCGCTTCTGCTGGTAGGCAATGAGGATTTTGAATCCGAGAATCTGATCGCCTATGAGGTCGGATATCGAATCCAGCCGACACCCAAAACCTCTGTCGATTTGGCCACGTTCTATAACCGATACGATGACCTTCTGGTCGGACAACCGTTCGGATTTGCGCCGAGGCTTCCGCCCCCGTTTCCCCCGATCCCTCTGGCTCACCCACAGAACGGCATGGACGGGGAAACGTACGGCGCGGAAGCCTCGCTGAACTGGTCGTTGAGTGATTCCTGGCGGTTGAACTTTGGCTATAGCTTCCTGCAAATGCAGCTTCACAGCAACGTGCCAGGCAGCGAAATCGCGGAAGGAGACAGCCCCCATCATCAGGTGCATCTTCGATCCTATTTGGATCTCCCTTACCATCTCCAACTCGACGCCGCATTGAACTACGTCGATAATCTGCCGAACCGAGGTGTGCCCAATTATGTGCGGCTGGATGCGCGGATTGGGTGGCGGCCGTCAAATGCTCTGGAACTCAGCGTGGGCGTGCAAAATATCCTGGACGATCGGCATCCGGAATTCGGCCCAGGATTCCTGGTCACTCCGACGGAAGTCCAGCGGAGCGTTTACGCCAAAATGACTTGGCAATTCTAGGACTCCCGGATGGCGATGGAATCACAGTCTTGGCGAGTTTGGAACCGGCCGCCGAGCGTGAACCAAGACCGCTGCGTGATGCGTCTCAAAGCGTGTTTTGAGAATGCCTTTTGGGTGGAACAGGCCACTGGCCTGCCGCCATTCTCGGCGGAAGGTTGCCGCCGAAAACGGGCTCGTAGCCCGTTCCACCCATTTTCAAAACACGCTCTCACACATTTTCTGGTTGGCTTGACCCTCCTCGGCGTGACGCTTGGCCAAAGCCGGGCGGCGGAACAAGCCCAACCCACGGAGTACCAGATCAAAGCCGCGTTTCTCTTCAACTTCGCCAAATTCGTCGAGTGGCCGGCGACGGCATTCCCGACCGAGACCAGCCCGTTTTGCATCGGAATTCTGGGCGACGATCCGTTCCGGAAGGATCTCGAACTCACCATCAGCGGGAAAAAGATCGGCAACCGCTCGCTGGTGATCAAGCGATTCCCAAACGCGAGAAAGATCGAATTCTGCCACATCCTATTCATCAGCCCCTCGGAGAATCGGGAATTGCGTCAAATCCTCGACTCCCTGAAAGGTTTGGCGACCTTGACGGTCGGCGACAAGATCGAGCAATTCTGCGAGCAGGGCGGCATGATCGACTTGATCATGGCCGGGAACAAAGTGCGGTTTCGAATCAACCAACACATCGCCGAGAAGGCGGGGCTGAAGGTCAGCTCGCGACTGCTGAAATTGGGGATCGGCAGCGAGGATCCACGCAGCAGCAACTAGTCCTGTGACACGCAATTTTCTTCGGACGATTTCCATCAAGCGCAAGCTGATCTGGATCATCATGCTGGCCAGCGGGGTCGCCTTGCTCATCGCGTGCGCGGCGTTCGTGACCTACGAGATCATCGTCTTCCGGAGATCCGCCGTGCAAGATTTGACGACGCTGGGGCAGATCATGGCCGACAGTTGCGCGGTGCCGTTGTCGTTCGACAATGAGGAGGAGGCCCGGCGAACGCTCCAGACGTTGCAGGCCAAGGAGCACATCGCCGCCGCCTGCATCCGCAAAAATGACGGCGAAGTATTCGCGAGTTACCCGACAAACAAGCCCCTGACCGATCTTGATCTGCCGCTGCCACGGCCGCCAGGACACCAATTCCGCGGTCAGTTCTTGGACTTGGTTTGGCCCATCGTCGCGGGGAATGAAACCATCGGCACGGTCTATCTGAAATCCAACCTGGCAGAAATGTACGACCGGTTTCGCGGATATGTGGGAATTGTCGCCGCGGTCTTCGTTTGTTCGTCTGCGATTGCGCTGGTGCTTTCGGCGCAACTTCAACGCGTGATTTCCCGGCCGATTCTCCATCTGGCGCAAACCTCTCGGGTGGTTTCGGAACAGAAGAACTACTCTCGGCGCGCCGTCAAGGAAAGCGAGGATGAACTCGGGGAATTGATCGATGCCTTCAACCACATGTTGCAGCAAATTCAGCAGCGGGACGCGGAGCTGCAGAAGGCTCACGACGAATTGGAAAAACGCGTTGGAGAACGGACGCGCGAACTCCAGGAAGAAGTCCTGGAACGGAAACGCGCCGAACAAGCGGCCCGAACTTCGGAGCTCAAATTCCGTTCGGTGGTCGAGTCCGCCTACGACGCCATCGTTCTGGCCGATCTCCAGGGACGCATCATTCTCTGGAACAAAGGCGCCGAATTGATCTTTGGATATTCGGAACAGGAGGTGGTCGGCCAGCCGCTGACGACTCTCATGCCGGAGCGCTTTCGCGAAGACCATCTCCGGGGGTTGGAACGATTCCGGGCCACGCGCGTTCCCCACGTCATCGGCAAGACGGTCGAGCTGGAAGGATTGCGCAAAGACGGGACGGAGTTCCCGTTGGAACTCTCGTTATCGACTTGGGAAGTCAGCGAGCAGATGGTGTTCAGCGGCATCATTCGGGACATCACCGAACGCAAGCGGACTTACGAACAACTCCAATCGCTGGCGGCCAAGCTGACGCGCAGCAACAACGAACTCCAGGCCTTCGCCTATGTCGCGTCGCACGACCTCCAGGAACCGCTGCGCAAGGTCCAGGCATTCGGAGACCGACTAAAAGCCATTTGCGGCCATGGACTGAAGGAAGAGGGCCGGGATTACTTGGATCGAATGCTCAATGCGGCCAAAAGGATGCACACATTAATCAACGATTTGTTGCTGTTTTCCCGTGTGAACACACAGGCCAACCCATTTCAAAAGGTCAGTCTATGCCGCATCATTCGGGAAGTTTTGTCCGATCTTGAAATCCGCATTCAGCAAACGGGCGCCAAAGTGGAGTTGGGCGAGTTGGCCACCCTCGAGGCGGACCCGCTTCAAATGCGGCAGCTCTTCCAAAACCTCATCAGCAACGCCCTGAAATTCCACCGGCCGGGCGTTTCGCCAGTGGTGAAAATCCATGGCCGGCTTCTCGAAACCCCCGGAGCCGCCGGCGCGGAACAGCCCTCCCCGAATCGCACGAGTGAAATCCTCGTCGAGGACAATGGCATCGGGTTCGACGAAAGATACCTGGACCGAATTTTTGGCGTTTTCCAGCGGCTGCATGGCCGCCAAGACTATGAAGGCACCGGCATCGGCTTGGCCATTTGCCGCAAGATTGTGGAACGTCATGGGGGCACCATCACGGCGAGAAGCGCGCCGGACAAAGGAGCCACTTTCATCGTGAAGCTGCCGCTCTCCCAAAACAGGCCCGCGTAAGACTATGAAACCCGAAGCTGCCAAACCCATCACGATCCTCCTGGCGGACGACGACCCGGACGACCGTTTGCTCGCCAAACAGGCCCTCGATGAGAACCGGCTCGCGAACGACCTTCGGTTCGCCGAAAATGGCGAAGATCTGCTCGACTATTTGTACCGCCGCGGGAAATACCGCGATCCGGCCGACGCTCCTCGGCCGGGGTTGATCCTCCTCGACCTGAACATGCCCAAGAAAGACGGGCGCGAAGCGCTGGAGGAAATCAAGACCCATCCGGACCTTCGGCAAATCCCGATCGTGATCTTGACCACCTCGCAAGCCGAAGAGGATATCTATCGCAGTTACAACCTCGGAGTGAATTCTTACATCACCAAACCGGTCACCTTCCAGGGGCTGGTGGAGGTCATGAGGGCTTTGGGGAAGTACTGGTTTGAGATTGTGGAACTGCCGCCCGAAAAGCCCGACTGACCGTTGTTATGCCACCGTTAAAAATCCTCCTGGTCGAGGACGACGAAGACGATTTCATCATCACGCGCGATCTCTTCGCGCAGATCACACGGGAGCAGTACGAGCTGACTTGGATCTCGAATTTCGACGAAGCTCGCGAGGCGTTATTGCGCAACGATCAGGAGGTTTATTTGATCGACTACCGTCTGGGGCGGCACAATGGCCTGGATCTGCTGAGAGGCGCCATGAGCCACGGCTGCGCGGCGCCAATCATTATGCTGACCGGTGTCGGAGACCAGCAAGTGGATGTTGAGGCCATCGGCGCCGGCGCGGCCGACTATCTGGTCAAAGGCCAAATCACACCGGCCTTGCTCCAGCGCTCGGTCAGCCACGCCGTGCAACGGAAAAAGATCGAACGGGAACTCCGCGACCGCGAAGAGCAGTACCGGCTCTTGTTCGATAGGAACCCGCACCCCATGTGGGTCGTCAGCGAAGAGACACTCGGTTTTCTGGCCGTCAACGAAGCCGCCATCCATCATTACGGTTATGCGAAAGAGGAATTCCTGCGGATGACCGTGAAAGACCTCCAGGCGCCGACCGCGAGTCAAACGGACGTGCCGCCCCCATCGGCAACCGGCGAGTTATCCATTTCAGGTCCGAGTCTGGAAGCGGTCTGGCGGCATCGAAAGCGAGATGGGACCTTGATCGACGTGGAGATCACTTCCAACGGCATTTTATTCCAGGGGCGACGAGCGGCGTTGATTCTGGCCAATGATATCACACAGCGTCTAGCCCTGGAGGCGCAACTCCGGCAATCGCAGAAAATGGAGTCGCTGGGCACACTGGCCGGAGGCATCGCACACGATTTCAACAATTTGCTCTGCATCATCTTGGGCCACGCGTCCTCCGTCGTCGAATCCAGGCTGGACGAAGAAGCGTCCCGAAGATGCCTCGAATCGATCATCCGGGCCGCTCATCGAGGCGCCAGCTTGGTCCGGCAAATCCTCACCTTTGCCAGAAAAACCGAATTGTCCTTGGAGCCGGTCAACATCAACACTTTGATCGAAGAATTGACCAAGATGCTCGTGGACACATTTCCAAGAACGATCCGCTTTTCACACCGGCTCAGCCACAGCCTCCCGTTTGTCACGGGCAACTCCAACCAATTGCACCAGGCGTTGCTCAACCTCTGTCTGAACGCCCGCGACGCAATGCCGCAGGGTGGAGAACTCACCCTCCGCACGGAAATCATCAATGCCGCGGCGTTGCACACCCGGTTCCCGGAAATGCTGCCCATCGACTACCTTTGCATCAGCCTCTCCGACACGGGGGTTGGGATGGACGAAGCGACGCTCTCGCGCATCTTCGAGCCGTTTTTCACAACCAAGGGCCGCGACCAAGGAAGCGGCCTCGGACTGGCCGTCGCCTATGGAGTGGTCAAAAGCCACAACGGCTTCATTGAAGCGGAGAGTGAAGTGGGCCGTGGCACGATCTTTCGTATCTATTTGCCCGTCCCCATTTGCCTCTCCCAAGGGGAAGCCGTGGAATTGCGGCCCAGCGACGAGCCTTGCCGCGGAACCGAAACCATCCTGGTCGTGGAGGACGAAGAATCACTCCAAGAATTGATGACCGCGCTCCTGACGCAAAACGGTTACAAAGTCCTCACCGCGGGCGATGGGTTGGAAGCTGTCGAAATTTTCCGGCGCCATCAGGATGAGATTGCCCTCGTGATCGCCGATCTCGGGCTGCCGAAACTGAGCGGCACGGAAGCGGTCTCGCGCATCAAAGCGATTCGGCCCGACGCCAAGAGCATTCTCGCAAGCGGCTACCTCGACCCGGATTTGGCAAATGACCTGCAGAAAATCGGAGCCAAAGATTTCATTCAGAAGCCCTACCTGCCGAGCGAAGTGTGCCGCAGGGTCCGTCATGCGCTCGACTCTGCGTCCTAGCGGCAGCTCAAGTGAAGTCATGGAGTAATGAGGTGACGGCGTATCGGGGTATCGGAGTTTTGACCGATCCACTACTCCGATACTCCGTTACTCCGACACTCTGATCGCCCGATCTTCGGTTTTCTCAGCACTTTTGTTCCACACCGCCTGCGGCATTTCCCTAAAGTTTTCCCTTGGCGGTCCGACTGTCAGAATAGGCCGCGGTAGGCCTTTGCTACCGCACAGGTAACCGGAAAACGCCTGAGAGAGTTTTTCCAACGGCATGGACGCCGGTGAACATTCAGACAAAAGGATTTGTCGTATGGTGACATAGATCACTGCAGTCGGTGGCTAGACTTGGTGCTGGCGCACCGCACTTCCTCAATCACAATCCCGATTCGAGAAGTCGGCCTTCCGAAAGGCTGTCCTGACTCCGACGGTGAGGTGTTGTCCCAAGGATTAGCGGAGGACACTCCTGGCATCGGAAGGGGCCTTGGGCAGAACTCGTGCAGGCGCTCTTGGCTCGGGTGGAGTCTGAGAAGTGTCGGGCCGCGGCGGAGGTCTGCCTCGTTGACTCTAGCAGAGTTCAATTGAGTGAGAGGACGCTTCGTCCGCGTCGGGCTTGGTTTTTTCAGAACGCGTTTCTGAACCCGCCAAGCGGCGCGCTGGAGGGAACCTTCGATGTCGAGGTGCGGGTCGCCGAGAGGCGACGAGCGCTTGCGGCGAGAATACTCTCTGGCCTGCAACCAGCCAGGTTGTGCTCCTGAGACTTCATTGAATTGAAATTTTCGGAGTGAGTTTGCCCGTCGGAGCCGGATGTGCCGGCACTGCAACGGTCGTATCGGAATCCGTTGTAGATTTGCGGCTCAGAGCGGCTTGAGCCGGGCCGAACACTCCCAGCAACAGATTTGGCCGAAGTGGCTTCGTGCATCACAAGCATTTTGGAGAGCTTTTGGCGCGTCGGCTGTTTCGGTCAGAGGCCGCGGTAGCCTTGGGTATCGCACAGGAGAAACGGAAAACGCCTGAACCAAAGTTTTCCACCGGCAAGGATGCCGGCTGTTAAACACAACTAGACAAAAGGAATTGTCTTATGGTTATCAATACCAACGTCTCAGCAATGAATTCAGCCCGCTTGCTGAGCGCGTCCAACTCGGCGCTGAGCAAATCGCTGGCCCGCTTGTCGTCCGGCTCGCGCATTGTGTCCCCAGAAGACGACGCCGCAGGTTTGGCTCAGTCGATTAAGTTCGACGCCCAAATCAACCGGAACTCCGCCACCAACGTCAACGTCCAGAATGCGGTCTCCTACAGTCAGACCCAGGATGGCTTCATCCAGAAAGTGCAGAAGGCGTTGGACCGGATGAGCGAGTTGTCGGTCTTGGCCCAAGACGCAACCAAGACCAACACCGACTTGTCCAATTACCAGTCGGAGTTCACGCAGTTGCAGAGCTACATCAGCGACATCACCAGCAAGCAGTTCAACGGGGTGAGCTTGTTTGCCAGTTCCGGAGTGGCGGTCACCATCGACAGCGATGCGCTGACCTTCGCGCTCAACGCGGCCAACTTGTCCGGTTCGACTTCCACCGGGGTGCTCAACGCCTACAGTGGAGTTTCGATCTCGACCTCGTTGGCGGCCTATTCGGCGTTGAACCAGATCAAAACCGCCATCCAATCCCTGGCCAACATGCGGGCGCAGGTTGGGGCCAACATCCAGCGCTTGAACCTGACCGGCGAGCAGTTGACGATTCTCAATGAGAATTTGTCGGCGGCCAACAGCCGGATCAAGGACGTGGATGTGGCGGAGGAAAGCACGCAGTTTGCGCGCTTGAACATCCTGGTGCAATCGGGCACGGCGATGTTGGCGCAAGCCAACTTGCTACCGCAATCGGCCTTGCGGCTCTTGAGCTAAGCTCGAAGCTGGATTGCTTCCAGCCTCACAGCACAGGCGGCACGATCAGTGCCGCCTTCTTTTTTGGACAAACTCTCAACCCAACGGGACCACCGCAAAAGCGTCCGGTGAGATGCTCTTAACCCAATCCTGCGGCCTGAAATCTTCCATGCTCTCCAGAAAAGACTGCAGGGAAAAGAGACAGACTTGTCCAGCCGACTTTTCTGGATCCGGAGCCTTTTGCTCTGCGAAGTAAGCTAACCAGTGCTGGAATTCCGGGTTTTGCGGTTTGACACTGACACTGAACACACCCTGGCCGCTAATAATTTTCAGCGTCGTTTCGAGAGGATTTCGCTCGTAAGTGCGGTAGGTTCCCGGCCTAGCCACCACTTGATCGGCAAAACGAACTTCAGGGTAACCCTGATGGAGTGTGACCCGCATAATCTCCATGACCAATTGGGCCGGACTCCAACGAGCATTCTCAACGTTTCTCTGTAAACTCTCCTGAAACTTCGGCGTGAGAGGAATGGTGAGAGTGAGGTCCTTGCTCGGTTTGGCGCGGTTAACGGTCGGCGCTGGCGGACGGGGGGCTGGCGGTTTGGCGGGAACAGGCTGCGGTGGCGGTGGACGTGGCACCTCAGGTGCAGGCACAGACGGGCCGACGTCGGTTTCTTCGGCGGGAGGCCCAGGCGAAGAAGAGATTGGCTGTTCCTCCACTGGTTCGTCCGGCGACGCGTCGGGCAGGTTTTGAAGCAGAGCCTGAGTTCGGGCTTTTTCCTCGGCTAGAACAGCCTCTCGCAATCCTTTCAGTTCCTTCAGCGAGCTGGAAGCCTTGCTGCTCATTTAAGGATTTCAAGGGCTAACGAGAAAATCTTCTCCCTGTTCTTTCCCAACACCGCCGTAAATCCTTCAATCTGCACGTTCTCGTAGGCCGCAGCCAAAGGCAGAGAGTTCTTCAAAACCGGCAAGCCAAGATCCTGGGCCATTTCGAGCTCGTCTTGGCGGCCCACCAAAGTGCGCTGACGCACCTTGTTGAACAGGATCATCGCCTTGGCCTCAGCTCGCATGTACTTTTTCACGAGCTCAATCATGGGGATCGAAGCCTGCGTGCTGAACAGGCTCTTTTCGGAGACGATCACCAAGCGGTCGCTCGACTGGATGATCGTTCTGAAGAATCCTTCGTGCTCTTCCTGGTTTAAATCGATTCGCCCGGGAGTATCGCAAAGAATCACCTCAGCCGTTGGGCATTCGTGGATCATCGGCAATTTGCCGATCTTGTTTGTCCACATCGTGAGTGACCCCTGACTGTCCGTGTCCTCAAAGGCGACTTGATAGCCTGCCGCGCTCAGAGCGGCTCCGATTAAGACGGTGGAGGTGGATTTTCCCACGCCACCCTTCTGATTTAAGAATGTTATCTTCAACGGCATAACAATCCCTTGCTGAATTACCAAATCCTGGTTAAATAAGCCAATATAAACTTGAAACAGCTCGCTGATTTGGCCGTGCATTATGATTCGTCTCCACTTTCGCCGCGACGAACAATCAAGCTTTGAAACTCTCCGCTTGCAGCTCGGCAAACGCGTTTCCCCATGACTCCCGATCTGCTTTGTTTGGCGCTAGGACTAGTCATCGGCTTCGGCACGGGATGGTTTTCGTACCGCGGCCGGCAAAGCGCATTGCGACGCGCCGCCGAAGAGGAGCGGCTTAGCCTGGAAAAAAACTACAATGCGCTTCAGATTGAACTGGCCAAACTGGCGGAGCGCTACCGGTTTGTTGAAGATCAAAGGCAATCCTTCCAAAACGAGCTGGCTCAGGAGCGCCAGTTTAACATTTCGCTCCACGCAGAACTCTCCCGAGAACGCGGCAGCCGGAGCCACTTGGAGCAGAAGCTGGAGCATCAGAAAAGCGACCTGGCCCACTTTCAGCAAAGACTCACCCACGAATTCAGAAATCTTGTTCAGCAGCTCCTGGAGGAAAAATCGCAGACTCTCAGCGACCTGACGAAATCCAACCTCAACCAGCTTCTGCAGCCGATTTCCGACAAGTTGCAAGATTTCAAACAAAAAATCGAAGAGCAACACTACCGTGAGACCCGCGAACTCATCGTGTTGCACAATAAATTGGCGAACATCGAGTCAGGCCGCTGGCGCCAAAGCAATGGCGCGCCAACCGCGACGCCCGGTTCGAATGCCGCTCCTCATGGACCGGCTAACGCCAGCCTCGCAGTCGAAGCCGCGGTTTCCCCGAATGCCCCAGCCGACGATCCGGCTCCATCCGCCGACGCGGAGCCCAACGCGGAGGATGTGGAAGAGGTTGCGGCGGTGGCCTCGAGTCCGGAGCCAAGTCCTGAAAGTGACGGTTTCCAGAGCTTCTCTCCGAAGCAAGAAGTTGAGATCGATAATTTCTTGAAACGAACTCTGGGACGTGCCCAGCGCAAGAAACCCGAGGAATGACCAGCCTGCCACCCTCCGTTAGCGCTTTCTTTCGGCTTGATTTAATCCGGTCTAGCAGCCGTAATCACCGCCGATACTGACTAATCAGGCCAGAGCCGCAAGCATTCCGAAGCGCGCGCAGCGTTGCCCGATGGACCCAAAACACATGGGGAGAGAACTCGGCATCGAGGCCGAGGGCGCTGAGCGTGCCGAGTTTGTGTTCGCTGCCAAAAACAATTGCTCGCCATATGAAAAGCGATCGACTTGACACCCACCAGAAGGCATTACGAGTTAACTTAGACCCAACCAAATACGGTGTGTTCGCAGAGATTGGGGCCGGACAGGAGGTCGCCCGGTGGTTTTTTCGTGTTGGTGGAGCTGCGGGCACCATCGCGAAAACCATGTCCGCCTATGACATGACCATTAGCGACGCCATTTACGGCCCAAGCAAGCGCTATGTCAGTCGTGAACGCTTGCAGAAGATGCTGGAGCATGAGTTTGGGTTGCTGCATGAACGGCTGAAGGAGAAACGGGGCAGCAACACAAAGTTCTTCGTCTTTGCGGACACGGTGACCGCTCGCAGTTTCACTCGACCCGATGAGGGTCAAGGTTGGATGGGAATACGTCTGCAAACACAGCCTGGCGAACCGCCGTCGGACATCATCATCCACGTGCGCATGCTGGACAAGGAGAACGTGCAGCAACAAGAGACACTCGGCATTATTGGAGTCAATCTGGTGTATGGCGCACTTTATCTGCACCAAGATCCTGAAGATCTTGTTGCATCACTGATCGACGGTTTGACGCCAGAGCGCGTGGAAGTGGACATGATCCGGTTTTCCGGACCGGCTTTTGAAAAAGTTGATAACCGGCTCATGAGCCTGCAACTCGTTCAGAAAGGCTTAGCGCTTGCCGCGATGTTCAACGCGGATGGCGAGGTGGTGCAAGCTGCGGACGTTCTCTACAAGAAACCGATACTCGTCGAACGAGGGAGCTTCAGACCTGTTACGAAGACGACGCTGCACATGCTCCAGTCATCTCTGGCCCAACTTGTGCAAGAGCCACAACTGCAAGGAGATCAAGTCGTTGTGCTGTTGGAGATGACCCTCAAGAACCTGACGGACGGAGGAATCATTGATCACAAGGATTTCTTGGACAGGGTTGATATCCTCAGTTCAATTGGGAAAACCGTGCTGATTTCGAACTATCTGGAATACCACCGGTTGGCGACCTACTTCTTTAGGTACACGAAACAATTAATTGGCGTCGCGATGGGGGTTCCGACGCTCAAAGAGTTATTTGAGGAGAAATACTACACCGATTTGGAAGGAGGCATCTTAGAGTCGTTCGGCCGTCTTTTCAGAAATGGACTTCGCCTGTATGTGTACCCATATCAGGACCCAGCGTCCGGCAGCATTTTGACGGCTGGGAACCTGCGCGTAGCCTCCCATCTCCGCCATCTCTACGCTTACCTCATTGAGAACCAGTTCATATTGGGTCTGCGAGATTACGAAGAAAAGTACCTGTCGATTTTTTCAAGGGATACGCTGGCCAAAATTAGAGCGAACGATCCCGCTTGGGAGGACATGGTTCCGCCACAGGTTGCCCGGACGATAAAGGAGCGGAAACTTCTGGGTTTTCAGAGTTAGCGAACATCGTAGGCAGGACCTGCCACGGTTGATCGATGTCGGGATGTGAATCACCGAGCGCTCTCGACGTCGCGGCGTGTGGATGAGTCTTTGGCATTGACAGTGCTAAGTCCTCACGGGACACTTTTGAGTCGGAAAAAAATGACAGGCGCCCTGGTGAATCATCAGGTCGGTTGGTATTTTTGTCCGACTGCGGAATGTGGCCCGTCGTTTAGCAAATGTGTTCGAGGAACAGTGTGACTGCAGGCACTAAGCCATCGAGGGTGTCTTATGAAGCAAATGTACTCTAATTCGACCGCGAGCATCGCCCACGTCCACCGCGTGATTGGCGTTTTGAGTTTGATCATTCTGGCTACGACTTATGGCGGGGTTCCGGCTGGGTCGAAAAAGGCAGCGTCCTCTTCGAGTCCTGCTGCCCCAAAGGCAACGTCACCGCAAGGATATTTGGGCAAGTCCTCGCCCATGGGCTTGCGATTCGCACCACCACCGAAACCTCCCGTAGCGTACTTGCCTCCTCTGCCGATCACGTACGATCCGCAGCCAGTTTTCAGTTCGGATTTCGCGCCGCCTACCACAGAGTTGCCCGCCCCCCAGCCGTCTGTAGGACCTGCTCCTCCTCCAGCCATTACCAATGTCGCGGTGACGATATTAGCGAGCAACTTCGTAGGGACCAACCGCAACGGCCAAATTCCGGCCTCGCCGGTGGACTTGGGCTCAGTCAGCCCTCAGATGTTGGTAAGATTCTTCCCCAACGGCAGGATAGGCCAAGTCGAGCTATTCTTGACGAACGGCGCAAGTTTCAACGTGCCCGTTCGTGAAGACAAGCGGTCCAGTTCGGCCAGCTACGAAGTCCGGTGAATCGTCAAATTATATTATGGTTATACGACGCAAGAATCTACGAGCTTGTGGGTTGAGCATCGCTATCGGGTTCGTAGCAATTGCGTTGCGGGGCTTCTCAGCCGAACATCCCGCTTCAGGCCAGCCAAATAATCAAGGAAGCTCCTCACGGAACGACAAGTCCAAGCGGGCGGAGTTGGAAAGCGATCTGACCTTTGGCAAGAGCACGAGCGAGATACTCTCATTTGGAGCGAACTCAGAGTATCAAGCCCAACAAAGCGCCGAAGCGATCCAGAAGCTCCAAAAAGTCCATGAGCTCCGCGCGGGGAGTAATGATGTTCAGGAGGTAACGCGACTATTGCGGGAAATTCTGACGAGCGGGGCGCGCCAGGAAATCAAGAGTGAAACCAAAAAACTGGCCTGGATTGAGCTCGTCGATATTGCCGAAGCCGGGGGCCATCCCGAGCAAGCTTTGCAGTTTCTCGCCGAATACATTGAGTTGTTCCCGAAGGATGCCATGATTCCCGAGGTGTTGCTTCGGCAGGGGTACATTCTGCGAAACATGGGAGCTTACGACTTGGCCATCTCAAAGTTTTACCTGGTCAACACTGCGGCTACGCGGCTCCCTGCGGATGACCTGCTTTATAGTCAGCGGGTAACTTTAACGGCCCAAGCAGAAATCGCCGAGACCACCTACGCTCAAGGGAAGTACAAGGAAGCCGCAAGCTTCTACGAAGTACTGCTGAAGAATCCAAGCGACGAGCTGAATCGGCTGGCGATCAAGACGAAATTGATCCGAGCCCACTCGATGGCGACCAATCACGAAGCCGTGATCAGGCATGCGCTCGAATTTCTGGAACACCATGGAGCCTCCGAATACCAAGCAGAAGTGCGGTATCGTCTCGCCGCCGCATACAAGGGTTCCGGCCAAAAACAGGAATCGCTTCGTGAACTCATGCGGCTTTTGGAAGCGGTTGAGGTCGCGTCCGAACCCTTGGCAGGGAAATGGAGAACCTGGAAAATGTCGGCGGGGAATGACATTGGCAACCAGCTCTTCCTGGAAGGAGACTACACCAACGCGGCCCAAGTTTATCGTGGTTTGGTCGCGCTGGAGAGCTCACCGAATTGGCAACTCCCGATTTACTATCAGCTCGGTCTCTGCTTTGAGAAGCTGCTCCAGCCCGCGGAAGCTCTAAAAGCCTACAACGAGATTCTCGCGCTCAGTCAGAAAACCGGCCCGAAATTCGCCGAAAACCTCCAGATTGTTGTGGACATGGCTCGGTTTCGAGCTGACATCATTTCGTGGAAACAAACTCTCGAATCTGCGCCGCGCCCTGCCGAGACGAAAGTCGCGGAGAAAGCTGGCTGAATCATGAGCTGGGTTCAAATGTCGGAGCCTTTGGAGACTTTGGTGGACGAACTCCGGCAGTACTTCAAAATCTGCGAAGACATTCACTCCATCGTCCGACGCGAGAACCAATACCTCAATTCCAAAGAGCCGCACGGCATCCATCAGTTTCAGCAAGCGCGCAAAGACATTCTCGAAAGATTGACGGACGCTCAAATGCGCCTATCGGTGCATAAAACATCTTGGCTGCGAGTTCCATCACACGTCCGATCCAAACGCCCTGAAGTCGGCCATCTGATTCGGCAAACCCTTGATCTCATCATGAAAACGATCGTGCTGGATCGGGAAAACGAACAACTTCTTCTGCGGCACCAGATGGTGCCCCACAATCGGCTCCCATCAGCAAACCGTCAGAATCCGCACTTTGTGGCGCGGCTCTACACCGGCCAGCGGGGCTCCTAGCGCGGATTGAACGCCATGCCTATCGAGAAGGTCATCTTGGTCGAAGATGAGGAGTTCCTTAGGAAGAATCTGGCCCATTATCTGCGGGGCCGACGCATTGATGTCGCGGCTGTTGAGACCATTGAGGACGCCCAAAGTTACCTGGCTCGCGACAATTTCGATCTGATGTTTCTGGACCTCCGGTTGCCGGACGGCGACGGGACCGAGTTCCTAAAGGAACTCAACTTGCGGCCCAGCAAGCCGCTCATTGTGATCATGACTGGATTTGGCTCGGTGGAGTCGGCGGTCGAATGCATGCGCTGCGGAGCGTTCGATTACCTCATCAAGCCGTTTTCCAACGACCAAATCGACGTTGCGCTGAAAAAGGCCGAGAAATTCACGCACATTCTCAAGGTCAATCAATACTTCAGCCTCAATGAGGATCAGCAAAGCCAGAACGAGCTGCTCGGCAAAAGCAAGGCCATGGACCAACTCAGGCAGCTCATTCGGAAAATCGCGCAAACGCAGGCGACGGTTCTGGTCCAAGGCGAAAGCGGCACGGGCAAAGAATTGGTGGCGCGCGCGCTCCACCGGTTAAGCCCGCGTTCTGGCGCGCCTTTTATCAAGGTGAATTGCGCCGCGCTGCCGGAG
>JACQWK010000016.1 GCA_016209525.1 Verrucomicrobiota bacterium
CGCAAAGAGAAGAGAGGACGGATGCCGGCCAAACTCACTCGTTCGGTGAAGGAGCGTGTTTATGAAAACTCCTCTGTCTTTGCGATCTATGCGTTCTTTTGCGGCTCAACTGCTTTTTCCAGGTTCAGTTTTATCAAACCAACATCAGCTTGCGGAGCATTTTGGGGCGCGATCTCCGCTTGCTCTACGTCCTGGATCAGCGGACGCTCCCGTCGGACAAACTTGGCGCCGTGCGGTTGACGAACGGCGCGGCCTTGCCCGCCCAGGGCCTGACGGTCGCCACCGAACGGCCGATTTACGTGCAAGGACACTTTAACGCGCCCGATCCCGCGCAACGTGGCACCACCAACACCGCCCCGAGCTTGCCGGCCTCGCTGGTTGCGGATTCCATCACCGTTCTGTCATCCGCCTGGCAGGATTCCAACAGCACGGCGCCCGTGGGCAACCGGATCGCCGCCAACACGACTGTGAACGCGGCGTTTCTGGCTGGAATCGTAGAAACGAAAACGTTCAATTCCTACAGCGGAGGGGTGGAGAATTTTCCGCGGTTCTTGGAGACTTGGGGCGGCAGCCGGTTCTTCACGTACAACGGCTCGATGGTCGTGATGTTTCCGAGCCGCTACGCCACGAATCGATGGGGGTTGAGCAATGTGTACACTCCGCCCTCGCGAAATTCGTCGTTCGACCTGAATTTCACGGATGCACTGAAACTCCCGCCCGGCACGCCCGAAATCCGCACCTTGATCCGCAATCAATGGGCGGTTGTCCCGCCGGGCACAACGGACTAACCGGATCGTTTCACTCGCATCTCTGGGGAGCGCACGCGCTCGCGTGCCGTGGTCGGCGCCCGTGCGTGTTTAGCGTGCGGTGTCTCGTAGCGCAGACTTGCAGTCTGCCGTAGCGCCGACTTGAAGTCGGCAGGGCGTCGAAAGTTCCGGCACGCGCGTTCCGTTCGCCGCCGACGCAGAATCCAATTCTGCGATACGGCGCAACGCGGCGAAGCCGCAACCAAATCCGGTGGGGCGAGACTCTGTCGAGCCCTGGAATATTTCCTGGCAAGAAAGTCAGGGCTCGACTGGAGTCTCGCCCCACCCAAGAATTCGCGTGGCTTGCGACGATTCCATGCGATGCTGATAGACTGAAAATCTGCGCTACGCTAAACAGTTACTGGCGCGCTCGCCGACCACGCAGAAGTGTTGGAACAATCACCATCTTGTGCCACACTCCGGCATGATACAGCGGATCTTCTTGGTTTCTTGGGTTGTCCTTCTGGCTGGACGATGGTCGATGGCCGATGATCTAGGCTCCTTCGTTCGAGTGAGCCCGCGCGATGCGCGGTATTTCGAACTCTCCAACGGCACGCCTTATGTTCCCATTGGGCTGAACATGATCGCTCCGGACGGAGCTTTCGGTCCGGGCGAAACAAACGGCTTGCGCCGGATGGACGATTGGCTGGGTAAACTGGCATCCAACGGCGGCAATTTCGCCCGCATCTGGCTCAGTTCGGATTTCTGGGACGTCGAGCACGAGCGCTCCGGCGTTTATGATGAAACCAAAGCCAAGCGTATTGATGCGTTGCTCGGCCTGGCCCGCCGGCATGGCATCCGTCTGAAACTGACCTTGGAGCATTTCCGGGAAATGCGCGAGCAACCGCGTCAACGCTGGGCCAATAAGCTTTTGCACCACGTCTCGCGCGGCGGCCCGGCCGCGGACATGACTGATTTTTTCTCCGGGTCGGCCAGCCGCGAACGCTTCAAGAGCAAACTGAGCTGGCATGCGGCGCGTTACGGTTCGGACCCGATCATCTTCGGCTGGGAACTTTGGAATGAGATTAACGCGGTTTCCGGCGGCGATTACATGGCGTGGACGGAAGCCATGCTGCCGGAATTGCGCCTCCGCTTCCCCAAGAATCTCGCGATGCAAAGCTTGGGCAGCTTCGACCGCGAGGGATCGAAAAACGTTTACGCGCGAATGACCCGCATGGCGGGCAACGACGTCGCTCAGGTGCATCGCTATCTCGACTTGGGCGCCGCGTATGAGGTTTGCCACGGGCCAGTGGATATTTTGGCGGCGGACGCGGTTCGCACGCTTCTCGGGTGGAATCCGGATCGGCCCGTGTTGCTGGCGGAAAGCGGGGCTGTCGAACCGCGCCACACCGGTCCATTCAAACTCTACGCGAAAGATCGCGACGGCATCATTCTGCACGACGTGCTTTTTGCGCCGTTTTTTGCCGGTGCGGCTGGACCGGGGCACTGCTGGCATTGGGGAGAATACGTCGATCGGAATAACCTCTGGCACCATTTCGCCCGGTTCGCCGAGGCGGTGAAAAGCGTGGACGCGCCGGCAGAACGGTTTCGCCCCTTTCAGATCGAACACCCTCGCTTGCGCGTCTATGCGCTGAAGGGCGAAAAGACGACTCTCATTTGGTGCCGCGATTCCGAAAGCACGTGGCGAACGGAGCTCGAACAAAACCAACGAGCGGAATCCGTGCGAAGCGCCAAGCTTGACCTTGCTGCTGTCTTCGGAAGCGGCGGCCCCCTCAAGATTCGGGCTTACGATCCCTGGCAAAACCGGTGGTCGGAACTAAAGCCCGCGGGCATGGTTCTCGATCTGCCGGAGTTTGCGCGTTCGCTGGTGCTAAAGCTCCAGCCGAACGGATGAACCCTTTTTCAACTGCCGAAGCTAATCCAGGGTCCGCCGGTAGCGCTTGACGCCGATGGTCAGTGCGACCGCGGCAAACAGCACGATTTGCCATAGTTGCAACGCCACCTCTTCGAGGCCGTTCCCTTTGAGCAGAATCCCGCGGACAATGCGCAGAAAATGGGTGAGCGGGAACAGTTCGCCAATGGCTTGGGCCCACGGCGGCATTCCCCGAAACGGAAACATGAAGCCGGAGAGCATCAGCGACGGCAGAAAGAAGAAGAAAGCCATTTGCATGGCTTGAAGCTGGTTCCTCGCGACCGTGGAAAACGTGATCCCCATCGCCAGGTTTGCGGCGATGAAGACCAGCGCCGCCACGAGCAACAGAGGCAGGCTTCCGATCATGGGCACACGAAAAAGGAGGCGCGCGGCGAGGAGAATCAGCGCGATTTGGATGTAGCCGACGAGAATGTAGGGAACGATCTTGCCGACCAAGACCTCAATCGGACGCGTCGGCATGGAGAGCAGATTCTCCATGGTGCCGCGTTCGCGCTCGCGGGTGATGGCCAACCCGGTGATCATGACCATCGTCATCGTGAGCACGACCCCCATCAGGCCGGGCACAATGTTGTATTGCGTGACACCCTCAGGGTTGTAGCGCGCATGCACCCGCAGGTCGATCGGTCCATCGGTCCCAGCCAGAAAGGACAAAACGCCTTTAAGATCGTTCTGCAGCGCGGTGTTCACGACCGTGCGCAGAGAAGCGACGGCGTTGCCGGTTGCGGCGGGATCGGTCGCGTCCGCTTCGAGGAGAATGGCGGGCCTGTCTCCGCGGAGGAGCGCGCGCGTGAAATTCTCCGGAATGTTCACGACGAATTGGACTTCGCCGCGCGCCAGCACTTCATGTCCTTCCGCCTCGGTCTGCACCTGGCGGACGAAATCGAAGTAGCGGCTGTTCTTAATGGCCTGCAGCAAGGTGCGGCCAGGCGGGCCGTGGTCGGCCAGCAGCACCGCAGTCGGCAAATGTTTTGGGTCCGAATTGATAGCAAAGCCAAAGAGGACGAGCTGCATGAGCGGCACACCGAGCATCATGGCGAACGTCAGGCGGTCTCGGCGCATTTGGGCGAATTCCTTCACAACGATTGCCCAGAACCGGGCCACTGAAAATGCGTGGATTCTTTTCATCAGCAGCTTGTGCAAAGAAGCAGCCACTATAGGAGCGCGGACAGCCGTGTCCGCCGGTCCGAGGCCAAGGCAAGCCTGCGTGCGGACATGGCGGTGAGTGCTGCGTGAGGATCACCGCGACTCGCGGGAACCGCTCCCCTCTCGTTGAACCAACCCACCCCCGCCCCTCCCAGGAGGGGAACGTTTGCCGGCTGCACGGTGCGAGGCTCCCCTCCCTGGGAGGGGTCCGGCGGTGGGTTCGTGGTCCCAATCTTGCTTGCTGGCAGACTCATTTTCGGGCTCTCGGCGCGAAATTGTCCGGCGATTGCTCGATCAAGTGGATGAAGACGTCTTCCAATCCAGACTCTATGAGATGCCATTCATGCGCCTCTGTTCGAACGGCGGCGATGGCTTGCTCGAGTGCGGAGGCATCATCACCGCTGACGTGAAGTGTGGTGCCGAACGCCACAGCCTGTTTCACGCCGGGACGGGCGCGAAGCTGCTCGGCCAGTTGGAGCAGGTTCGGTCCGCTGACCGACCAAGTCGTCAAGTGCGCCTGCTCGATGACCTCGGCGACCGTGCCGTGGGCGAGCAATTTGCCGTAGCCAATGTAAGCCAGCCGATGGCAACGCTCGGCTTCATCCATGTAATGCGTGGCGATGAGGAACGTCAGTCCTTGCCCGGCCAATTGGTGGATTTGTTCCCAGAATTCGCGGCGCGCCTTGGGATCCACGCCTGCGGTGGGTTCATCAAGCAGAAGCAACTTCGGGTTGTGAATCATGCACGCGGCCAGGGCGAGGCGTTGTTTCCAACCTCCAGAAAGCTGACCGGCGAGCTGCCGCTGCCGTTCTGCCAATCCGAGCCGTTCGAGGCTCTCACGCACGGCAGCCCGCCGGTTCGGAATCGAATACATCCGCGCGACAAAATCCAGGTTTTCGGCGATGCTCAGGTCCTCGTAGAAGCTGAATCGCTGGGTCATGTAGCCGACTTGGCGCTTGATGGCTTCGCTCTCGGCGATCACATCGTGACCGAGGCAAGTGCCGTTGCCTGCGTCCGGCCGCAGCAAGCCGCAGAGTATGCGAATAAATGTCGTCTTGCCGCTGCCGTTGGGTCCGAGAAAGCCGCAGATTTCTCCGGTGCGAACCTGAAGATCGATCTGATTAACCGCCGTCAGATCGCCGAACCGCTTGGTCATTCCACGGACATCAATGGCAAGGTCGTCAGGCATAGACTCAGCGAAATGGAGCGCCGGTCTCCGACCCGGCACGAATTGCCGCCCTTGACACGCCGGAATGCAGACTGGCGCCCCCAAGGATGGGAGGTTTCGACAAATGTTCGATGGGCCGTTGGCGCGAAAGACCCATCCCCGTGCCCCGCTGCGTTGAATCAAGGATAACCGGCCCATTCTTGCTCTTAATCGTTTTCTTACTCTTACTCCGCAACTCCCTTGAGAGATTTAGATTAGGAGTAAGAGTAAGAGCAAGAGCTTGTCGGCCCGGACGAGATTCCATTCTTTGATTTAACGGTAGTGTCCCCGTGCTTTTCCCACGGAGGGAACCACGCACTGTTTAGTCGATGACAGTTCCCCTCCTGGGAGGGGTGCAGGGGTGGGTTGTTTCATGAAACGCAGACACGATATTCTCATGATTTGTCACGGTTTGCCCCATTCCACATCCACCGGCTGGCCGGGGTGGAGGTTTGCCGCTGTTTTGGGGTCGAAGCTCACTTCGATCATGAACACCAGCTTGCGCCGGTTTTCCTGGCTGTAGATGACCGGGGGCGTGTATTCCGCCTTGGGCGAGATGAAGCTGACCTTCCCTGGAAACGCCTCGCTCACACCGTCCACCCTCACCCGCACGGGGTCCCCATGATGGACGACCCCAATCTTTGTCTCCGGCAAGAACGCGCGGACCTTGACGTTTCGCGGCGGCAACAGCGCGACGACCGGGCGGCCCGCGGCAACCCATTCGCCTTCGCGGTAGAGCGTTTCAAAGACTAATCCGGCCTCCGGCGCGGACTGGCGCTTTTGCGATAGGTTCCATTCGGCCTTGGTCAGGGCTGCCTCCAGCGCGCGCACGCTGGCTTCCGCGGCCGCGATTTGGTCGGCACGCGCCCCAAGTTGCGCCGTCTTCAGTTCCGCTTCGAGCTGAGCCACTCGCTGGCGATTCTGCTCATTCGTCGAACGCGCACGGTCAGCGTCCTGAGCCGAGGTCGCGCCGGTGCGGAAGAGTTGTTCCTGCCGACTAAACTCCTTTTCTGAAAGCACGAGCGCGGCTCGCGCCTGTTCGAGTTGGGCGACGATGGATTCGATCTCGGACGGGCGTTTGCCTTTCTTTGCGTCCTCCAAATTCGACCGGGCCTGCGCCAGACGCCTTTCCGCTTCGTCGCGCGCGGCCATTTCGGACGCGTGTTCCAGAGCAAACAGCGCAGCGCCCGCTGTCACCGGTGTTCCCCGCTCGACGGACAACGACTGGAGGGTGCCCGAAAGCGGTGACGCCACGTAAACAAACTCTCCTTCCACGTAGCCCTGCACGCGATTGGCGGGCGCTCGGCTGCAACTGCTCAAAAGGCCGAGCGCCGCGATGACACCTCCAACGCCTGGCAGCATCTTCAACAATTGATGGGTCGCAATCACGCCAGAGCTCCCTCGACCCCTAACCGTGCAATCCAGCTTCAATGTGTTCATGACTTCAACGCTCTGGCTTTGTCAGCGGTCACCACCGATTTACGGCTTTTCGTCGCGGCGACCACACCTTCAAAAACCACGTTGATAATTGCGGAGTAGGCGGTCTTAGGGGCGAGGTTGAGTTCCTCCAGCTTGGCCGGATTCATGATGGCCTCGACGGCGCCGAGCAAAATCTCAAGGATGAGATTGGCCGGAACGTCTTTGCGGATGACACCCAACCGCCGCCCTTCGCCTAAGAGCTTGCCGAAATGGCGCTCGATCAAAGTCCGCCGGCGGCTCTCGACCAGCTTGAACATGTCCGGCGCCTCGCGCCGAATGTCCCGCAAAAACGGCGGCTGAATTTCACCCGTGTGCCGCTGCACACACGCGAGCAATTGAGACAGAGCCTCCAGAAAATCGGCAGAGGACTCGGAGGTAATCCGCTCCAAATCGGTCTCGACGCCGCCAAACTTGTCCAGGAGCACGGCCTCGAGCAGGGCCGTTTTGCTGGAGAAATGCGCGTAAAGCGTCTTTTTGCTCATGCCGAGTTCTTCGGCGAGATCATCCATGGTGACACCGCGGAAACCGTGGGAAAAAAAGCGGCTGCGGGCCCCCGCGACGATCCGTTCGCGCGCGGCAACCCCGGCAGGCGATTCGTTGCTTTGCCTTCGGTCATGGGGTTTAGTCTGCATCTACTATGGAAACTCAATTAGTATCTATAGTTTCCACGTCGTGGCAATAAGAATTTGCCAGGGCCGGGCATGGCGGGCGCAAATCAAGTATTGAACACCAACCATGAGGTAGCCACGGAGTGGCGGAAGACAGTAGCCCACGGCGCAAGCCGTGGGAACAGGCCGCAGAGGCTAAAGCCCCCGAGGGGCGACAGATCAAGGCGTGCCGATCTGCAGGCTAAGGTTTCGAAGGAGGTGGCTTGGAAGGCGTACGGGCGGGAGCGTTTGGCGGCGGTTTGGCGCCCGGTCTTCGAGGTGCACTTATGGCAGCGGGAGCTTTCGCATCCGCGAGAGCCTTTTTGGCGGTTTCAGCCGCTCGTCTTGCCACGTGAGCGGCTTTCTTGGCGCCATCCACATTCTTGGCCAAAGCGTGTTTGCGCGCGTCGGCGGCAGCTTTCTTGGCTTGCTCAGCAGATTTCTTGGCTTCGTTCGCCGATTTCTTGGCGTCTTTGTTCGCAAGGGGCGATTCCGCCACTTTGCTTGCTTCATCCGCCGCTTTGGTCGCTTCTTCCGCGTCTTTGCGGGCTTCCTCCGCGGCTTGGCCGGCTTCATCCACGGTTTTTTTGGCTCCGCTGTCGGTCTTGAGAGTGAGGCCGGGTTTTGTGCCCTGAATGGTCTCTGCCGCATTGACTTGCCAAACGACCGCCGCAGAGACTGCAATGATGAATGAGAGTGGCTTCATAAGGTTTAGAAGAGTTTGATGCCGGCCAATTTGAACACGCTGTTCATGGTTTCGTTCTCGTCCGACGCTGTGATCAGTGTGGAGCAGATGCTAAGCCAGGTCGCGAGGCTGTCAAGCTTTTGAGAAATCGCTTGAACCGGCTGGGTTGGCCCGCCAAAGTTCACGGTGAATCACAACTCAACCCCCCCCGAAGGAATCCACATTTATGAGCAATCGAGAGCACCATACTAATTCAATCCGATCGCAAACTTCGCCGATCCATCGGATGCCCAGGCGAAGCTTCATCAGGCTCACGGGGGCCGCGGCGGCTGCGGTGACTGTTTCGAAACCTATCGAGACCTTGGCCGCCAAGAAACTGGAGCCATTGCCCCCTGGGATCAAGGTGTCGCTTCAGATGTTGGCGAATGCGAGCGATGAAGATCTTCAGTTCGCCCAACAGCTCGGCGTCGAGTACGTGAACATCCCTACCGGAGGCGAACGGGCAACGCTTGAGAACTTTGTTCTTTTGAAACAGCGCGTCGAAGCGGCCGGTTTGAAAGTCTGGAACATCGGCAACAGCAATGTCCACAACATGCAGGAAGTGACGTTGAACTTGCCGGGGCGCGACGCCAAGATCGAGGAGTATAAGAATTACATGCGCAACCTTGCCAAGGCCGGCATTTTCTACACGACCTACGCCCACATGGGCAACGGGATTTGGAGCAGCGAGCGCGAGACGACCCGGGGCGGGGCGCCGGCGCGGGCCTTCGACATGAACAAGAATCCCAAAGGCTATTGGGCCGGCAAAGTCTTCGAAGGCCCGCTCACCCATGGCCGCAAGTACAGCCCGGAAGAACTGTGGGAGAACTACACCTACTTCATCAAGCAGGTGGCGCCGCTGGCGGAAGAGTTGGGCATCCGCATTGGCATTCATCCGGATGACCCGCCGGTGCCCGAATTGGGCGGAGTGCCGCGCTGCATTTTCGGCAACTTCGACGGCTACGTGCGGGCGCTGGAAATCGCTAACAGCCCCAACGTCGGCGTTTGCCTTTGCGCTGGCACTTGGATGGAAGGCGGCGAGCACATGGGCAAAGACGTCTTCGACGCGGCCCGTGCGTTTGCCAAAATGGACAAACTTTGGAAAATCCATTTCCGCAACGTTAGCGCCCCCATCCCGCGCTTCGTGGAAACCTTCGTTGATAACGGCTACACGGACATGCTCAGACTCATGAAAACGCTTTACGAGGTGGACTTCCGAGGCGCCTTGATTGCGGACCATGTCCCGGGGATGGTGGGCGGCTCAAGAACCGGATGGGCCTACAGCATCGGCTACATCAAAGGGCTGCTCAGGGCGGTTGGCGCTGAGAAGCGTTAACAGCGTCTCTTGTCGGCGGTGGTTGAGAATGGAACCGATCAAAATTTTCTCGGAGCGCGGCTGTGTGCGGAGCACCAGCCGCAACGGCCCGACAGTTCGGCGCGCTGTGGCTGGGTCTTCGACCACAGCCGCGCTCTCTTTTGGTTGCGGCTTCGCCGTGTTACGCTGTATCGCCGACCTGCAGTCGGCCGGACGCCGAACCCTCCGGCCGATTCGGAAAGGCCGAGGCTGGTGCAGGCTGCAAGCCTGCGATACGGCAGATTGAAAATCTGCGCTACGAGTTTCTGAAAGTTCCGGGCCAAGCTGGCCCGTCAACCGGCGCGCCAGGATGTCTGCCCCACATGTCCAGCTTGCCTTCAGAAAGCGCTTGAACCCAGAGCGCTAGCTCTCACAATTCTAGCTCCGAAAGCATGCATTCCATGCACGGAACGTATGGACACGGTTTATTGCATTCTCTTTGGCTTGGCGCTGGGCTGGCTCCTTGGCTGGCTGCTGCGCTCGCTCAGGCCGCTCCCGCGCGATGCGCGCGTCGAGGAGGAATTGCGGCAGCAGCGGTCCGCTCAGGAACTGGAGTTAAGCCGGTTGCGCCACGAACTCACGCAGGCCGCGTCTGCCCGCGCGGCGGCAGACGCCGCGAAATCCGCCGGTGAGGATGCCCTCGAGGCCCAACGGCAGTCGCAGCAGCGCTTCGAGACGACCGCCGCCCAAGTCCGCCAGAATTTGGAGGCTGAGCTTGGGGGCTTGCGCGAGAAAGCGGCTCAGGTGTCCGCGGAATTGGCATCGGTTCAGTCTCAGCTTGCCGCCGAGCGTGAATCAGTCGCCGAGTTGCGGCGTGCCCAAGCGCAGTCCGGCGAGAACGCAGCTCAGTTACAGGAGCAACTGCTCGGAGCCAGGAAACGCAACGGCGAACTCGAGGTCGAAGCGGCATTTCTCAAAGAACGGCTCGCGACGGAGCGCCGGCAACTTGAAAACCTTCAAGAAAAGTTCAGCAAGGAGTTCCAGGCGATTTCTGACAGGCTGCTTCTGGACAATTCCAGCCGTTTCAACCGTGAATCCTCGGCGAGCTTGGAGAAACTGCTCGCGCCCCTGAAGGAAACCTTGGGCGAATTCAAAACCAGCCTGGACACCACGCGGAAGGAAACGGTCGCACACAGCGCGTTGCTCAAGGATCAAATCAGCCGCATCGGCGCCGAAGCGGCGAACCTCTCCAAAGCGTTGAAGGGCGACGTGAAGGTGTTGGGCAATTGGGGTGAAAACATGCTCGACCAAATCCTCGAACGTTCCGGCTTGCAGCGCGACGTGCATTACCGCCGCCAGCAAAGCGCGAAAGACGCCGAAGGCGATCAGCGCTTCCTCGATGTCATTGTCGAGCTCCCCGAAAGCCGGAACCTCGTGATTGACTCGAAGGTGTCGCTTCGCAGTTATGAGGACTTGGTGAACTGCGGCGACGACGCGGCGCGTCTGGCGCATTTGGACCGGCACGTGGAAGCGTTGCGCAGCCATTTCCGCGGTCTCGGCGCGAAGCGTTATCACGACATCCACGGCATCAACTCTCCTGATTTCGTGCTGATGTACGTGCCCATCGAAGCCGCGTTCTTCGCCGCGGTGGCGCATGAGCCGGGGCTGTTCGCCGAAGCGCTGGAGCACCAGGTGGTTCTGATCACCAACTCGACGTTGCTGGCGACACTGCGGACCGTCGCGCACGTTTGGCGCCTGGCCGATCAGCAAAAGCATGCGCTCGAGATCGCCGATCGCGGCGGCAAGCTCTACGACAAATTCGTGGGCTTCGTGGAGGACCTGCAGGCGGTGCGGAAGTCGCTGGCGGGCGCTCAGGAAGCGTGCGAAGCGGCCACGAACAAACTCCACACCGGCGCGGGCAACCTCGTCCGGCAGGCGGAACAGTTGAAAACGCTCGGGGCGAAAGCAACCAAGGCGTTGTCGCCGGCGATGGTCGAGCAGGCCACCGAAACCAGTGTCGAGCCTCCCCAGTTGCCGCCACCACAAGCTTAGCCCGGAGATTTTCCAGACGCGCAGCGCAGATTTTCAATCCGCTGTATCGCAGGCTTGCAGCCTGCATCTAAAACCGGACGGAATTCCAACGCGGGGATCCGAAAACTGATCGCTTGCGGCAACGTCCCCACCTTCCCGTCCGAAGGTGTCAGCCGAACAATTCCGGGATCGGTTTGCCCAGGCCATCGCGCGTCACGTAAAACGGGCGTTTTTCGATCTCGTAGGCCAGCTTCGGCGAAATCCCGAGCGCCTGGAAAAGCGTGGCGTGCAGGTCCTCGATGACGACGCGGTCCTTGATCGTTTTGCACGGCCGTTCGTCAGCCGTCACGCCGTGCCGATAACCTTTCTTGATGCCGCCGCCGAAGAGGAGGACGCAACCCGCGTCGGTGAAATGGCGATGCATTCCGTAATGTTTCATGTCATTGATGACCTCGGGCACTTCCACCTGGTCTTTGACCTTCTTTTCGGGTTTGCCTTCGACCAGCATGTCGCGGCTGAATTCGCTCGCGAGCACGATCAAGGTCCGGTTGAGCAAGCCGCGTTCTTCGAGGTCCAGCACCAGTTGAGCGATGGGCGCATCGATCGTTTTCTTCATGTTGACCAGTTTCGTGTGGCCGTGCTCGTGCGTGTCCCAGTTGAGGAACGGGATGTATTCGGTCGTGACCTCGATATAGCGCGCGCCGACTTCCGCGAGCCGCCGGGCCAGCAGACACCCCAGCCCAAACCTTCCAATCGTGGAGGCTTCGTAACTCCCGGAGCGATTCTTGTCCGCGTCGTAGCGCTTGCCCGGCTCGTAGTCAGGCACGTACTGGCGAATGCGCTCGAGCGGTTCCAGCGCCAAGTCAAAGGCTTTGGCGGCGGGGGAGCTGAGGAGCCGATGCGCATTGTCCAAGGAACGCAGCAAGGACTCCTTTTGGTAGTCGCTGCCGAATTCCGCAATCGGGCTTGCCTCCAGAAGTTTCTTGAAGAATTTGTTTCGATCCGCAAACCGGCCCGGCGTCATCTCGCCGGGTGGACGCACGGTGTCCGCGGCCTGTTCCGGGAAAGGAATGTTGAAGGGTCCGTACTCGCTGCCCAGGAAGCCGGCGGTGGAGAAAGCCTTCAACTCCTCGCCTTCGCCGACGTCAAACCGCTGGCCGACGTTGATGAAGGCGGGGACGGCGGGGTTGAGCGGGCCATGCGTGCGGGCCACAACGGAGCCGAGGTGCGGAGCGGCGACGGTTTGAGGCGGAGCGTAGCCGGTGTGCCACTGGTATTGGTGCCGCGAGTGCAGGATGAATCCGAGATCGCCCGCCGTGTAACTGCGGATGAGGGCTCCGCGATCCATCACGCGCGCGAGCCGTTCCAAACCTTCGGTAAACTTGATGTGATCGACGGCAGTGTCGATGCTGGAGAAGGTGCTTAAGACGCGGTTGGGTTCGAGCCCCTTTTCGTACGGCGTGTAGCGTTTTGGATCGAACATTTCGGTGTGCGCCATGCCCCCCGCCATCCAAAGCACAATGAGGGTATCGGCGGTCGGCGTGATCTTTTCGCGCGGTTCGTTCTCATTCGCGAACGTTTGTTTTGGATAACCAGCCGCCAGGGCGGAGAGCGTGGCAGCGGTCGCGGTGCGAAGGAACTCACGGCGATTGAGGGCAGGATTCGTTTTCATAAAAAGTGGCCGGTGAAACACGTTTGAGAACTTGAGTTACCCCTGGCAATGAATCAACGCACCCCTGCGCCCCTCCCAGTAGGGGAACTGGAAAAGCGTGCGGGGACGGAAGCTCCCTTCCTTCGGAGGGGTTCGGGGGTGGGTGGATGGCTGACATGCGCAATAACATTCTGGCAAAACAAAACAATAATGCCTGGCGGCCATTTTGATCCTCATAGGCCTGGGCTCAATAGATCAATTGAAATTCGGGCAGCATCGTCATCGCCCATAACAAATCTTCGATGCCATCTCTGCGCATAGGGCCGCCGATCAACTCTTCCGCCGTTCGCAGCTCATTTGAAGTAGGTTTGCGAGAGAGGGCGCGTTCGTAAAGGCCAGCCACCAGATCGGCGGTGTTTCGCCAACCTTCCCGCAGGACTTTTTCCGCGCCTTCTTGAAGTCGCTGCGCCAAGGTCGGACCGTTGGTGATCTCCAGTGCCTGGAGCGTGGTCGCAACGGACGATCTGGCCGTGATGACTTGTTCACGGTTGGGGCGTCCGAGGGCAACCATCAACGGGTCGGCATTGACGAGGGAGGCGCGGGTGTGGCCGTAAAGCCGGGCAGCCGAGTGAGCTTCGGCAAAGGCCTTGCCAATATTCCATGGCGCCATGCCGATCTCCCCCAATTCGACCGCAGGTTGCCAACCCACCGCGTCGAACTCTCGGTTCTGCCAACCGTCGCTTCGTTCCGTTGACCAGACCCAGGTGGCGTCGCTCCCGAAATCCAACACGGTTTCGATAGGGATCGCATCGGCGATTCGTTCGACTCGGATGTGGGCGAAAAGCGCCAGTCCCGCCGGGTTCGATGGTTCTGTGTCTTTGTCTGCCGATTCCGCTTTTTCATTCACCGCCGCCACGGCGAAAACGTTTCGCCCCGGTCGCAGTTGCGACCGGATGTCCGCCAGGTTTGGTTTGGTGTGGTCCTTGCCCGAGGCGGCTTCCTTCCCGTTCACGTAAAGCCTGAAACTATTGTTGCAGGAAACAACCACGCTGGCCGCCGCCGGTTTCTCCGGCAAATCCACGACCTTGCGAAAATAAACCGTGATGGGCTCGGTTTTTTGGGCAGCTTGAGTGTCTTTCCAAATCCATTTCGGCGTGGCTGGCTGGTCGAGCAACGAGCGATGTGTTCCTCCGTGGGTCTCGCCGGCCGTGAAGTCGCTCCGCGCGGCCGGCAAGGCAAACCAAACCCCTGTCACGGAGGCCAGGGCGTCAACAAACTGTTCGGCCGACATTCGACGGACATACGGGCCGTTGAACACGTACTCCTTCACACGCTGCTCTGTCACGGGAACGGACGGCATTTGGTAAGCCTCCGAGGTGAGGATCCGTTCCATGGTCTGCTTAAGATCGTAGCCGTGTTCGACCAAGTCTTCCGCGAGCCAATCGAGCAGGTCCGGATTCCACGCTGGCGTTTCCATGTCATCGACGGGTTCCACCAAACCGCGCCCCATGAATTTGGCCCAGAGGCGGTTGACGATGGTTCGCGACAACCGCCCGTTCTGCTTCCCTGTGATGATGTCGGCGAGCCGTTTGATCCGGTCGGGCATGGGCGCATGTGGATCGATGGATCCAAGCTCCGGGTAAAGAAACTTCATGGCTGCCATCTTCCCCGTCGGCCGGTCGCACTGGACCATTTCCAATTCGTTCGTGGCATACACGCTGGCGAGCCCGTAAGCGTCGGCCAAGGCCCAATCATTGATGAAACTGTCGTGGCAGGAAGCGCACTTGAGATTTACTCCCATGAAGACTTGGGAAATGTTCTGGGCCGCCTGCATTTGCGGAGTCTGGCTGGCGTTGACCGCCCCGCGCCAGACGATGCCTTTGACGAAGCCCTCGGAGTCCGCAGTCGGATTGATGAGTTCGGCGACGAACCGGTCGTAGGGCATGTTTTCGGCCAAGGCCGCGTAGAGCCAGCCGGTGATTTGCTTTCGGCCGTTGTCAATATAGCCCGTGCCTTTGTAATCATTGCGCAGGGCATCATTCCAGAAAGTGAGCCAGTGCTCCGCGTAACGTTGGTTGTCGGCAAGGAGGCGTCCGACGAGCCGTGGGCGTTTGTTCGGATTCCTTTCGGCGACGAAATCCTCCAATTCAGACGCGGGCGGCAACAGCCCCAGGACGTCCAAATAAACGCGCCGGGCGAAGACACGGTCGCTGACGGCCTTGCCCGGCGCCACATGGTGCGCTGCGAAATAGGGGGCCAAAATGAGATCGATCGGATTTTTGGAGCTCGCGCCTTTGGGTGCCGTCGGCAGGACTGGCTTACGCGAGGCAAGGTTGATCGGCGGTATCCTGCCGAAGTTCACACCCTCATCCCACGGCAGGCCTTGATCGATCCAGGCGCGCAGACGTCCGATTTGTTCCCGGGTCAGTTTGGAACCCTTCTGCGGCATGACGTTGTCAGGGTCCACGCCGGCGACAAGCTCGATGAGATAACTTTCGGCGCTTTTTCCGGGAATGACCGCCGGGCCGGATTGGCCGCCTTGGAGGAGGGTGTTCCGCGTATCGATCCGAAAATCTCCTTTGCTCTTGCCGCGTCCGTGGCATTTGATGCAACTGGCTTCGAGGATCGGTTTGACATCCTTGGTGAATTGAATTGGATGATCCGCCGGCGGGGGGAGGGCAGCCGCTTGTTCCGGCGTTAAGGGCGCAAACGTCGAACGGACCGTTATCGGCACGAAAGCCCAGGCCAGCATCAGGAAAAGGCGCTTCATCGATTCCAAAATCTAACGGAGACTCCTGAAAAATACAGTCGAAACTTCGGCCGCAATTCTCATTAGGACCCGTATGTAGTCCCGGCTTTAGCCGGCCAGCGCGAGAAAACCGGCTAAAGCCGGGACTACAAGCGGGTCGCAGGTCGTGCCTGTCGTCAAAATGAGAATTGCTGAAACTTCGTTCATTCGGGAAAATAGTACGTGTAGGTATTATGTTGTTGCAAAAGCCATCCCGCTGCGGAATAGTCTGGCGGTAGAGTGCCAGCAACTTTGTGGAGTGCCTTCGCAAGTCGTGCCTACGCGGAATGATTGATTCCAACGCAAAACTTCAGTTCACAGTGAACGTGGAGGCAGGCAAGATGCCTGTCCCGCTCTTAAAAAAGGCTCTAAGCATTTGCCTCACGGGTCTAGCTCTCGCCATCTTCCAGATGCGGGCAGATTCCAGCGAAAAAGTGGCAGGGCTCACTCCGCCGCCAGACGCCTGGCCCATGTTTCGCGGGAGTCCCGGTTTGGCGGGAGTTGCCACTGTCCCTTTGCCCGACTCTCCGAGTTTGCTGTGGACATTCAAGACCGGCGGGCCCTTGAAGTCTTCGGCGGCCATTGCCAAGGGCCGAGCGTATGTCGGCTCGGACGACGGGTCAGTCTATGCTTTCGATTTGGCGAAGGGCCAGAAGCTATGGGCCTTTAAGACTGAAGGTCCGATCGAGTCCTCGCCGCTCTACTTGGATGGAAAGATTTTCATCGGTTCGTCGGACTCGCACCTCTACGCCATTGACGCTGAGCGTGGCACCCAGCTCTGGAAGTATCAGACGGGGGACCGGATTTTGGGCGCCCCCAACTGGGTGAAAGCCGAGGGAAAAGAATCTCCTTGGATTCTTGCGGGCAGTTACGATTTCAAGCTGCATTGCGTCGATGCCTCGACCGGCAAGGGGGTGTGGTCATATGAAACAGGCAACTACATCAACGGATCACCCGCGTTGGCCGGCGGGAGGACGATGTTCGGCGGGTGCGACGCTTTGCTGCACGTGATCCGCTTGCAGGACGGGCAGAAAATCAAAGAGGTGGAAGCCGGCGCTTACATTGCCGGATCGGGCGCCGTTGTGGATGACCGAGTGTATATCGGCCAGTACGAAAACGAGTTTCTCTGCATTGATATCGCCGAAGGCAAGATCGTCTGGCGCTACAAGGATCGGGCCTTCCCCTATTTTTCTTCTCCGGCTGTCGCCAACGACCGCGTGGTCTTCGGCGGACGCGACAAGCGTCTTCATTGTGTCCAGCGCAGCGACGGCAAACCGATTTGGACATTCAGCACGGGGGGCAAAGTCGATAGCTCGCCCGTCATCTGCGGCAATAAAGTCGTTGTGGGATCCGACGATGGCCGGTTGTATATCGTGTCGCTGAACGGGGGGAAGGAGCTTTGGTCTTACGAAATCGGCCAACCCATCACCAGTTCGCCCGCGATCGCGGACGGCAGGATCGTGGTCGGATCTGAAGATGGCAACGTCTATGCGTTCGGGGCGAAAGCCTCGAGACCCGACCGAAAGCAGAAAGTGGAGTAACTGAGTGTGCCTGCTGTTCTCCTTGGACTCTCAGAGTTCGTGCCAATGAGCGTGAACTTGGGCAGGAGTTTTGCATTCAAGCTGCACCTGCCCAAACAGGTAGGGGCGCCGCGCCGCGGTGTTCCCGCGCCGTGCAGGCGCGGAACGCTTCTAATCGGGCGCGGGGACGTTTCCAGCGGCGTGTCGCTCTGTTCCGCCGCTGCACGCGGCGGGGACGGCGCAGGCGCGCCGTCCCTACCTTCAAAAACTGCGTCAGGCAAAAGAATGTGCAACTTATTCGCGCTAGGCTCGCACGTGCCCCTCCCAGGAGGAGAACTCGTATTTCTATGACTGACACCTCCTCCCTCGATTTGATGGCTCCGGCTCCAGCGCAGGCCAGGAAGGAGACGACTGCGGGGAATTATTTTGTTTCGAACTATCCGCCGTTCTCGTTCTGGAAGCCGGAGTTCGTCCAGGAGGCTCACGCGGCTTTGGACCGTGCTCCAAAACCAGGCACGCCGTTGGGCGTTTACTTGCACATTCCCTTTTGCCGCAAGCGCTGTCACTTCTGTTACTTCAAGGTTTATACGGACAAGGACTCCGCCGCCATCAAAGCGTACATCGATGCGGCTCTGAAAGAACTTCAGCTCTATTCGGGCCGGCCTTTCATCGGCGGCCGCAAACCCAGCTTCATCTACTTCGGCGGGGGAACCCCCTCCTACCTTTCGGTCAGCCAACTCCGCTCCTTGACCGACGGGATGAAAGCCCTCTTGCCCTGGGACGCTGCGGACGAAATCACCTTCGAGTGCGAGCCCGGAACTTTGACCGACCACAAACTCAAAGCCATCCGTGAGCTCGGCGTGACGCGGCTCAGTTTGGGGGTCGAGAACTTCAGCGATCATATCCTGGAAATCAACGGGCGCGCTCACCGCAGCCAAGAGATCGGCCGCGCCTACGCGCACGCCCGCGCGTTGGATTTTCCGCAAATCAACATCGATCTGATCGCGGGCATGGTCGAAGAAACGGAAGCCAATTGGCGCGAGTGCATCGAAAAAACAATCCAGCTTCAGCCGGACAGTGTGACGATTTACCAGATGGAAATCCCCTTCAACACGACCATCTACAAACAGATGAAAGCGGAGGGGAAACTCGTGGCGCCGGTGGCGGATTGGGAGACCAAACGCGGGTGGGTGAACTGCGCGTTCGCGGAGTTGGAACGCGCCGGTTACACGGTGGCCAGCGCCTACACCGTGGTGAAGAACGAGGAACGGACGCACTTCCGATATCGGGACCGCTTGTGGGCGGGAGCCGATCTGATTGGATTGGGGGTCGCTTCCTTCGGTCATATCGGCGGCACGCATTACCAGAACGAGCCCGATTTTGAACCGTATCTCAGAGCCATCACGCAAGGGCGACTGCCTGCCTATCGGGCTTTGACTCCTTCGGAGGACGAGCGGCTGATTCGGGAATTTGTCCTGCAATTAAAGCTTGGGCGAGTCAGTGGCGCTTATTTCCAGAACAAGTTCGGCGTGGACATCCGCCAGCGTTTCTCCGTTCCGCTCCGGACGCTGGAAGATTGGGGTTTTCTGAAGGTCGCAGGCGACGCCGTGGCCCTGAACCGCGAGGGTTTGCTGCAAGTGGATCGATTGCTGCACGAATTTTTCCGGCCCGAACACAAGAATGCTCGCTACGCTTAAAGGATTTCAGATTTGAGATTTGAGATTTTTGGTCATGCCAGGCTCTCCACCCTCAACAACTCACCGTTCGGCCCCTGTGGCGGTCAGTCCGTTCCTCTATCCGCTGGATGAATTCTATGCTCAAGCCGCGCGATCGTTGCCGGTCATCAACACCGTCTCCGAGGATCGAATTCCCGAACCTTATCGAGTTTTGTTGGTCCACGACCAGGACATGACTCCAGCTCTGGAAGCGTTTCATCGGCAGAATATCCATCTCCGGATTTTGAGCCGGCAGCATCGGGGCGATTTTTATTTTCGCGAGGTGGTTTTGGCGCTCGACGGCACCGAGCAGCCCGTGGAGTTCGGAGCGATCAAGATCAATCTCACCGCGTTCCCGAGGGCGGCGCGGCGGGAGATTCTGGAAGAACGGCTGCCGCTCGGCCACATTCTCAACGAACACAAAATCCCTCATGCCAGCCGGCCCAAAGCCTTTTTGCGGATTGTGTCCGATGATTTCATCAGAGGCGCGCTTCAGTTGAAAGGCGCCGAGGTCTTGTATGGCCGGCGCAATACCCTGCTGAATCCGAAGAAGCTCCCCGTCGCCGAAATCGTCGAAATCCTGCCTCCGACTAACTCGCACGAATAACTACTCATGACAGATAACGGCCAATACTCAGCGGTAATTATCGGAGGAGGTCCAGCGGGCTCTGCCGCAGGCGCGATCCTCGCCGAACACGGGCATCGCGTGCTCATTCTCGAACGGGAGAAATTCCCCCGTTATCACATTGGCGAGTCATTGATTCCTTTCACCTTTCATCCCCTCCAGCGGTTGGGCCTCATTCCAAAGATGAAGTCGTCGAACTTCGTCAAGAAGTACAGCGTGCAGTTTGTGCAACCCAATGGCAAAGCTTCGCAGCCTTTCTACTTTTTCATGCGCTACGATCGCGATTCCGTCGCGCAAACCTGGCAGGTCCTCCGGTCTGAGTTTGACGAAATGCTCCTCAACCATGCGCGCAACAAAGGCGCTCAAGTGAAGGAAGAGATCACGGTGAAAGAGTTGATCTGGGAGGACGACCGCGTGACCGGCGTTCGCGCCCAAGACAAAAAGGGTGGGATCACGAACTATCGCGCGCCGATCACGCTCGACTGCACCGGCAAGGAAGCGTTTGGCGCGGTGCGGAACGGCTGGCGCGTGCGCGACCCGTATCTGAACAAGGTCGCGGTCTGGACGTATTACAAAGGCGCCAAGCGCGATCCTGGGATCGACGAGGGCGCGACCACCGTCGCGTTCGTGCCGGAGAAAGGCTGGTTTTGGTACATTCCTCAGCACGAGGATATGGTCAGCGTTGGGGTGGTCGCCGAAGGAAAATACCTGACGCGCGGAGGCGTCAAAGATCCCGGACAGATTTTCCACCGCGAAGTCGAGCAAAATCTCTGGATCAAGGATCACCTGGCCTGCGGCCAACAGGTCGGACGGTACTACCTCACGAGCGAGTATTCCTTCCACGCGCGGCATTGTGGCACCGAGGGATTGCTTTTGGTGGGAGACGCGTTTGCGTTTCTGGATCCGGTGTTCTCTTCGGGCCTGATGTTCGCGTTGAAGAGCGGTGTCCTCGCCGGCGACGCGATTCATGAGGCCCTCCTGGCGGGTGACTTTTCTCCAGATCGCTTCAGGGAGTATGCGAAGACCTTGCGGGAAGGCGTCGAGAACATGCGCAAGTTGGTCTATGCCTTCTACAATCCCAACTTCAGCTTCCGCGCGCTGGCGGATAAATACCCCGATCTAGTGGGGGACGTGACCGACTGTTTGTCCGGGGATGTGAACAAGGATTTTTCTCGCCTCTTTCGCGCCATCTCAGAGACCGCCGATGTGCCGGAGCCGCTGCCCTTGGGCGAGCCGCTCGTGAAAGCCCCATGAGAAGCTGAAGCTGCGTAGAAATCCGCTGGATACTCTCAGCCTGGCAAAATCAACTCAGCCAAGGAGGGACACGCGGCGAAGCCGCAACCAAACTGAGTGAGGCGAGACTCCGTCGAGCCCTGGACTCCTTCCTGGCCAAGAAGTCAGTGCTCGACAGGAGTCTCGCTCCACCAACAAATCCGCGCGGCTGGCGACGATTTCGGCAGATGATTCCACGAACGTGGTTGTCGATAATCCCGATTGGCGGGGACTGGCTACTGGCAATTTCAACCAGAATACGAATGATTGGACCGATGTCAGTTTTCGTTTTCTGACAATTGGTCAGCAGTCTGCTTGGTTCTTGAGCGCGAACTTATTCGTAGGCGCAACCTACCTCAAACCCGAGCCGGACCCGGCGTGGAGACTCTACAGCCAAGATTGGTTCCAGAGCACTTGGCGGCATAAGGACATCTTTCCAAGCATCAGCGCCACGCCCAGCTCCAGTTCAATCGTGTTGAATTTCCGAATCAAACCCTTTGTGCAGGGCAACACGACGTACGGTGTCAAAATCCGGCGGCGAGAAGTTGGGGGCAATTGGAGCAACCCGGACCCGCTTGACATGGGTGTCCCCACAGACGCTCAAGGGTATGGCAGCTACACGGATGATAATTTCGAAGGTCCAGGCCCTACTCCAGGCATGTTCTACGAATACGAGGTTGTTCGTGAAGGCGAAACACCTGCGGACAAACTCTATTACCCGGCCCGAGTCATCACAGGCACCGGCCTGTCGGTCAGCCGGATGGAAAACCGAGGGAAAATCTTAGTCATCGTTGACACCAACGTAGCGCCAAACATCGCCAGCAGTCTGAATGCCTTCACGGATGATCTCGTGGGCGACGGTTGGACCGTGGTTGTCAAGAACGACGCGCCCAGACATAACGATGCCATCCTCGAATGTTCGCCCGGGAGCGGAATCTATCGCACTGCGGCCGACGGCACGAACAAAACCAATCGTGAGAACCTGAAGGCATGGATTCGCACTCACTCCGACGCCAAAGGGATCATTCTGGTTGGACATGTGACGGTTCCTTTCTCCGGCGGCACTGGCGGAGCAGCACCAGATGCCCACGGCGACCATGAAGGCGCCTGGGTTGCAGACATGTGGTACGGGGATATGGGAGATGACGCTCTTTGGACCGACGGAACCGGCGCTACAGAATGCTCCGTATTGCTGCGATTCCCGCACAACTTCAATCGAACGAACGACGGCAAGTTTGAAAAGGCCTTCCCGCCGTCAGGTGTGACGATGTTCGTCGGGCGAATTGATTTCGCCCGTCTTCCGCTCTGGAACACCGGGAACGAGCCGTCCCAACCTGAATATGATTTGCTGACCCCAGTATTTTGGCAAGAATCATACCTATCGAATTAAGGCTACCAAGTATGAGGGCCGCGGGGTGGCCTTGGGAACTTCAGACCTCAACCTCCACGACGTTGGAGATAACGGAATTGCTTACGAGAACGCCATCCGGAATCTCAGCCCCATTTTCGGATCGGGGTTCGATAAGGTCGTGGTCGGAGACCCGTTTCACCAAAAAACCGACTCCTACCTCTGGGGATTTCTGGCTGGGACGGCAGGCCGCCCCAACAGTATGAGCGATGGGCAACCTGGCAGTGGTACGGGGGATCCCGAGATCGACCTATTCCTCCAGCATGAATCGGCCTACTTTCTGAGCACGGATCCCAAGATCGGCTTTTATTTGCTGCTCGGCTCGTACATCGGCGATTGGTACACCTTGGAGGATGTCCAGGATCAGGCGATTAACTTGCGCGATGATTTCATGCGCGCGGCGCTGGCAACTCCCACCTACGGATTGGCCGCTGTCTGGATGACGCCAAACCCAGGAACTCCTCCGGGGTCCGGAACGCACTGGCAGTTTCATCCGGCCGGGGTTGGGGAGGTGATCGGAACCGGGCTGACGCAAACCATCAACAATGGAAGGCCGAATTCCGCCGATCAATGGGCGTGTCTGAGCATTCTGGGAGATCCGACGCTGCGAAGCAGCGTGATCGGTCCAGTAACGATTAATTTGAGCCAGTCCTGGAAATCGGGCAACACCGTTAATTTGAGTTGGAGCCCGCATCCCGAAGAGACGGGCTGCGTTGATTACATCTATGAAGCGCCATACCGAAGCGACCCTTACAGTAAAGTGGCCGGACCCATTTCCGAAACTTCGCACCAGTTTCAAGCCGACCCCAGTTCAACGTCCTTCATGGTTCGGGCTGGGAAAAACTTGACGACCGGCAGCGCGACGTATGAAAATCTGAGCCAGGGGGCGTTCTGGCCATAACCTGAATCGTTGAAGAAGGTGTGATCACAATGAAAAGGTCAATTCCGATGGTGCTGTCGCTGGTTGTGTTCCAAGTTGAGTGTGTGCTGGTAGGACAGGCGCAGTTGGGGCCTGAGTTTGGGATGGATGCGCCGGTGCCCGTGCCGGTCAGCGCCGTTCAGCCTGTCGTCTGCCAGTGTCGAGATGGATTTCTGGCCGTGTGGAACGGAGCCGGAACGCGGTTGAGCAGCTCCGGGGAACCTTTGGATTTGCCGGCCTTTCGCTTCACCGAGTCTCAGGCAACCTGGTTTCCTGCGGTGGCCTGGAACGGCCAGTCGGCGCTAGTCCTGCAACAAGTGCGAATTTTTGCTTGAAATAATAAAAAAGCTCGAAATGCCCGTAAATATTGGTTGAAATGCGTTTATCAAGAACAGCAACCACCAACAAAAGGCCATTTCGAGTGAAAAGAACCTACCGCAAAA
>JACQWK010000248.1 GCA_016209525.1 Verrucomicrobiota bacterium
AAATCGGCGATACGGCAGAGTGCAACTCTGCGCTACGCCCGGCCGACTGCGGGCTTACACGCGACCGGCGTTTCCATAGTGGCTGTTTCTCCTACTGGAGCGCCTTTGGGGTATAAATGGGACGGAGTAGATTCGCGCTCCCTACCAAGAACAGTTCCAAGGCTTGTAGGGGTGCTGGAGTTGTGGCAACGTTTTGCTCAGGATGAGCGCATGAAACCAGAGTGGCTCGCATGAAATCTTGTTTCGTCAGAGGGCACCGCACGGAAAGGTTGCTGGTCCTCATCACCATATTGGCCATCGCAACAACGGCTATCGGACAACCGCCTGACTTTTTGCGCGACGTGCGGCCGGTTTTATCGGGTCACTGCTTCAAGTGCCATGGACCGGATGACAAGGCGCGGAAGGCAAAGCTGCGTTTGGACAATCGGGCGGACGCTTTGCGAGACGGCAAGTCCGGCACCAGGCCCATCGTCCCAGGCAAGCCGAACGAGAGCGAACTGATCCGACGCATCTATGCTCCGGACGCGGAAGAAGTGATGCCTCCACCGGCCACGAAGCATCCTTTGACCGAAGCGCAAAAAGAAATTCTCAGGAATTGGATCGCGGGCGGCGCTGAGTACCGGCCGCATTGGGCATTCGCCCCGCCCAAACCGCCCCGCCCTCCAATGATCAAACACGCCGACTGGCCGCGCAACGAAATCGACTATTTCGTTGTGGCTCGACTGGAAGCGGAAGGGCTTCGTCCCTCGCCACAGGCCGATCCTTCAACCCTTGTCCGGCGGCTTTACTTGGACTTGATCGGTTTTCCTCCAACTCCCGAAGAGGCGGACGAGTTTATCCGGGATGCGTCTCCTGACTCTTACGAGAAGCTGGTGGACCGGCTGCTCTCATCGCCTCACTACGGCGAGCGCTGGGCGCGGCGGTGGCTTGATTTGGCGCGATATGCCGACACGAACGGTTACGAGAAAGACCGCCGGCGCTCGATTTGGCCGTATCGCGATTGGGTCATCGACGCGATCAACGCGGACTTGCCCTTTGACCAATTCACCATCGAACAGCTTGCCGGGGACATGCTGCCGCAAGCATCGACGCAGCAGCGGATCGCGACCGGATTTCACCGGAACACCATGCTGAACGAAGAAGGCGGCATCGATCCGTTGGAATTCCGATTCTATGCCATGGTAGATCGCGTCAATACGACCGCTACCGCGTGGGTGGGTTTGACTTTGGGCTGCGCCCAATGCCACACGCATAAGTACGATCCGATCACCCAACGCGAGTATTACCAATTCATGGCGTTCTTGAACAACGCGGATGAACCAGAACTCGAAGTTCCCAACGCCGACATCGCCGCCCGGCGCGCCGCCATTCAAAGCAAAATCGATGCGATTGTCGCCGATCTGTCCAATCGCTTTCCAGTCGAGGAGACGCGCTGGCATGTGCCCGCAAACGCCATCGTTGAATCGGAAAGCGGCGCCAAGCCGGAGAGGCTGGACGACGGATCGTATCGGCTCTCCGGCCCGAATCCGGACAAAGACAACTACACGGCGATCATCCACTCCCCTGTGAGCGAGGTCTCCCAGTTCCGGCTTGAAGCGATCACGGATGCCGGCCTGCCAAGCCAAGGACCGGGCCGGACTGAGCACGGGAATTTTGTCTTGAGCGAAATCCGCGTCAGCGTGGCGCCCGAGGATTCGCCTGATCAGGCGCAGCCTCTGAAGTTTGTCGAGGCCAAGGCCGACTTCTCGCAAAAGGACTTTCCCGTTGCCCATGCCATCGACGGCAAAACCGAGACCGGTTGGGCGATCCAGGGGCCTGGCCAGTGGAACGTCAACCGGGCGGCGACGTTCAAATTGGAGAAACCATTTCAGTCGCCGAAAGGCAGTCGCTGGCGAATCCAGCTCTTGCAGCAGCACGGCAAGCAACACACCTTGGGCGGCTTTCGATTGAGCTTGGGCGAACCGATTCGCGATGACCGCCCTGTGGAAGTGCGCCGCCGCGAACATTTGGAGCGGAAGTTTGAGGAATGGCTGGAAAAGCAAAGCCAGCGAGTGGTCCGATGGACGGTGTTGCGGCCGACCGAGGCGAAGAGCAACTTGCCACTTCTGACCGTCCAGGAGGACGATTCGGTCTTCGTCAGCGGTGACCAAAGCAAACGCGATCTTTATGAACTCAAGTTCTCCTCCAGTTTGAAAGGGATTACGGCCATCCGGTTGGAAGCGCTGCCCGACGAGCGGCTGCCGAAGCACGGACCGGGACGCGTCTATTACGAAGGTCCGTTCGGCGATTTCTTCCTTTCCGAGTTCACCCTGACGGCCGACGGCAAACCCGTGAAATTAGATCGCGGCACGCACAGTTACGCTTCCGGAAAATCAAGCGCCCAGGCGGCGATTGATGGCAATCCACACTCCGGCTGGACGGTCAACGGAGGTCAGGGAAAAGCGCACAATGCGGTGTTTCACTTGGCCGAACCCCTTCCCGAAACTCGCGAACTTGGCGTCAAACTGTTGTTTGAATGGTATCACTGCGTGGGACTGGGAAGGTTCAGAATTTCGGTGGCGACGGACCCACGGCCTGCGGAAGCGCTCGACCTGCCGAACGATCTCCAGGAATTCCTCCTCATGCCGGCCATCCACCGAACGGCGGAGCAGCGCCGACGGTTGATGAATCACTACCTGACAGCCGCGCCTGAACTCGCGGAGACGCACCAGGAGATCAAAAAGCTGAGGGACCAAATGCCCGCATTCCCAACGACGCTCGTGATGCTCGAACGCCCGCCGGAGAACCCGCGTCCGACCCAGACCCACCATCGCGGCGAATTCCTGCAACCGGCGGAGCGCGTCGAGGCCGGAGGGTTGTCCGCGCTGCACGAGTTGCCGAAGGATGTTCCGCGAAACCGGCTGACGTTTGCCCGGTGGCTGGTTTCACCGGAAAACCCACTCGCTGGCCGTGTCACCATGAACCGAGATTGGGCGGCTTTTTTCGGACGCGGTTTGGTGCGGACGCTCCAGGACTTTGGCTTTCAAGGCGAGTTGCCGACCCATCCGGATTTGCTCGACTGGCTGGCGGTGGAGTTCGTGAAGCAAGGTTGGTCCAGGAAGAAAATGCACAAGCTCATTGTGATGAGCGCGACCTACCGGCAATCCTCGGCCGTGACGCCGGAACTTCTGGAGAAAGATCCGGAAAACAAACTCCTGGCTCGCGGCCCGCGATTTCGCATCGAAGCGGAATTGGTTCGCGATTCGATCTTGCGCATGAGCGGGCTGCTTTCGCCGAAACTGGGTGGGCCGAGCGTCTTTCCTCCGCAGCCGCCCGGCGTGACCACCGAGGGCGCGTACGGGGCACTGGAATGGAAAGTCAGCGAAGGTGAGGACCGGTATCGGCGCGGGCTCTACACGTTCAGCAAGCGGACCGCGCCGTACGCGATGTTTGTGTCGTTCGACGCGCCAAGCGGCGAAGCGTGCGTGGCGCGACGAGAGGTGTCGAACTCGCCGTTACAGTCGCTCACGCTGTTGAACGACGTCGTCTTCTTCGAGGCGGCTCAGGCCTTGGGGCGTATGATCGCTTCGCGGTCGGGCAGCGAAGAGAGCCGCGCGGCATATCTGTTCCGCCGTTGTTTAACCCGGCAGCCCAGTGAGCGGGAGCTGGCGATGCTCGTGGACTTTTGTCGTGCGCAGAAACGGCGCTTTGAGACCAAAGAACTGAATGCCGAGGCCGTGGCAGGTCCCGGAGAGGGCGATGCGGTTGAGCGTGCCGCGTGGACGACCGCGGCGCGTGCCGTGTTGAACTTGGATGAAACGATCACTAGACCGTGACTCTGCAATTGGATTTGGGGAGCACACGCGGCCACGCGTGTCCCGACGGGCGCCTCGCCTGTCTGACTGCGTGTTTGAAGAATGGGTGGAACGGGCTACCAGCCCGTTTTGGGTGGCAACTTGGCACCCAAGAGAGCAGCAGGCTGTTCGCCTGCGGCAACAGGCCAGCGGCCTGTTCCACTCAAAATCCATTTTCCAAACACGCCCTGAGTTTAGGAGTGATTCAATCACTCGACGATCATTTGCTTCCACACGCCTTTGTGGCCGGCGAGGGCGCCGACCACTGCACGCGAGGGCGCGTGCGCTCCCCATCACAACTGAAAATTTAGAGCCAACCGTCAAGCCATGAACTCCCTGTTCAACCGCAACCTGATGATTACCCGCCGCCACTTCTTCCGTGAATGTGGCATCGGCGTCGGCAAGATCGCTCTCGCCTCTCTCCTCACGGACGCATTGGCCGGGCGCTCGCGGGCCGCTGCGGCACTGCCACTCAATTCTCTCGCGCTGAAAGCGCCCCACTTCGCGCCGAAGGCGAAGCGGGTGATTCACCTCTTCATGGCCGGCGCTCCCAGCCAGCTCGATTTGTTCGACTACAAGCCCAAGCTGACCGAACTCGAAGGCAAGCCGATTCCGCCGGAAGTCATCGGCGGGCAGCGCTACGCGTTCATTCGTCCGGATGCGGCGGTTCTGGGACCTCGCTACAAGTTTTCCAAGCACGGCCAAAGCGGGGCGGAGCTTTCCGAAATGCTGCCACATCTCGCCAAGGTGGTGGACGACATCTGCATCATCAAGTCGGTCCGCACGGACCAGTTCAACCACGCGCCCGCCCAGATTTTCCTCAACACCGGCTTCTCGCAACCAGGCCGTCCCAGTCTTGGCTCTTGGGTCTTGTATGGCCTCGGCTCGGAGAGCAGCGATTTGCCGGCATTTATCGTCATGTCCACCGGCTCCGGCATCAGCGGCGGCGCGGCCAATTGGTCGAGCGGTTTTCTGCCCACGCTTTACGCCGGAGTGCGTTTCCGCAATCAAGGCGATCCCATCCTGGACGTGACGAGCCCAAAAGGCATCGACGCCCGGCTCCAGCGGGATTCGCTCGACCTCATCGGCGCTCTGAACCGCCAACGGCTGGCCGTCGATGGCGATCCGGAAATCGCGACCCGCATCGCATCCTACGAGATGGCATATCGGCTCCAGACCTCGGCGCCGGAGCTCATGGATTTGAAAAGTGAAAGCCAAGCGACATTGGAAATGTACGGAGCGACCCCGGACAAACCGTCGTTCGCCCGCGCTTGTCTGCTGGCGCGGCGCATGATCGAACGCGGAGTCCGTTTTGTGAACATCTACCATGAAGGCTGGGATGCCCATTCGGACGTGGCCGGAAATCTGAAGAACAATTGCGGGGCTACGGATCGTGCTTCGGCCGCGCTCATCAAGGATCTCAAGCAACGCGGGCTGCTCGACGACACCTTGGTGGTTTGGGGCGGCGAATTCGGGCGAACGCCGATGGTTGAGACGAATCCGGCTTTGGGCCGCAGCTTGGGTCGCGATCACCATCCACAGGCGTTCACCATCTGGATGGCTGGCGGAGGCATCAAACCGGGCCTGACAATCGGCGAAACGGACGAGCTGGGCTTTCACGTGGTGCAGGACCCCATCCACATTCACGACTTGCAGGCGACCCTTCTGCATCTCCTAGGCCTGGATCATGAGCGTCTGACATTCACCTATCAAGGCCGCCAATTCCGGCTGACCGATGTCCACGGCCAAGTCGTGAATCAAATCTTGGCGTAGCTTTCGTTCTCTTTGCTCCCGCTGCAGGCTCAGAGTCCCTGGTCTCGGGGAATTACACTGACCCTGCTCGTGCCGTCCGAACGGTTCCTTCCTCCTCACCCCGGTCCTCTCCCCAGGGGAGAGGGCCGGGGTGAGGGGAAACGGAGGCCAGTCAGATTCCCTCGGCCTCGAAATCTTTTGTGATCTCTGCAGTGCAACCGTCGAACTTGTTCGCAAGCTGCGAACAAGTTGTGTGGGGCGAGACTCGCCGCACGCGGAGGGAGGCTTCTTCCGGGGGGCGACACTCTGTGGAACCCTGACTTCCCCCCGCGATATGCCGCTGACCAGGAGCGGGCGAAGGGTAACCTGGGATCAACAGCGATCGAAGGCTTCCCTTTGGTCGTCTCGGTTAGTCGTCCGTCACCACGTTTGAACAGGGCTCGACAGGAGTCTCGCCCCACCGTGTTTGGTTGCGGCTGCGCGGCGTTGCGATCTCTGCGGTTAAGCCGCTCCTTCCAGCTTCATAGAGAGCATGCCGCAAAGCTGTTTTCACCGCGAGCCAGGCAACAGCTCGCCCGCCCACTGTTCCACCGACAGCGTTCGCGCCGTCAAATGCCATTGATTTCCGGGAATCGCAAGCGCACCGACGAATCCTTCCTCGGGTTCGAGATGGTAGAGCGACCATGAAGAAGCGAAGTCAGCCGCCGAGCGCACGTTGCTGATTCTCACGGGCTCGTCGGGGAGGAAGGTGACCGTGAAATCGCTCAGCGGGAACGACAGTCCTTCGCCAGTGGCCTTGAGAAAAGCCTCCTTGCGCGTCCAGCAGGTGAAAAAGGCCTTCATCTTCAGCGTCTCGGGCAGGGACTGAAAGGCCAGCCTTTCGGCTTGAGAGAAGAATCTTTCCACCAAACTGTCCGCGTCGGGGATTAGACGGATTTGTTCAAGATCGATCCCAAGCGGCTGGAGCCGGGCCAAGGCAATGAGCGCCGCGCCACCGGAGTGAGCGAGGTTGAAGTGCAACTCCTGACCTGGGAGGTAAGGTTTCCCTTTACCGGAGAAACGAAAGCGCAACTCCGCCGCCGGGACACCAAGATACCGGCCCAACAGCACTCGCAGGAGTTGCCGGCAAACGACAAAACGAACGCGGTCCCGGTCAAAGCTAAAGCGATGGGCTCGGTTTTGTTCGTCTTCCGGCAGTCGCGAGGTCAGAGCAACGACACACTCCGGGGCGAGGTCCAACTGGGCGTACCAGATGTGGATGTCGGATTCGTCCAATTTCAGTCCGGCGCTCAGTGGTCCGACGAGGGGTGTGAAGGTCACAGGGTGGTCAGCGTAGGCAAGCCGTCTTCGGCCAGCAATCCCAATGCAATCAGCAATTCTCATTTTGGCCGTAACGCGGACACTCCTGTCCGCAAAAACCTCCGAAAATGTGCGGACAGGAGTGTCCGCCTTACGGTCACGAACCGCGCCCGTGGCCAAAATGAGAATTGCTGATCAAATCCAGCTCTTAGAATCGCAGCGTGATCTTCGCGTAGATCGCGCGATCCACCTGCACATTCCGATTGACAATGAGGATGGGTGAAAACTCCCGATGATGGGCGTGAAACAGATTGTTTCCCACGATGGCCAACTCGCAATTCCGCGTCGGCTTCCAAGCCAATCTCGTGGCCAAGTCCACAGAGCTGGGCACCTGTTGCAGCGATGCGGGCAAACCATGCACGTAGCGGAGTCCGATCCCCCATTCGATGTGCCGTCCCAAATCCGCGTCGGACCACAAGGCGGCCTGGTGCCGCGGACTGCTGCCTTCGATATCCTCCGCAAACGAACGGGCAGACCCTCGGGTGTGCAGTTGCATGCGAAGGAAGGCGTAGTGGGCTCGCAGACGCCAGGAGTCGCACGGCCGCCAGGTGGCGGCCATTTCGGCGCCGTAAGTTTCGCCGAACAGATTGTTGCCATAGGTGAGCGGCAGGGACAAATACGGCGTGGGAGTTGGGCCCGGCGAGGTCAGCAATTCAGCGGGCAGGACTTCCACCGATTGCACGTGGTCGTAATCGTTGTAGAAAGCGGTCCAATCCACGGAAAGCCTGGGGTGCAGTTGCACGCGATATCCGGCTTCGTAGGCCAGCAATTCCTCGGCGCCGAGATCCGCATTCCCCATGCCTGGAGCGAGCAGAGGAAGCGGCAACGGCGGCAGAAGAGCCGAGGGATCGGCGAAGGCGGCGAAATCTCGTTCGGCGCGCGAGGGCGTGCGCACGGCCCGGGCTATGGCGCACCACAACGTATGCCTGTCACGCGGCATCCAGGCCACGCGGGCGCTGGGTTGCAGTTCGAATCCCGTGAAATCATTATGTTCGGCCTTCGTGCCCAGAGTCAGGTGCAAGCGATCCTGCGCCAACCGGATTTCATCTTGCACGAAGACGCTGGCCAGTTGGAGCCCCCGGCTTGGATCACGCATTCTGAAATCCGGGCTTTCGGTAATCTCGTCAACCGAGTAGCGGTAGCCGCCGCCCCAAACGAATTCTTGGCGTTCTCCAAGGGGGAAGCGGTGTTGCACATCCACATCGGCCGTATTTCGAATCTCGCGCCCCGGCCCGTATTCCCGATCCGTTCTGTCGTAGAAGACTTGGACCGACAGATCAGACTCGGCGCTGAAATCATGAGTCCAACGGCCCAGAAGGTTTCCGCCGTCCACCCTGGAGCGAAAGGCTTGCAGGAACAAGCGAGGGGGAGTCAACGAGTGCAGGATGAATTGGTTGCCCAACTCGCCTGAATAATAGTCGCCCTGGAAGGTCACCCGGTTGGCGGCAGCCGCTTCCCAATCCAGCCGGAATCCGCCTTGGGCCATGTGCCAATCGTCCTCCGCTCCGGTTCCATCCGTTTGCGTGAATTCATCCCGGTCGAAATATTTGCCGTAAACACGGTAGTGAATGTTCGAGCTGAGTTGTCCACCGTAGCGCACCGTCCCGAATCCGCGCTCCTCGCTGCCGCCTCCCCCGCTCATCATCAATCCCTGTGTTTCCTTCGAGCCCTTCGTGATAATATTGATGACGCCATTGACCGCGTTGGCTCCCCATAAACTGGCGCCGGGACCCCGAACCACTTCGATCCGATCCACGTCTTCCAGAACCGTGTCGGCTTCTTCCCAGAACACGCCGGAAAAGAGCGGGGTGTAAATGGTCCGGCCATCCAGAAGCACGAGGAGTTTGTTCGCGAAGACGTTGTTGAACCCGCGGGAACTGACGGCCCAATGCTGGGAATTGGCCCGGGCCACATCCAGTCCGGGGGCCATTCGCAGGGCCTCAGGCAAGGTGTTGACACCGGAGCGGCGGAGGTCTTCTTGCGTGATGACGTAGATGGCGGCGGCGGCGCCGGAAAGCGCTTCGCTCTTGCGCGAAACACTCGTGACTTTGATGGCGCCAAGGTCTTCCAGGCTCAATCGCGTCAAGTCCGTCAGTTCAGGGTCTTTGGCCGGGTCCGGCGACCCGAACGCGGAACTGCAAGCGTGCCAAAAGAGCCAGGCCCCGAGGCACCGGACGACAAGAGCGGTTGCGAAAAGAGGGATCAGGGCGGTGGACAGCTTCCGTCGCATGTCAGTTCGTTCATTCCGACCGGAAAACAATCAGATATCGGAACCGAACCGACAAGCTTTTCAAAACCCAGCAACTCTCACGTTGGCAACCAGCGTGAATCGTGTTCGTAAGGCGGACACTCTTGTCCGCACAGTCTCGAGGATTTTGCGGACGGGAGTGTCCGCGTTACGGCCAAGATGAGAATTGCTTTTCAAAACCGCACCGTCACTTTCGCGAGCACGGCCCGGTCCACCTCCGCGTCGCGGATGCTGAAAAGGAAGGGCGAGAACTCCTGATGATGGGCATGGAGGAGGTCGCGGCCCACAAGGGCGACTTCACAGTTGTCGCTGGGCTTCCAAGCCAGCCGTGTCTGAAGCTCCGTATAGCGCCGGACGAATTCGGTCGGCAAACTATCGACGTAGCGCAGGCTCACCCCCCACTCCCAATGCCGCCCGAGGTCCACATCCGACCAAACCGAAACTTGATGCCGAGGACTGTCTCGTTCGCTTTCCTCCGTAAACGAAGAGATCGGCCCCCGGGTGTGCAGGTTCATCCTGAGCAAAGTCAGGTTGCCTCTGAGGCGCCAAATGTCGCAAGGCTGCCACGTCGCGGACAGTTCCGCGCCGTAGGTTTCTCCGAACAGCGCGTTGTTGACGGTGACGGGAATCAGCACATACGGCTGGGACGCCGGAGAAAGTCGGAACTCCACGGGCAATTGGATGACGTTGTAAAGGTCGTCGTACTCGTTGTAGAACGCGGCCAAATCCAGAGACAATCGAGGATGCGGCTTGAGCCGATAACCGATTTCGTAGGCGAGCATTTCCTCGGAGCCAAATCCAGGATGGCCTGAAGCCGGGATCAGCGCCGGCAATGGAAGCCTTCCCACCGAATGCGGCGGATCGGAGTAAAACATCGCCCCCCGCTCCGAACGCGAGGGCGTCCGGACCGCGCGGGACACCGAACCCCAAAACGTGTGCCGGTCCAGCGGAGTCCAAGAAATCCGCGCGCTGGGTTGGACTTCAAAGCCGGTGAAATCATTGTGTTCCACCTTGGTTCCGAGCGTCAGGTGCAACCGCTCGCGGATCAACGTGATCTCATCCTGGATAAAGCCGCTGAAGAGTTGCAGTCCAACTTTGGGATCATCCATCCTGAAATCCGGCGTTTCAGTCAGATCATCCGCCGAGTAACGGTAGCCCGCTCCCCAGACGATCTCCTGCCGCTCCCCGGCCGAAAAACGGTGTTGGGCATCAAGATCAAACGTGCCGCGAATCTCGCGCCCGATCCCGAATCTTCGGTCCGTCCGGTCGTAATACATTTGCACCGCCACGTCTGAATCAGAGGAGAATTCGTGGGTCCAGCGGGCCAAAATGTGGCCGCCCTCCGACTGATCGTGGAAATTGTCGGAGACCATGGAGGGAGGCGACAGCGAGTGACGGCGCACTTTCCCATCCCATTCGCCGTAATAATAGTCGCCTTGCAGGCTCAGGCGGTTGATCTCCGAGGCGGCCCAGTCTAAACGGAATCCTTCCTGGGACATCCACCAGCCATCACCCACCGCAGCTCCGTCTGTCAAGGTGAACTCATCCCGGTTGAAATACTTCCCGTAAATCCGGTAGTGAAGATTCGGCGTGAACTGTCCGCCGTAACGCACGCCGCCAAAGCCGCGTTCCTCAAGCCCGCCGCCGCCGGTGATCACAGTTCCCTGTGTCTCCTTCGCCGACTTCGTGATGATATTGATGACGCCGTTGACGGCATTCGCGCCCCAGAGCGTCGCGCCGGGACCGCGAATCACTTCGATGCGATCCACGTCCTCGAGAAAGGTGTCCGTGTCCTCCCAAAACACGCCGGAAAAGAGCGGGGTATAAATCGTTCGACCGTCCATCAAGACAAGCAGCTTGTTGGCGAATAGGTCGTTGAACCCGCGCGAACCGATCGCCCACTGCCGCGAATTGGCGCGAGCGACATCCAATCCCGGCGCGAGGCGCAAGACCTCGGGCAGAGAGATCACTCCGGATCGCCGGATATCTTCTTGCGTGATGACATGGACGGCCGCAGCGGCGCCGCTCAGACTCTCGCTCTTCCGGGAGACGGTCGTGACCTTGATCCTCCCCAGATCCTCCAGGCTCAATTGCAGCAAATCGACTTTCTCGACGATCGTCTCCGCCGAAGCCGTCCAGGTGCGCAAGCTGGACAAAGCCACAAGCAGCGCCACGGTCGCTGCGATGGAGTTCATTTTGTGCATGTCGCTGTGGCCGATCTTCGCAGGAATCGACGGTGCTCCATCTTCGGCAACGGTGAGAATGAATCAAGCCGCAAACCGGTGGCTCAGTGGCAGTCGGTGCATTTATCCGGTTGACGGCGGCGCGACGCGGCGAGATGGTTTGGCTGTGGCTATTGCGAGCTTCCGTTGCCGCAGCGCCACGGGGAACCGCGGGCGCTCGGGAAAGCCACACTCTGCCTCCGCCGCCTCACTCACACCGAGCTCTCCGAATCCCAATTCCTCGTCGAAACTCCGTCGCAAATTTTGTCGGAAACTCGATCGAATAGGGCAATCCTCCGACCGATTGGCCACAAGCCATCCGACAAAGTTTGCGACAAAGGACTCGGAGACACATCGTTTGGGAGAACGTCTCACCGGCTCTTAAGAAAGGAAAACCCATGCAAACCCAAAATCTCAATCCCCATGCCCTCCTCAACCGCAGAGTCTTCCTCAAAAACGGGACAGTCGCCGCCGCCGCGCTGGCCGCCGCACGACCCGGAGTTGCGGTCGATAAGACTGAGTCGCTCGCGTCCGCCGGCGGATCCAAATGCGTGACGATTCCGGAAGCCGAGCACTCTGCATTGACTCGGTGGCCGCGTTATGGCGCGGCGGAGAAGCAACGGTTGCACGAGTTGATCGACAGCAACCGCTTTTACGACGAATTGCCGCTGTTCGAGAAGGAGTGGAAAGAATACACGAAGTCGCGATTCGTGAAAGCGCACATGAATGGTTCGAGCGCGCTGACAAGCATGTACTTCGCCCTCGACCTCGCGCCGGGGAGCGAAATCATGGTGCCCTCCTACACGTTCTTCTCGACCTGCCTGGCGATGCGGTTCTTTGGCTGTGTGCCGGTTTTTGTTGATATTGATCCGAAGACGGGCTGCTTCGATTTGGAGGACGCCCGGCGTAAGTTGACCCCGCAGACAAAGGCCGTGGTGACGATGCACTCGTGGGGATTGCCTTGCGAGATGGACCTGATCGGCTCATGGGCCAAGGAGAAAGGACTCATCCTGCTCGAAGACGCCGCGCACGCCCACGGGGCATCGATGCAAGGCCGGATGATGGGCACGTGGGGTGCGATGGGCATCCACAGTTTCCAAGCCTCCAAAGTGATGCCGGCGGTGGAAGGAGGGATCGGCATGTACCAGACGCGCGAATACTTCGAGCACGCCGCCGCATTCGGCCATTACGAGGACCCCGCGAAGTTTCCCGAAGACAGCCCGGTGCGCGCCTACGCGGGCACGGGATTTGGGCAGAAATACCGGATGCATCCGTTCGCCGCCGCCGTGGCGCGGCAGCAACTCAAGCAACTGGATGCGCTGAGTTCGATCGTGGCAAAGAACGTTCGCGCCCTGAACGATCGCCTTACCCAATTGACCGGCGTCGCCGAGCCGCGTTGCCGACCTGACCAGAAACGAGCTTACTATTACGCGAACCTGCTCTTTGTCGATTTCCGCAAACTGGCAGTTTCACGAGACGCGCTCCTGAAAGCCCTCCGAGCCGAGGGCATGCGCGCCAGCATTTGGGACTATCCCGAACAACACAAACTCAAAATCTATTCCGAATCCAAGTGGTGGCATCACCCGCCGAAGATTCCCGAGTCGATGCCGGGCAACACGCACGTCAACGCCAACCATATTTTTCTGCCCCTCTTCTACGGCGAAGCGTCTGAATTGATCGGTCAATACGTGAAGGCCTTTGAGAAGGTTTGGTCGCATAAGGGCGAGCTGGCGAAGGTTTGAATTCAGCCGACTTCTAGCAGCCGACTAGCCATCCGAGAAACAGCAGTTCAGCCGAAAGAAACGAAAGAAACCAAAGAAATCGAATCCTTTGCGCAAACCCGCTCGCTCACCTTGCGGGTGAATGGCTTCTGCCTCAGAACTTCTTTTCTT
>JACQWK010000231.1 GCA_016209525.1 Verrucomicrobiota bacterium
GATGTTTATAAGAGACTGGTGTGTAAGATAGCAGATTTTGTTCCTGTTGCGAGCGCCACGCACCCTGGTGGGGCGATACTCCCGTCGAGCCCTGTAATCCTTGCTGTAAACGAAGTCAGGGCTCGACGGGTGACTCGCCCCACCTGGATGTTCATGGAGAGCCTCCCAACACCCAATGCCCCGCCGCTCGCCCACTCCGCGCTATGGCTTCCGTGACGTATTGCTTGGCTAACGTCACGGCTGAGGGAAGGCTTTTCCCAAGCGCCAAATAAGCCGCGATTGCCGCTGAATACGTGCAGCCCGTGCCGTGTGTGGCAAAGCCCCGAAGGAAGGGAGCCTCGAGCATGAGCTCGGTTCTGCCATCATAATAAATGTCAATCGCCTGTCGTAATCGGCTGAGATGCCCGCCTTTGACCAGTGCTGCACAGCCAAAACGATGATGAATTCGTCGCGCCGCAGTTCGCAGATCTTCCGGCGACCGGATCGGAACTTCGGCCAGCACCCGAGCTTCATCGACGTTCGGTGTCACGAGGGCGGACAGGGGCAACAATTCATGAAGGAGCGTTTTCAGCGCCGAAGCCTTCATCAGCCGCCCGCCGCTGGTCGCGATCATCACCGGATCGACAACCAATGGCAGGCGATGCTTCAGCCTCAGGACATTGGCAACCACCCGGATGATCTCGGTCGAAAAAAGCATTCCCGTCTTCAAGGCCGAAGGCGCCATCTCCGCGAAGACCGCCTCAATTTGTTTTCGAACCATGTCTGGTCTGCACTCCTGCACCGCGAGCACGCGTTCGGGATTTTGGGCGGTGACACACGTGATTGCGGTGGTTCCGTGGACACCGAGCGCGGCGAAGGTCTTCAAGTCCGCCTGAATGCCAGCGCCGCCGCCGCTGTCGGAACCGGCGATAGTCAATGCAATGGGCTGTGTTACTCGTAGTAAAGCCACGACTGCAGCATACGCAATTCAGGCGGAATGTCAGCCTCAGCAGGTGTGGAGTTTGGACTTGAGCGATCAAACCGGTTCGAGGTCCAGCTTGCCAACCGCTCATGGGCATTCTAGCTTGTCATGGTGCCGACGGTCTTGCGGCAGAGAGGATATCGCATCGGTTTCTATAGCTCTGAACCCGATGAGCCTGCCCATGTGCATGTCCGCAAGGCTGGATGCGAAGCAAAGTTTTGGCTGGCTCCCATCCAAATCAGTTGGAACAAAGGGTTCCGCGAAGCAGAACTTGGTGAGATTGTCCGAATACTTGAATCACACGAGAACGAATTGCTTGATGCCTGGAATGCAACGGAATGATAGCCCGCCCCCTGATGTAACGGCAGTCCACATTAACGACGACCGACTGGCGTTCGACTTGGAAGACGGCAGATCGATTAGTGTTCCATTAAGCCACTATCCGACATTGATGCTGGCTGCTCCAGAGGAACGCGCTCAGTACGAGATCTGTCACAGCTCGGTTCATTGGCCACGGCTCGATTGCGACATCAGTTCGGCTTGCCTGTTGAGGGGCGCAAAGGAAGCGCGCAGATACGCGGTGAAGGCGTGGAAACGAAAATCGCACGCGACGCCTGCGTGATCGCGTTGATGCCGTGGCGAGTCGGAGGGAAACAACCGATCCAAAACCGCACCGGATCGGAGACCGGCGCTCCAAGGTGAGGAGCCGCAAAGCGGCACGGACGCAAGACAGAATTCTTCGCCTAGTATCGCAGAATTGCATTCTGCGGCGTGGCCGACAAATTCGAGCGCCCGGCGACTTTTCGGCGCTCTGCCGATTGCAAATCGGCGATACGGCAGACTTTAAGTCTGCGCTACGAAGAATTCCCGCTTGCAGCGCCGCTCCAGCAATTTTGAACTTTGAACTTTGAACTTTGAATTCCATATTTCCGGCCATGGACAAAGACCGCGTCGCGGAAATCTTGACCGAGATCGGAACCTTGCTCGAACTTAAAGGCGAGAATCCCTTCAAGACCCGCGCCTACGCGAACGCGGCGCGCACCCTGGAAGCCTTGACCGAACCCCTGGAAAAGTTGATCTCTGAAAATCGGCTTGGCGAGATTAAAGGCATCGGCGAAGCGCTTCAGAAAAAAATCACCGAACTCGTCGCGACCGGCAGGCTTGCCTATTACGAAGAACTGAAAGCCTCCATTCCTCCGGGCTTGGTGGAGATGCTCCAAATTCCCGGACTGGGACCGAAAAAGGCCAAGGCACTCAACGACAAGCTCGGCATCACGACCGTCGATCAGCTCGAAACCGCCTGCAAAGCCGGGAAAGTGGCGGACCTCGATGGCTTCGGCGAAAAGACCCAAAGCAAAATTCTCGAAGGCATCCAATTTCGCCGCACCTACGCCAGCCGGCATCTCTTGAGCGACGCGCTCGCGCTGGCCGAGCCAATTCTCGAAGGCTTGCGCGGCCACCCGGACGTGATCCGATGCAGCACGGCGGGCAGCGTGCGCCGGTTCAAGGAGATCATCGGCGACATTGATTTTTTGGCCTCCTCGAAGCAGCCGGGCCACGTCATCGAATTCTTCACGAAGCAACCGGGAGTTCTCTCCGTCAATGCCAAAGGTGAGACGAAAGCCAGCGTCGTCCTGCAAGGCGGCATTCAGGCGGATTTGAGGGTGGTGAGCGACCGCGAGTTTCCGTTCGCGCTGGCCTATTTCACAGGCAGCAAGGAGCACAACATCGCCATGCGCCAGCGGGCGATCCAGCGCGGCCTCCGTCTCAATGAATACGGGCTCTTTCGGTCCGCGGAAGAAACCCGCGACCCGAAGTTGTTGGTGCCTTGCGCCACGGAGGAAGACATCTTCAAGCAGCTCGATCTGGCCAATATTCCCCCCGAATTGCGCGAAGACCAAGGCGAGTTTGCCGCAGCCGAACGCGGCGAGATTCCACGGCTTCTCGAATGGACCGATCTGCGCGGCTCATTGCACAACCACTCCAATTGGAGCGACGGACGCGGCAGCCTGGAAGAAATCGCGGCACACATGGAGGGGTTGGGTTGCGCGTACTGGGCCATCACGGATCATTCCAAGTCGTCGTTCGTCGCGAACGGCCTTGACCCTGAGCGATTGCGCAAACAGTTGAAAGAACTCGCCGAGGTTAATCGGTCTTGGGCCGCCAAAGGCAGCGACTTCAGGCTTCTCACGGGATCGGAAGTCGATATTTTGGCCGACGGAAAGTTGGATTTCGAAGACGACCTGCTGGCGGAATTGGACGTAGTGGTCGCGAGCATTCACCAAGGCTTCAGCCAAAATGAGGCCGAAATGACCAAGCGCCTGATCCGAGCCGCGGAGAATCGTTTCGTCCATATGCTCGGCCATTTGACGGGCCGTTTGCTGCTCGAACGAGAGCCGTACAAAGTCAACCAGCGCGCGGTCATCGACGCCTGCGCGGAGACCGGCACCTGGGTCGAATTGAACGCCAATCCCTATCGCTTCGATCTGGACTGGCGCCTTTGGTCCTACGCCAAAAGCAAGAGGGTCAAATGCGTCATCAATTGCGACGCGCACCGGCACGAGCATGCCGGATTCTTGCGCTTAGGCGCCGGCATCGCTCGGAAAGGCTGGCTGACCAAGGCCGACGTTATCAACACGCTGGCGTTGAAGGCGCTGATGAAGGAACTCGGCAAGAAGCGCGCGCGCTGAGATCTCAACTCCACAAGGGCATGCCCCGCAGCCACGGAGTGGCGCCAGAGAATAGCCCACAGCGCGAGCTGTGGGAGCATCGGATTCCCAGTCCGCAAGCCCCGAATGGGGCGACAGAAAAGAGCTCGTTTCCGAGGGCTCGCGCCGTGGGCTACGTTCTTTCCGCCCCTCCGGGGCGCATCCTTGACCTGTGGGCGAGCCGAAAGTCTCGTGAGTTGGCTGCGAAAGGCGCATCTTGCCACTGCACCGTACTGGGTAAGGACAGCGCGCCTGCGCTGTCCGCACCGCGTTCAGCGGCGCAACTGGACCCCCCAACGCTGGCCTCAGGGCTGACGTTCCGCCCGCTGAACGCGGGCGGGGACGCCGGAAGCCCGGCGTCCCTACCTTTGGTGGCAGTGTCAAGATGCGCCCGGCGGCGAAGAAAGAAGAAGTCTGTTATTGACCGAACTCGGCGGCGTCCCCTTCACTAGGGCGAGAAATAACTGCTCAGGTCAACCGCGAATGAACGCCAATGCACGCCAATGGAATTGAGGGAAGCGCATCAACACCTGGATTCACTTCTGATTCGCGTCGATTCGTGTCCATTGGCGGTTTTCCATGCGAAGAATTACGGGCGAGAATTAGACTGAAGTTTTCGAGATTTGTGGGATTGTGAGATCCAGAAGCGAAGTATGAATCGTTGCGGAAGTTTTTTCACGATGTTAACGCGCGGCCCCTCACCCTTGATCCCTCTCCCCGCGCGCGTGCAGGCTCCGCATTCACCAGCGCGGGGAGAGGGTGGGGGTGGGCATACATTTACCTCTTTCAATGATTAATATGACCGAACAGACAAAACCGGCGGCCAAGAATGCGACTGCCTCAGCCGACGACGCAAAAGCCGCACGGCCCCAACTGGGTTCCAGTGATGGCGATGTGGCGGCGACGGACGAGTTGCGCCACATTTACGAGAAGATGCGGCTGGAGCTGGCCAAGATCATCATCGGCCAGCACGAAGTGATCGAACAAATGCTCATCTGCATCCTGGCGCGCGGCCATGCTTTGCTCATGGGCGTGCCCGGTCTGGCGAAGACGACCATCGTCAATTCTCTTTCCCAAGTGATGTCGCTTCAGTTCAGCCGAATTCAATTCACCCCCGACCTCATGCCTTCCGACATCACCGGCACCGATATTCTCCAGGACACCGACCAGCCGGGCCGGCGGCAGTTCGTCTTCACCAAAGGTCCCGTGTTCGCCAACATCATCTTGGCGGACGAAATCAACCGGACGCCGCCGAAGACTCAGTCAGCCTTGCTGGAGGCGATGCAGGAACACCGAGTCACCGTGGCGGGGCGTTTCTTCTCATTGCCCACGCCTTTCTTCGTGCTGGCGACACAGAACCCGATCGAACAGGAAGGCACCTACCCGCTGCCCGAGGCGCAACTGGATAGGTTCATGTTTTTCATTCATGTGGATTATCCCAGCCAGGACGAGGAACGGCGCATCGCCCGCGAAACGACCGGCGCGCCGCCGGCACCGCTCCACAAGTTGATCAACGGGGAAGAGGTCACGCGCTTCCAAGACTTGGTGCAGCGCGTCCCCGTGCCGGACCACATCTACGACACCGCCGTAACCCTGGTTAGGCGCACAAGGCCCCGCGCCGAGGAAGCGCCGGAATGGCTGCGGAAATGGGTCACTTGGGGCGCCGGGCCGCGCGCGGTGCAATATTTGGTTCGTGGCGCCAAGGCGCACGCCATCCTGCACGGCAGTTACCTCGTGCGAATGGAGGACCTCGAAGCCGTGGCGCAGCCGGTTTTGACCCATCGGATTCTGACCAACTTCCAAGCGCAGTCGGAAGGCGTCGCCAGCACGTTCATCGTGGATCGGCTTTTGGAGGAGAATCGAATGGAGACGCAGCGTGCCTGAACACGGAGCCAAGTATCTGGATCAGCACGTTCTGGCGCGCCTGATGGCCCAACCGCTGTTGTCCCGCTTTCCCATGGAAGGGACAGTTTCCGGCCAGCACCAGAGCCCCCATCGAGGCTCGAGCGTCGAATTCGCCGAGTACCGCAATTACGTGCCGGGCGATGATATCCGCCGGCTGGACTGGCGCGTCTTGGGGCGAACCGACCGGTACTACATGAAGGAGTACGAGGCGGAGACAAACCTTCGCTGCTACCTGGTTTTGGATTGCAGCGCGTCCATGGGATTCGCCGGGAAGCACGCCCGAAAGATGGATCTGGCAAAACGGCTGGTTGCGACGCTGGCCTATTTGGTGGTTCATCAAGGCGACGCCGCGGGGCTGCTCTGCGTCGGGGAAAAGAAAGTGTTCGACGTTCCGCCGAAGCGCAATCCGGCCCACCTGCAATTGATCTTCGAAACGCTGGACAAGGTGGTCCCTCGCGGGGAGACCGGGTTGGCGCCCGCCTTGCACGATTTGGCGGAGAAAGTTCGCCGTCGCGCGCTGATCGTTGTCTTCTCGGATTTTTTTACGGATCCGGACGAGATCCTGAATTGCTTTCAACATCTCCGGTTCCAAAAGCACGACCTGGTTGTGTTTCATCTGCTCGACCGGATGGAACTGGATTTTCAGTTTGAACGGCCGGTTCGATTTCTGGACCTGGAAAGCTCGTTCAGTTTGGTGACCGAGCCGGCGTCGATCCGGCCGGAATACTTGCACCAATTGCACCTTTACCTGGAGCGGATGAAGGCGGGCTGCCACGAGTTCAAAATGGATTACCGCCAGGTTTTGACCGACCGGGATTACAGCGACGTCCTGGCGGACTTCCTGGTCGAGCGCGCGCAACAAGCGGCGCTGTCCTCTTCAGCATGACCTTCCTCCAACCATTCGTTCTGCGGGGACTGCCTCTGATTCTGATCCCGGTCCTGATCCACCTGATCAACCGCATGCGCCACCGGCCGCAGCCATGGGCCGCGATGCGCTTCCTCTTGTCGGCCTCACGCAGCTCCGTCAGCCACCAGAAACTCCGGCAGTTCCTGATCCTCCTGTTTCGGGTCCTGGCGGTTCTGGCTTTGGTCATGTTCGTCAGCCGGCCGCTCGCCGGGGGCTGGCTGGGCTGGGTGCTCTCCCCGGCGCCGGATGTCATTCTCATCCTGTTAGACCGATCCGCGAGCATGGAAACCCAAATGCCCGGCGCGCCCGTCAGCCTGCGCGAGCAAGCGGTGAAATTGCTTGCCCAGATGGCCGAAGAGTTCGATGAGACCAGCCACTTGGTTGTGATCGACAGCGCGCTTCGTGCGCCCCAGGAAATCGCCAGAGCGCAAAACCTTGCCGGACTATCCTTGGCTTCCGCGACCGATGCGTCCGCCGACATTCCCTCCCTGTTTCAGTCAGCGATCAATTGGCTCATCGAAAACCGCGCGGGCACCGCCGAGATTTGGGTGGCCTCGGATTTGCAGCGAAGCAATTGGCAACCGGAAGACCCGCGCTGGAAAGCCGCGCAGGAACGCCTGGCCTCGCTCCCGCAAAAAGTCCGCGTCCGATTGCTGTCCATCGCCGGAACCCAAGAGCTCAACGCCTCCGTCAGCCTCAGAGAGGTCCTGCGGCGCCAGCGCTTGGGGCAAGCTGAACTTCAGATGGTGGCTGACCTTCAGCGGAACGTGAACCCTTCGGCTTCCGTTCCTTTGCACCTCACCTTGGATGGCGCCCGCTCCCAAACCGAGGTGATGATGGAAGGCCAAGCATTCCGCTGGCGCCACAAGACGGCGTTGGGCGCGAAAACCGGCGGTGGCTGGGGCAGCCTGGAACTGGCAGCCGACGCCAATCGGCGCGATAACATTGCCTATTTCGTGTATGGGTCCGAGACGGTCTCGCGAGCCGCTGTCGTCGCCGCGGACGCGCCGAGCGCTCGCTTTTTGCGCTTGGCCGCCACCAGCGTCGCCAACGGCGCCCGGCAGCCGGCCGAACTTGTGCCCGCGTCCGGCTTCACTTCCGCGAATTGGCAGGACAAAGGACTCCTCATTTGGCATGATCCGCTCCCCGTCGATGCGGCCGCGGATCGAGTGCGGGCGTTCGTCGAAGAAGGAGGCGCCGCCATTTTTTTTGCGCCCGGACAAATGGACAGCCAGCGATTCATGGGGGTGAGTTGGGGTGAAGTGAAATCGACCACAGAGGTCAAACCGTTCCGCGTGGGGCGCTGGGAAGAAGAGGAAGGACCGCTGGCGAAGACGGACGAAGGGCTCAGTTTGCCCGTCTCCAAGGTGATCTTTCTGCGCCGGCAAATCATCAGCGGCGCCAAACATGTTTTGGCTACCTTTGAAGATGGCACTCCGTTCCTGGCGCGGCAGACCCTGGGCCGCGGCGAGCTCTATTTCTGCGCTTCCTCGCCCAACCGGGAGTGGTCCAGCTTGGGCGATGGGCCGGTCTTGGTGCCGATGTTGCAGCGGCTCATGCAAACGGGCAGCCGCAGGTTGCAGCAGCAGGACTCCGCCGCTTGCGGCGACTTGAGCGCCGCAGATCAAGCCCGGCGTTGGACGGCCGTGGACACGGCGGCCGCCAAGGACATTCGCACTCAGGCCGGTATCTATCGTTCCGGCGACCGGATGCTCGCGGTGAATCGACCGGCGGCCGAGGATGAGCCTGGGGTTTTGGAAATGGAGGAAACCCGGCGCTTGTTCGAGGGAGTGCCCTTTCACTTGTTCCAGGAAAACCGAAACGCGACCGAGCATCTGCAAGGCGAGTTTTGGCGGGTCTTTCTCTTTGGAATGCTGTTGTTTTTGGTGGTCGAGGGCTTGCTGATTCTTCCAAGAGGCACCGTGGTTCGGCGCGAGGTTTCGGCCCCGCGGAGGAGCAGTGTGATGTCGGCAAGCGTCGGGGGATGATCGGATGAAGCCTGTATCTTGGCCCCTATCTGCGCAGAGCGTCCGCCTTGGCGTAGGGCTGGTGCATGGCGCGCCAGCGTTTGGAGTGCGGCGATTGATCGCCGCTTTCGTTTGGGGGAGGAAAGCGATTTGGGGAAGCCTTGCCACTTCCGGCAGCCCGTGGGAAAGCGCCGATAAATCGGCGCACTCCAAACGCTCCGCGACGTCCAATCACTTCGGCAGTTCGACCCTGCTCGCCACACGTCGCGCCCTAGCCCGGAAATTTCACAAACTCGTGGCGCAGATTTTCAATCTGCCGTATCGCAAGCTTGCAGCCTGCACCGGCTCGCCATCTCTGAACGGGGCGGAGCGTTCTACGCCCTGCCGACTGCAAGTCGGCGATACGGCCCGGCGCGGTCGAGCCGCAACCAAAACGGCGCGCGGCCGTCCAGGCCGCAGCGGTTCCGAAAGCCCGAGGCGCCCGAAAATCTCCGAGCCTCACCGTCCGTGTGCGGCCGCTGC
>JACQWK010000221.1 GCA_016209525.1 Verrucomicrobiota bacterium
CTGTTCCTTCCAATCGAGAAAATTGGCCGGAGCCACAGCGTCCCCTTCACCTCGGTCGTTTGTCTCCCCGATCAACACAAGCCGGTCGGCGTTGGGGAATGGCAGACGGCGAAACATCACTGCGTTCACCACGCTAAAAATCGCGGTGTTGGCTCCGATGCCGAGCGCGAGCGTGAGCACAGCCACGGCGGTGAAGCCGGGGTTCTTCCGCAGTTGGCGGAAGGCGAATTTGAGGTCGTTCATAAGGCGGAGAGTTAACAGCTCATTATGGTCTGACGGCCACAACACGAAAGCCAATGTGGTCGTAGCGCCGGTGTGGCTCGAAACGCAATCGAAAGGCGGACCGACAAGGCCAGCCGTCGTCGGTCCAGGCGCCACCCCGGCGCACCCGCGAATGGTCGCCCGTCCTATTTAGCGCCGCCGTGGACTGCGCCGAGTGCAAGTCGGGATCGACCCCGCCAGGCAGCTTGGAATGGTACCAATCGCGACACCACTCGAAGGTGTTGCCATGCATGTCGTGCAAGCCCCACGCGTTGGCGGGGTAACTGCCAACGTTTGCGGCTCGACCCAGTGATGGCCCCGGCTCGGCCCCGTTGTATGGCTTGCCTTTGAAGTTCGCTTGCGTGCTGCTGAGCTTGTCGCCGAACGACGAGGCTGTCGTCGTCCCGGCGCGACAGGCATACTCCCATTGTGCTTCGGTGGGCAACCGGAACTCCCAATCCGGTGGAAGCTCGCCGGACTGGCGACCGAGTTGCGTGAGCGCGCGGCAAAACGCCTCCGCTTCGGAGAAGTTGACGTTGCCCACGGGATAATCGTCGCCCTCCGGCAACTCCACCGTGAGCGGTCCCGGCAGCGCGCCCATGATCCGCTTCCACTGCCCCTGGGTCGCCTCAAACTTCGCCATCCAAAAACTCTTCGTCAGCGTGACCCCGACTTGGTCCTCGCCGGGACGCCGCTCCGGCTCGTCGCGCGGGCTGCCCATCGTGAACTTGCCGGCCGGACACCAGCAGAGCTTGACGCCGCCGACTATGATTTCGTCCCCGGCTTTCGTGCCGGCAAAAGGCGCCCTGAGCTTCGGCGGCTCCGCACCCCGCGAAACACCAAGGCCAATGCCGAGCGCGAGCGTGAGCACGGCCGCGGCAGTGAAGCCGGGGTTCTTCCGCAGTTGACGGATGGCGAATTTGAGGTCGTTCATGATCAACCTGTCGGTGTTCGCAGCCGGCATGCCACGTGCCGAAAGAAGCCCTAACCCTCGGCCAATCACGGCGGAATGAGGGTTTTGTCGAAGACTGGCTCTCGAACGGTTGGCCGGTTCTGGGAATAGCGGGTCCCATGACTGGGACTGGGAGACAAAGGGGCCAAGGATCTGGGACTCGTCAACAGCAAGGCGATCACCAGTGCGGTATGCGGGTGATTGCCTTGATCTCCTCCCGGATCAAGCGAGCGACCCGGTGCTTGATGACATACACGTCGGCGACACTTACGCCCAGCGCCCGAGCCACTTCTTTCACCGGCCATTCCTTGCACACGTAAAGGTCGAACATCTGAAATTGTTTCGGTTTCACCTGCGCCTTCACGCGGGCCAGCGCGGCGTCCCAAAGGTTCCTTTCCCACTCCGCGTCCCACGCCGTTTCGAGATCGAAACTGTTCGGGTCGGGAACACGCTCCACAGTGGCCGTGCGTTTGGTTTCGTCCGCCCTCTGGTCAGGCGCCTCGCCTGCCCCGGACAGGCGAGAGGCCAGTCCTACTCTCACCGGCATCCGCTTCTTGAACTGCTTCTCGATCCGCCGCCGCGTGATGAGCAGCAGCCAGCTTTTGAATGAGCCAAGGGCCGGATCGTATTTGAAGTCCGGAATTTTTCGCGCCACAACGATCACCGTTTCTTGCACAACGTCCTGAGCCTCTGCGTCCGTCAGCCCGGCTTTCGTGGCGACGCGGTAAATCAAGCGGCTGTAAGCGTCGAAGAACTCTTTCCAGCTTTCCTGGTCGTCCCAGTTCTTGAGCCGGCTGAGCAAACTGCGGCGCGTGGGGATGAATTCGTCGTCGTTCATGAGCGTGGCTCAGAGAGATATTCCCCAGAGCGAACTGATTCTCACAACGCTTGTGGAAACGGCGAATCTTCTTCGGGTGATTGGTCCGTCGCTTCCGTGCCTGCTGGATACCATTTCGGGAAATAGAACTCGGCGAACCGCTGGGTGAACTCACCAAGTTTCGCCGCAGCCGGCGCCACGTGCCGCCCAACGCTGACCTCCTGACGGCGCATTCGGCCGGCGTCGATTGTGTGTGCCTCGCCCGTGGCATCGGACACTGTTCGCAAACTGGCCGGCAGTCCCTGATAAAACTCGCGGTGAATCCGGCACCAGAAATCCGCCGAACAAATCTCCGCGCCGGCCATTTGAGCCAGGCGCTGCTCCATGGCGGCCTGCGCCTCGACGTGGGCCAGGTGTTGCATCTGCAGTGCCCGTTGCGTTTCGTCCGACGCGAAATCCTGCCGGAGCGCCGCCTCGATGTCCCGCGGTGTGGTTCGATGTCCCTCGATGAGATTCGAGTAATAGCTGTTCATCGAGCGGACCAACTCGGAGACGGTCGTGCGCGTAAGCGGATGAAGACACTCGCGCAGCCGCTCGGCTTTGCGAATCAACTCAAGCGCCAGCACAGCGAGCTTGCCGTCGCGATCTTCTGGCAGCAGCGGCTCCATGTCCGAAGGCTGATCGAACAGCTTGCGCGGGCTCATTTTGCCGATCTGTTTGCCGATCTCATCACGGTTGAACGTATTGAACAGAAACAACCTCCGCAAAGGAATAATCCGGCTC
>JACQWK010000222.1 GCA_016209525.1 Verrucomicrobiota bacterium
CTTGGCCCCACTACTGTTGAATTAAGGTCAACCGGCCGTTTCTTGCTCTTAATCGTGCTCTTACTCTTACTCCGGAACTCCCTGGAGAGATCAAGTTTACGAGTAAGAGTAAGAGCAAGACCTGCTCGGGATGGAATCGAATTCATTCTTAATTCAACAGCAATGGGGCCGGGGTGATGGGAAACAGACCAGTCACACCACTGAGGCATGGAATTTGGCGGACAGTATCAAGACTCCCAACCTTAGCCGAACAGCGATTTCCGGCTGGAACGCCTATTTTCCAGCGTCCGTGTCCGCTCGATTCTCCTCCGTCGTCGTCTTCCGCACGGCGCCAGCAATGGCCGTCATATCATCGATCAGAGTGTTTACGGATTCCCGGGCCACACCTGCTGTCTGCAACACACGGCGAGCATCGTTGACCACCATGAGGACTTCGGCCTCCGAGAGGTTTTCGGCGTTCAACACGCGATTTAGGTCGAGCGCCAATTGGAATTTCTGCTGAAACGTCAGGCCCTTGCTCGGCCACGCCCCAATGAGGTCATCGACGACTTTATCGATTGCCGCATCGGGTGGCCGGATCGGCCCCAGGACTGAAGCTCGGAGGGTGCTCAAGATCTGGTAGCGCTGGGTGTTGTTGACGGGCGGAATCCTAATCCCGTGTAGAACAGCGGCGAGCCGGTCGATGTTCAGCCGTTGGGCTGGGGTGAGCGCCGCGCGGGAGGGAGCATTCGTGGGATTCGGCAGGAGGAAATTCGTCGCGCCGGGAAGAACCGCGTTGGTGCCGGTGTTGAGCGCGTTCGTCAGGACGAAATTCGTGGCGGATGTTGTGAAACCGGGAAGGTTTCTGTTGTTGGGAGCGAACGGCGAGACGTTCGTCGCGTAACCGGCCCTTGGCAGAACATTCGTAAATGAATACGGATTGGGTCCTAACCGGTTTCCCGGCGCGAAGTTGGTAGCGTAGGGCCGATTGGGCAGGAACCGGCCTGCAGGGCCATAATTGGTCGGGCCGATTCCAGGAATAGCCACATTCGTCCTTCCCCCGATGAGCGCATTTGTCGCAAAGGGACGCGCTCCTGGCATCCCAGGCCGCTGTAAGTAGTAATTCGTCAGCGCGCGGTTTGTGTAAGCAGGGAAGGGACGAGCCGGATAAGGCTGGCGAGGGACGCCTCGGTAGCCTTGACTGGATACGATCTCCGCCGACGAGACTAAAACGACCACCAACCCGAGAGCTCGCTTCATAGAGTTTCGTTGTGTGTCTGTGTCAAAACTCCTTCCCACCACAGCTCTTGTCAACAGAGGAAACTTGGCATCCGCGCGGCCAGGCGCATGACATGATTCTTCGTAGCGCAGACTTGCAGTCGATCAGTATCGCCAGAATTCGTCGCAAGCCGCGACGATTTTTCCGGCGCGCGGCTTTCCAGGCCGCAGCGGCCCCACACGGAAGGCGAGGCTCGGAGATTTTCGGGCGCCTCGGGCTTTCGGAGCCGCTGCGGCCTGGAAGGCCGCGCGCCGTTTTGGTTGCGGCTGTGCCGCGTTGCGCTGTATCGCCGATTTGCAATCGGCAGCGCGCTGGCAAGTCCCCTGCGGGCTGGGACATGGCGCCATGCCGCAGCATGCAATTCTGCGATTCGGCTTGGTCTTCGAACAATTTGCACTCGCCTAACTTTCAGCCTCAGGATTATTGTCCCGTACACTATGGCCCGACACAAAATCCTCCGGCTTCTTCTCCTTATGCTTGTGGCGGTATCGCCCTTGGTCTCAGCTCGCGCCCAATCCGCCGCTGGAGCCAATCGCCTCACCTACCTCGACGAGCGCGATCCTTTTTATGTTCACCTGAATTTCCCGAAACTGACGGCGCCACAATGGGTGGGCGAACCCGACGTCGAGGCGGTGGTGATCCTGGCCATCGACGATCTGCGCGAGCCCAAGAAATATGAGGCGTATCTGAGGCCCATCTTGGACCGGCTGAAACAGATCGATGGCCGCGCTCCCCTCAGCATCTTCTGCAATGCTCTCGATCACGATCAGGCGCAGTTCCGTGAATGGTTGAAGGAAGGCTTGTCTCTGGAGGTGCATACGCTCAGCCATCCTTGCCCATTGCTGGCTAAGGGCAATTTCAAGGCCGCGGTGGACACGGTTCACGGCGGGATCGAGTTGCTCAACCGCATTCCGAACAATCGCGCGACCGCGTATCGGATGCCGTGCTGCGACTCGATCAACAGCCCCAGTCCGCGATTTTACAGCGAGATTTTCAGCCGTGCGAACAGCTCCGGCCAATTCCTGACGATTGACTCCTCGGTGATGAACATCACGACTTCGCGCGACACTGGGCTCCCGCGAGAATGGGTCGTCGATGCGAACGGCCAGGAGAAGTTCAGAAAATACGTTCCATTCAGTTCCTTCGTCACGACCATCGACGATTATCCCTATCCCTACGTCATTGGAAAGCTGTGCTGGGAGTTTCCGGCCATGGCGCCAAGCGATTGGGAAGCGCAGCGATTGCACGGGACGAACAACCCGGTGACCGTCGCGGACTGGAAAATTGCCCTTGACGCGGCCGTCCTGAAACAAGGCACGTTCACATTCATTTTCCATCCGCACGGTTGGATTCGAGCTGCACAAATTGTCGAATTCATCGATTACTCGGCGCAGAAGCATGGGCGCAAAGTAAAGTTCCTGAATTTTCGCGAAGCGCAGCAACGGCTGGATGCCCACCTACTCGCCGGCCAGCCCATCCGCGCGGCCAGCGGCCAAGATAACGGCGTGCGCTTGGTCGATCTGGATCACGACGGCTACCTGGACGTGATCATCGGAAACGAGCGCACTCAAAAGACTCGAATCTGGGATGCCAAACAAAGTCGATGGAACGAATCGGAATGTCCTGCGCGCTTGACGGTGGCGGACAGCCGAGGAAACCGCCGAGAAACCGGCGTGCGAATCGGGATTCTCGGCGAAGGAGGCCAACCGGTCATGCTGGTGATGAACGAAGAGGTGCGGAACGCTTGGCGTTTCGAAAACGGAAAGTGGCTTGAAGATAAAGCGTTGCTCCGCGGCTTGGAGATCGAAGGCCAACCCGTCCTGACCAACCGCGAGGGTCTTGACCGCGGCGTGCATTTGCGCGACGTCAATAGCGACGGCAATTGCGAACTGGTTGTCGGCAATGACGCGCAAAACGCCGTCTTCAGTTGGGAACCCAAGGAAAGGTATTGGAAGAAGCTTGCGTTTGGCTTGCCGAAAGGCACGTCCATCGTGGACGCGCGCGGGCGCGACAACGGATTACGGTTTGCGGATATCAACGATGACGGATATGCCGACGCGATCTTTTCGAACGACCGCGCGTTCTCGGTTCATCTCTTCGTGCCCAAGCTGTTCCTGGGATTCCAAGCCGGCTGGACGCGGGAAGTCAGCTCAGGCAAGCGGGGTGATCCAGGCGAAATTCCGATGATCGTCCGAGGCGGCGATTTTCCTGACAACGGAGCTTGGTTTCACTCCCGCCACCTCTGGGTCCAGAACGAAGACACGGCTTCGCTCAAGGATTTGGTGGATCGCCGATCGTACGACGAACTCCTGGCGGGACTCCAGCCGCCGGCCAAATCACCCAAAGCCTCGCTCGAATCCATGCAATTGCGGCCCGGCTTCAAGGTTGAACTCGTCGCGCACGAACCGCTCGTGATGGACCCGATCGCCTTTGAATGGGGCGCTGACGGCAAGCTTTGGGTCGCGGAGATGGGGGATTATCCCCTCGGCGCTGATGGGAAGGGAAGATCGGGCGGTGTGGTGCGCTTCTTGGAGGACACCGACGGCGACGGTGTGTGCGACAAATCGACGGTATTTCTCGACGGCGTGAATTTCCCGACCGGCGTCATGCCCTGGCGAAAGGGCGTCCTGGTCTCGGCCGCGCCGGAGATTTTTTACGCGGAAGACACCGACGGCGATGGCAAGGCCGACGTACGCAGGACGATTCTGAGCGGCTTCCGTGAAGGAAATCAACAGCATCGAGTCAATGGCTTCGAGTTCGGACTGGACAACTGGATCTATTGCGCCAACGGCGACAGCGGAGGCGATATCCGCTCCGCGTCCGGCGGGAAGACGCTTGTCCTTCGAGGACACGACCTCCGTTTCCGCCCCGATGACGGAGCCTTCGAACTCGTCGCCGGCCAGACCCAATATGGCAGGCACAGAGATGATTGGGGCAACTGGTTTGGCGACAACAATCCGGCTTGGGTTTGGCATTATTTCCTGCCGGAGCATTATCTCGCCCGCAATCCGCATCTCGCCGTCCGCACCTTGAGGAAATACCTGGCGAATTATCCGGACTCCACCCGGGTGCTCCCCGCGAGCCGAAGCCTCCAGCGGTTTAACGACATTGGCATGCTCAATCACGTGACCTCGGCCAACAGCCCAACGCCTTACCGCGACGAACTTTTTGGACCGGAGTTCGAGAGCAGCGTTTTCATCAGCGAGCCCGTCCACAACCTCATTCATCGCGAGGTGCTGGAGCCCGATGGCGTCAGCTTCACGAGTCACCGGCCATCGGACGAGAAAGACATCGAATTCCTTGCCTCGACCGACAATTGGTTCCGCCCGATCATGCTGAAGACGGGCCCGGACGGGGCGCTCTACATTGCCGACATGTATCGGCTGGTCATCGAGCATCCCGAGTGGATTCCCGCCGACACCCAGAAACGATTTGATCTCCGGGCTGGGTCTGCCCTGGGCAGGATTTATCGGGTTTATCCGGAGAAGGCGGTGCTCCGGAAGGTTCCACGACTGGATGATCTTGACACCGCCGGTTTGGTGAAGGCCCTGGAAAGTCCCAATGGCTGGCAACGTGACACTGCGCAACGACTCCTGGTCCAGGCGGGTGACAAGGCCGCCGAACCGTTGCTCCGGGCGCTGGTATCGAACAGCCAAAATCCAAAAGTGCGTTTGCAGGCTCTCTGCACCCTCGACGGTTTGGGCGCGCTGTCACCTCAAATCATCGCTCAAGCACTGGCCGACGATCATCCGGCCATACGGGAACATGCGGTCCGACTGAGCGAGCCGTTTTTGAATCTGCCAGCGGCCAAAGCGGCCGGCCTCAGGAGCGAGACCCGGAGCGGGCGGGCAGCCGCACAGAGCACATATCAAGAACGCCTGAAGGCAATCGTCACTCGCGCGGCTTCCTTGCAGCAGAAGCTCCTCGAGTTGGTGAACGATCCAAACGCCCGGGTCCGTTACCAATTGGCTTTCGCTCTCGGTGAATGGAACGATCCGAAGGCCGGGCCAGCGCTCTTGAATCTTGCCTTGCGCGATATCGCCAATGCAGAGATCCAAATTGCCGTCATGAGTTCGGCCGCGGCGCACATCGAACCCATGCTCGAAAACCTGCTGGCCGACGCGGCGGCATCCCCTCCCCCGCAACTCACCGAGGAACTGTTCCGCCTGGCGGCGCTCCTGAAAAAGGATCCAGCCCTGGCCAAGGCGCTGCTGCGGGTGAGCCGGTTGAGGACCGATCAACCGGCGTGGTGGCAATTCGCCGGAGTCGCCGGCTTCTTGGAAGGCGCCGAACGGTTGCACGGATCGCTCGCGCAGTTCCGCGAGCGGTGTGATCCCGCCCTCCGATCCTCTATCCAGCAGTTGGATGCGATGTTTTCCGCAGCGCGCCGAGTGGCCTTTGACGAACGGTCTGCCGAGAATGAACGCGCGGCGGCTATCCGCTTGCTCGGCCGGCGGGCAACGGAAGCGAACGAAGACATCGAAAGCTTGTCCAGACTCCTGGGTCCGCTGATCCCGAATGCGCTGCAAAAGGCGGCGCTGGAGCGGCTGGGGAGACTTGATCATCGGGCCGTGGCCGAGGCCTTGTTATCAGGCTGGCGGGGATATCTGCCCGCCATGCGAAACGACGTGCTGAACCTGCTGCTCAGCCGAAGCGTCTGGGCCGAACTTGTCCTTACGGCGATCGAAAAAGAGCAGATTCAACCCGGTCAGGTCGGCACGGTTTATCAACAGAAGCTCTTGAGCCATTCCCAGTCCGCGATACGGAATCGGGCCCAGCCACTGTTTGCCACTCAGGCGGACCGCAAGAAAATCTTGAAGCAATACGAATCGGCCCTCGGCCTGGCCGGCAAGAGCGCCGCGGGAGCCGAGCTGTTCCGGCAACACTGCGCAAACTGCCACCGCTTTCGCAACGAAGGATTCAACGTCGGACCCGATCTGGCGGCGTTGGCCACGAAGTCGCCCGAGGTGCTTCTCGGCGCCATCCTGGATCCCAACGCCGCCGTGGAATCCAGATACGTCAATTACACCGCGGTGACCAAGGGAGGCCGCGAACTCAGCGGCATCATCGCGGCGGAGACACCGAACAGCATCACCCTGCGCGGCGCGAACGGCGTGGAAGAAGCCGTGCTTCGCAGCGAAGTCATCGACTTGACCGGTTCCGGACTTTCGCTCATGCCCGATGGATTCGAATCAGCCCTGAAACCGCAGGACCTGGCCGACTTGATAGCTTATCTGACGAATCCGCCGGGGACTTGAGCCTCGCCAAACTGTCTGATCCCGGACAGGACCAATCTTCGGCTTGCGCTAAGAAACATTTGCGAAGCGTTGGCCGCCCGGCGTAGGATTCGTCCCCGTGCAGATCGTTGAGTTTGGGATCGCGGTGGCTCCGGTGGCTGGCCTTCTATGAGCATCACTTACCTTGAGGCGATTCGCGAGGCGCAGGCCAGGGCTCTGGCAGAGGATCCGCGGGTCTTCATTTACGGACAGGACGTCGGCGCTTTCGGCGGAGCGTTCAAGGCGACAAAGAAGCTCGCCCAGGAATTTCCAGGAAGAGTCGTCGATGCGCCCATCAGCGAAGATGCAATTCTGGGCGCGGCCATTGGCGCGGCGATCGAAGGGATGCGCCCGATTGTCGAGATGCAGTTCGCCGATTTTTCGACTGTGGCCTTCAACCAGATCGTGAACCAGGCGGCCACCTTGCATTGGCGGACCCAAGTGCCGTGCCCCATTACGGTCCGGCTCCCATCCGGCGGAACCTCCGGCAGCGGTCCGTTTCACAGCCAGAGCATGGAGGCGATCTATGCGCACTATCCGGGCTTGATTGTGTTGACCCCCGCCACGGTGGATGACGCTTACAGCATGTTGCTCGAAGCGGTGGCGATCGATGATCCCGTGATCTTTTGCGAGCACAAGTATCTCTACTACCACTTGAAAGCAGAACGGCTGCCCACCGAAGCCATGCCCGTGGGCAAGGCTCGGATCGCCCGCGAGGGACGCGACCTTACCATCGTCGCTTACAGCGCCATGGTGCACGAAGCGCTCGAAGTGGCCGAAGAACTGAACGGCGAAGGAACGCAAGTTGAAGTGGTCGATTTGCGGTCGGTCAAACCTTTGGACACCGACACGGTTATGGCTTCGGTAGCGCGCACCGGAAGACTGCTCTGCGTGGGCGAAGCGTTTCCGTGGGGAGGAGTCACGGCCGAAGTGGTGGCTCGCGTCGCCAGCGAAGGTTTCGACCTCCTCGACGCGCCCCCGCAACGCCTCAATGCAAAGGACACTCCGATTCCGTATCATCCGACTCTCTGGGCAGCGCACCGTCCCACGGCGCGGAGCATAGCCGTCGCGGCTCGTAACTTGCTCCGGCGATAGCCTGGGTTGCGTCGTCAGCAAAAGATTTTGCCTCTTGGACGGACACACTGTGTGGAGGATCGAGCATCTTCATGATGATTTCGAAAACGCAGAACGATCCTCCCTCTCCCACAAAGGAGAGGGAACCAACGCTGATCGCTCCGGTGCATCTGAGCTTCGCCCGGTCCCGCTGGGATCAGCCCTCAGTAAATCAGGGCTCGACGCGACTCTCACGCGAAGCAATCTGCTCGCAGGGTGCGAACGAGCTGGAGCAGAGGAGCACGGAGTTCGGTATCCCGCGGCGGGGTCAGCGCCTGGCGCCGCCTTCGCGCCAAGCTTGCTGAATCGCGCGCATGCCCTTCGTGCACGCGTCGTAAGGATCCGGGATCTCCCACTCATCAATCATGACCCACCCGCGAAAACCGCCTTCGCGCAGGATTTGCAGAGATCGGGCGATCTCGACGTGTCCATCGCCACACGGAAGATGCTTGGACGTTCCACCGTCGCGCAATGTGCCGTCCGTGTCCGTCAAATGGAGGTAGCCGATGTTGCTCACTCCGATCCGCTGGAGCATCTCGTGAGGCCGGCCCGTCGAACCGTTCATCAAGTCGAAATGGCTTGGATCGTAAATCACTTTCAACAACGGCTGATTGGCCCGTTCCAGAATGCGCTGCATGTGCTGTTCCGTGTTGAACACGAAGGGCGGCTCGATCTCGAATGCCGCCACCAAACCGAGATCGCCTGCGATCTTCGCGGCCTCACCCAACGAACGTCCGAGGTGGGCAGCCGCCTGATCGATGGTCTGGCCGCGCAGCCCGCCGCCGGGCCACAGGCCAACGCAGTCGCAGCCCAGCGCCCTGGCTAATTGCGCGCGGTCGCGAAATTCTTCAAGCCACTTTGATCGGGCCGCCTCCTCCGGGGCGAAAGCTCCGCCCGCGCCCAGTTGGAGTGAGAAAATCTTCAAGCCGAAGGCATCGTACTGCCGCCGCAACGCGCGAATCCGATCCGCCTCGCTCCCGGCAGGATAGCCGCCGGCCGGCCAGTCACTCACCAGTTCCACGCCGTCGAATCCCGAGCGGGATGCGAAATCGAGGATCTCCCAGATCGGAAAGCCCTTCCTGTACTTGCGAGCCGCCGACGCAAATCCATTGAGCCCGATGGCAGTATTCCATCCGGGCTTCTGGCTTTGACCACTTGCTCCTGAGACGACGCCCGGTAGGGCCAGTGAAGCGGCGAGAGACTTGAGGATCGAACGCCGGGAAAGTTCGGCTTGAATTTTCATGATGACACAGCCTCTGAGGCGAGCGTGCCGCTGTCAAGAGTTCGCTCGATTAACCCAGCAATTCTCGTTTTGGCCGTAACGCGGACACTCGTGTCCGCAAGACTTCCGAAAATGTGCGGACAGGAGTGTCCGCCTTACGGTCACGAACCGCGCCCGTTGCCAAAATGAGAATTGCTGCGATTAACCTGAACATTTCACACTTTCGTTTGCTGGATGCGCCTCTGGAACGTAGGGACGGCGCGCCCGCGCCGTCCCCGCCGCGTGCAGCGGCGGAACAGCGCCTGGTTAGGGTGAAAAGGTCACTGCGACCCTTCAAAAGAGTTCCGCGCCTGCACGGCGCGGGGACGCCGCGGCGCGGCGTCACTACCTCGTCGTCATTGAAGATTGGCTATTGGTCATTCGAAACCATCACCGATAACCAATCGTCAATCCCCGATGACCAATTGTGTGGCTGCTGCGGGCCGGGACTCGGATCACTTCAATTGCCTCAAAAGCTCATCCCAGCCTCCCTCGACGGGCTCGATCTCGATCCGTCCTTCTTTGGCCTGGGCTGAACTCGGCGATGGGGAGGCGGCCGGAGCACTCGCCGGCTCCGGCTCCAGAGTCGCTTTGATGGGGGTCAAGACCGCCGGGATTCCGTCGTCCGGCACGTCCTCACCCAACACTTGGCTCCGCGAAGGAATGTGCCAATTCGACCGACGTTCCAGCCAGGTGCGGTAGCGCTGAAAAGTCCACATGCCATGATCCGCGCCGGTCTCGATGACGGAAACGATCTTGAAGAACTCACGGCTGCGGATGAAGTGTTTCACCGGATGGGTCGGCACGAGAATCTCGCACTCCGGCACGCGGATATTGAGGTCGGGACGGAACTGAAGCCGCTGGCAGACGACGCCGACCAGGCAGTCCGCAAGTTGGGCCGCCACGTTGTTTTGAATTTCAGCCGGGAAGGCGGAGACGATCCGCTGGAGGGCTTCCACGCACGTCGAGGAATGCACGGTCGAAAGCACCAGATGCCCGGTTTCCGCTGCGTTGAGCGTGAGGCGCATGGTTTCCGGGTCGCGCATTTCTCCGACCATCAGCACATCCGGATCTTCGCGCAAGGCATCCAACAGAGCCTGCTCAAAGCTTGGCGTGTCCCTGCCCACCTCGCGTTGCCGGAGATAAGCGCGGCGGGGCCGAAACGTGTATTCGATTGGGCTTTCGATGGTGACGACGTGCCTGGTCTCCGCAAGATTGATCTCCTGGATGAGGGCAGCGAGCGTTGAGGACTTTCCGCTCCCCGTCGGTCCACTGACCAGGAGCAGGCCGGTCGTATGCCCGAGGAAGCGCTTCAGATCCGGGTGCAAGTTCAGATTCTCGATCGACGCCTGGAAGGAAGACAGAAGCCGAATGGCCAAGCCGACGCCGCGCGATGTTTGCAGAATATTGATCCGGCAGCGAATTCCGTGAAGGGTCCGCGATAGGTCGAATGACCGGCGTTCGAGGAAGACAGGCCATTGGCTTGAACCGATCAGTTCCTTCGCGATTTCGAGGAGCGCGTTGGCTGGCACGGATTCGCCCACCGTTCTCAACGTTCCTCGAATCCGCACCGCCGCCGGCAAGCCCGGTTCCAAGTGCAGATCGCTCGCTCCTGCCTCCCGGGCCGCCGCAATAAAGGCTTGAAGGTTCATCCGAGAGTAAACAAGATTTCTGGCAGAAAGTTGCATGCACACGCGCCGGCCATTCATCTCAAGCATTCGCGCGAACCTCTCCATGAACCTGGTAGGGCTGACCTGCAGGTCAGCTCTACCAGGTTCATGGTCGCAATGCGCGCCAAATTTGGCGTGGAGGCTCTCCATGAACCTCGTAGCAGCGGACGTGAGTCCGCTCCATTTCCTGATGAGTTGCCTCATTCTGGCCACCGTCTTGTCCACCTCCGCAGAGTCGCCTGCCGCATGGAAACCACTTTTCAACGGCCGCAATCTGGACGGCTGGGACACTTACCTCGCCCCGCCGGCCGACTCCAAGACTCCGCTTGGCTGGAACAACGATCCGCGGGACGTGTTTACCGTCGTCGATGCCGACGCCGCGAGCGCGATTCGCGTTTCCGGCGAGATTTACGGATCGGTCACGACGCGGGAATCGTTCACCAATTTCCACATACGCGTCGAATTCAAGTGGGGCGAGAAACGCTGGCCTCCCCGCGCGAATGTGGGACGCGACACCGGCATTCTCTATTGTTGCGTCAAGGAGCCGAACCCGAACACGGGCTGGATGACATCGGTGGAGTGCAACATCATGGAAAAAGGCATCGGCCAATGGTGGAGCGTCAACGGCGCAATCATCGATGTCGAAGGTCTGAACGTCACGAAAGAGATGGAACCGGAGGTTCCTTACCAGAAGGAAGGACCGGGCGAGAAGCTGATCGTGTACAAGCGCGGCGCGCCCCGAATCGTGGCTGACCCGAGCTACGGCGTCACACCCAGCTTCGATGAGGAAAAGCCGCGCGGGGAATGGAATACCGTGGAAGTGCTGTTTTGGGCGGGCCAGTGCATTCATCTGCTCAACGGCCGAGTGAATCTGGTGGCGACGTATCCCCGTTTCACGGAGGCGAGCCGAGTTGTTCCGTTGCGTTCAGGAAAACTCCAGCTCCAGTCCGAAGGGGCCGAGTGCTATTACCGGAAAGTTGAGGTACGTTCCATTGACGAAGTTCCAACTGAGTATCTGGATTTGATTCCGCGGGCGCAGGATGACGAGGCGGGATTCAAACCACTCTTCGGCAAGAATGCCGCAGAAGGATGGGCCCAGTGTGGTCCCGGTCATTTTACCTTTGAAGACGGAGTCGCCACGGGACACGGCGGCATGGGGCTGTGGTGGTACACGCGCCAGACAGTCACCAACTTCGTCCTGCGCGGCGAGTTCTTGCAAGACCAGGCCATCGCGGACTCCGGCGTGTTCGTGCGCTTCCCGAATCCAGGAAATGATCCGTGGGTTGCGGTCCGCCAGGGGCAGGAAATGGAAATCGGCGATCCCAATCCGGAAAAGCCCACTTGGCGGACGGGATCGATCTATCCGTTGAAGGCATCCGTCAGCGCCAATACCAAACCGCCCGGGCAATGGAACGAGTACGAAATGGTCTGTATCGAGCACGACTACTCCATTCGCATGAATGGCCGGCTGGTAACGACATGGAGCGATCCCAATCGGCGTTCTCAATCCGGCTACATCGGCCTGCAGAACTACAATGACGGCAAAACCGTCCAGCACAGAAATCTGAGGATCAAGGAACTACCTTGAAGCACAGCGCGGCGCAGCCGAGACTACAAGGCGGGGCAATGACGAAGGACGAAGCACGAATGACCAAAGAATCACGAATGACCGAATGCCCAGTCATCCCGGTCGTTCCGACGCGCACGGCCTGGGGTGGTGATTAGATGTCCACTTCCCGTCAAGACCCATGCTTAAAGGCCTCCGCGGTCGGCCTCCCTCTCCCAGCGGGAGAGGGCCGGGATGAGGGAAAATCGTCGGCAAGTCTCAATGTCTCTGGTTTGCCCGGCGTTTCACCCTCACCCTGCCGCTCTCCCTCAGGGAGAGGGAAAACGCATCCTGCGTTTGAAGCGACCGGGCGCGCTTGTTTGCTCGAACCGGTGCGGTCAATCCTCCCTCTCCCCAAGGGAGAGGGCCGAGGTGAGGGGGAACACGATCTCGGGGCACCCGAGAGGTTAGCCGCTGGATTCAGCGAGGAACCACTACCGCCGATCGGTGAAATCCGGTGTTCCGGCTGGTTCCGAACCACTGAGCCCGAATCCCGCCGCTCGTCATTCGCCATTCGTCATTACTTCATCATTCGTCCTTAGTCCTTCGTCATTCGCTGAACTGTGACTGCAAATCGCCCCATCCGCCTCGGCATCATCGGGTGCGGCAATGTGCTGAGCGCCTACCGATCGGCCATCGACAGACTTCGGCTGCGCGGTTTGGCTGAAGTCACGATGGCGTGCGGGCGCGAATCCCAACGCAAATCCGCTTGCGCCGGGCTGTGCCTTCAACGATTCACTACGAATGCGGACGAGTTGATCGGATCTGCGGACGTTGACCTGGTTCTCATTCTGACCTCCATGGCCGAACATGCTTCGCTCGTCCGCGCGGCCTTGCAGGCCGGCAAGCATGTCCTGGTCGAAAAACCGCTGGCGACATCGCTGGAGGAGGCGAGAGCGTTGGTGCGAATGGCGAAACGCAGCCGAGGGTATCTCCTTTGCGCTCCCTTCACAATTCTCAGCCCGACCTTTCAAACGATGGCCCGCCGCATCCGGCGAGGCGAGATTGGAAGAGTCTGTTCTGCTCGCGCGCGCTACGGTTGGTCCGGCCCGTCGTGGAGCGAATGGTTTTACAGACCGGGCGGCGGCTGCCTGTTCGACCTGGGGGTGTACTGCGTCACCAGTCTGACCGGCCTGCTCGGTCCGGCGAAACGCGTCCTGGCCATGACCGGCGTGGCGATTCCTGAACGCGAGATCAACGGCAAAATGACCCGTGTCAGAGCCGAGGACAACGCGCAAGTGCTCCTCGATTTCGGGAACTCCGCCTTTGCCGTGGTCACGACGGGCTTCACGCTCCAGCAATATCGTTCGCCCGCGCTTGAGATTTACGGCACAACGGGGACGATCCAGATGCTCGGCGACGACTGGCATCCGGAGGGTTACGAGTTATGGCAAAACTCGGTCGGCGCTTGGCAAGTGTTCAAAGAAAGCGACCCCGATTGGCCCTGGACCGACGGCCTGCGGCACTTGGTCGAGTGCATCCGCAAAGGCCGGCGCCCGCTCGTGACGCCGGAGCATGCGTGCCACGTGCTCGAAATCATGGTCAAGGCGCAGCAATCGGGACGCGAAGGCCGGGCGCTGACCATAGACAGCGCCTTCCCTCTGCCGGTTTTTCGCAAGTCGGTGGGACGCGCACGCGCGCATCTCGTCCACGACCGAGCGCGGGTGCATCCGCTGCAATGACGAATGACGAAATCCGAAGTCATTCGTCATTGGTCCGGGCCTGCCGTGCCTCCAGCCAAAGGAGCGCCATGATGCCTCGCTGGTTTCTTTGGGCCGCGCTCGCGCTGATTTCTTGGGGGATTTGGGCGATCATTTCCAAAATCATTGGCGATGCGCTCTCCGCGGCGCACAGCCAGGCGTTGTCCACTCTCGGTCTGCTCCCGGTCATGCTATTACTGGGTCTGTCCAAGACCTTTTCGCTTCCGTGGGAGCCGCGCCTGCTCGACACCGGGAATCCCGGCGGGCAAGCACTGCCATCCTCGGGTCCTTCCGACACCTCGACTGACGAAGTGCAAAGGCCGCTGAGCGCCGCGAGAGTCGCGGCGGCAAATGGAATCGGCCCTGATGGCCCGTCTCACAACGGTTCAGGTGACGCTCGTGGTTTGGCCTTCGCCCTGACGGCTGGCATCCTCTCTTGTCTGGGTAACGTCGCCTATTACCACGCCTTGAACCTCGGCGGCAAAGCGGCAACCGTCATTCCTCTGACGGCCCTCTACCCCCTGGTCACCGTCTTGCTCGCGCTACTGCTGCTGCGAGAACGATTGAACGCAGCACAGACCTCGGGCATCGCGCTTTCCTTAGGGGCTATCTACCTTTTCAACATTCAGAATGACTCGGGTTTTCTATCGGGAGGACTCGTGTTTGCGTTGCTGCCGATCGTTCTTTGGGGTGTGGCGGGCTTGCTGCAAAAGGTCGCCTCGAACTTTCTCTCCGGCGAAGCCGCGACTTTCTGGTTCCTCTCGGCTTTTGTGCCGGTCGCTTTGATCATTCTCATCAGCCAGCCTTGGCCGGAACGCGTCAGTTCGACCACCTGGCTTTTGGTCGCCGCGCTCGGCTTGTTTTTCAGCCTGGGCAACTACGCCCTCCTGGCTGCGTTTGCCAGACAGGGCAAAGCGTCGCTTATCACGCCTTTAACGGCGCTCTATCCTGTCGTGAGCGTGCCCGTTGCGGTTCTTTTTCTCGGAGAAAAAGTCGGACCGCGTGAATGGACTGGGATCGGGCTTGCGCTTGTCTCCGTGGCTGCTCTGTCGTATGAAAAGACGGCGAAGACGGTCGAAGCCGGATCGTTGAAATTATGAAATCCATCTCGACTTTGCTCAAAGAAGGCCTCGTCTTGGGCGACGGCGGCTATCTGATCGAACTCGAACGCCGCGGGTACGTGGACAGCGGCTCCGAGCGCGAGAAAGTTGGCACCGGGAAGGGGAGCGGACAATTCACCCCGGAAGTGGCCATCGAACATCCGGAGGCCTTGCGGGCGCTGCACCACGAATTTCTGGACGCCGGATCGATCGTGTTGCAGGCTCTGACGTTTTTCGGGACTCGGGAGAAACTCAGCCGCGCGGGCTACGGCGACCAGATGGAGGCCATCAATGCCGCCGCCGTCAAGATTGCCAAAGAAGTCGCGGGCGACCGCGCGCTCGTTGCAGGCAGCGTCTCCCGCACTCAATTATTCGAGAGGCAACGCCCGCCGTCGGCCCAGCACGCGCGCGATCTGTTCGAAGAACAAATCCGTCTGCTCAAAGACGCAGGCGTCGATTTCCTGATCCTCGAGACGTTCTTCCGGCTGGATGAGATGCTCATTGCCCTCGATTGCGCGGTCAATAGCGGCCTGCCGGTCGTGGCCACCATGAGCTTCCGGCCGTTGATCACGAAATCCGGCGACGATCACACGCCCGCAGACTGCGCGCGTGCCATGGCGGAGCACGGCGCCATCGCCGTGGGCGCCAACTGTGAACAGGAGCCGCAACGAATGCTGCCGTTGCTCCGCGAGATGCGCGAGGCGGTCCAAACGCCGATTGCCGCGCAGCCGGCCGCATTTCGCACCACGGACGATTGCCATTGCTTCACTCGTCAACCGGCATTCCCGGACGATCTGGAAACCATTCAAGTATCGCGGCAGGCATTCTACGACTTCGGCAAGTCGGCGAAAGCGGAGGGTTTCGCCTACATCGGCGGCTGCTGCGGCTGCAACGCGGCCTACATCCGCGCGCTTGCGCGGGGAGTTGCGGAAGGGAAGTCGCCGGCCTCCGGCCGCGGTGGAAACCACAATTGACCTGCGGCCTGATGGAATTGGGTCCGCTCCATGAACTGGCGAAGCGGAGCGCGGGCGGCTCGCCCGCGGGTTTCTTGCCCGCGTCCGGACGAACGGGCGAACTCTCCATGCACCTCCACGCAGGAGCCGACGCGAGCAGGCTCATTTCTCCTCTCCCGGAAGTCAGAGCCTCTTTGCGTCGGCAGCTACGATTCTCGCTCTCAATGCATGATTCATAAACCAAACGGTCGCGGGATGAGCGAAGACACAGGAGCATGAGTTCGCACTCCAGCTTCAAGCCGGCCTCGGCCACCTCATTTTGCGCCATCGGCGTTGATGTTGGCGGCACCAAAATTGCCGCCGGAATCGTGACGTTTCCGGGTGCAGGCATGGTCGCCCGGCGCGCCCTCCCGACGTTTCCCAAGCGTGGCGGCGAGCCTGTGCTGGCGGATGTGCTGCGACTCGCCAAGGAACTGATCGAAGAAGCGTCCGAGCTAGAGTTGAGGGTGGGCGCCATTGGTGTCGGCGTGTGTGAACTCGTGGATCTGACCGGCCAGATCGCGAGCGCGAACTGCATTTCCTGGGAAGGCATTCCGATTCAGGAACAGTTGCAACCGCTGGCGCCGACTTTCGTCGAGGCCGACGTGCGCGCCGCGGCTCTGGGCGAGGCCATGTTCGGGGCCGGCCATCAATTCAAAACTTTCATCTACTTGACCGTGGGCACCGGCATCAGCTCCTGTTTCGTCATTGACGGATGTCCGTTTCCTGGCGCGCGCGGAGCGGCGGGCACGATTGCGAGCAGTCCACTCACTGCGGTCTGCGAAAGGTGCGGCAACATCGAGCACCGCACGCTGGAAGAGATTGCTTCCGGGCCCGCGCTGGTCACGCGGTATAATCTGCGCGCCGCTGGTCGAGTCCACTCGGCTGAGGAGGTGATCGCCGCGGCCAACGCAGGAGATCCGGCCGCCACGGCCGTGGTGCGATCGGCAGGAGACGCGCTAGGAAAGACCGTGGCCTTGCTCGTCAACGCGCTCGATCCCGAGGCAGTGGTGGTGGGTGGCGGGTTGGGCTCGAGCGGCGGAACTTTCTGGGAGTGTTTCGAAGCGACCACACGGCGGCTGATTTGGTCCGATCTGAATCGCAACCTGCCGATGTTGACGGCAGGATTAAAGGGGGATGCCGGTCTGATCGGCGCTGCCGCGGCTGCGTGCTTGAAATTGAAGTCAGAAAAGGCGTCACAACCCTGATCGATCCCTTTGATTTCCGAAATCCGAAACCTGAAATCCGAAACAAACCCAAGAGACTGTCAGCAACTGGTCGGCACCTCTTGCAGGATCTCCACGCAATGCGGGATTGCGCCGACGACAAACCCGAGACACTCCACGGCGCCGCTCGGTTTGCCGGGCAAGCAGATCACGAGCGATTTCTCAACCACCACCGCGAGATTGCGCGAGAGGATGGCATTCTTGGTCAACTTCATGGACTCCATCCGCATGACTTCGCCGAAGCCGGGCAGTTCGCGCACGGCAATCTCACGGACGGCCTCCGGGGTAACATCCCGCAATGCCACCCCGGTTCCTCCGGTCGTCAGAACCAAGTGGCACCCGTTCGCGACCTGCTCGCGAACCGCGCGCTGGATGTCCCGCTTTTCATCGGGCACCAACGATTCCGCCACGACTTTCCAGGCGTAGCGGTCCGCCGCCTGCTTCAAAGCGGGGCCTCCGAGGTCGTCATATTCCCCGCGCGAGGCGCGATCGGAGATCGTGATAATTCCAACCAGGATTTGCATAGTCGAGTGCAGTATTCGGAAATCGTTTGGATTTTTGCTGGAACTCTAAGTGGGTTCATGTTTCGTCAAAATGTGAAGAAACCACGCTTATGATTTGCTCTTCGAAACGAGTCTCACATTGATGATCCTCATTCGTTTGTCCACGGCTTTGCACATGTCATAAATCGTCAGCGCTGCCAGAGCCACTGCGGTGAGCGCTTCCATTTCCACGCCGGTTTGCGCCGCGATCTTTGCCGAGGCCCGGATCAAGATTCGATCCCGTTTCTTGGGGATTTCAAATTCAACGTGGCAATGGCTGATCGGCAACGGGTGGCACAGAGGGATCAATTCTCCTGTCCGTTTGGCCGCCATGATCCCGGCCAGCCGTGCGGTCGCGAGCACGTTCCCTTTGGCGATGGCGTTGCGTTCGATCAAACGGAGGGTGGCCTTCTGCAAACGAATCTCGCCCTGCGCAATCGCTTCGCGCGCTTGGACCGGTTTGGCCGACACATCGACCATCCTAGCTTCTCCGCTTGGGTCAAGGTGCGTCAGATTCTTCATACAGTGGACTTGTTTTGAATAGCCTCCTTCCACTCCCGGACCGCAGCCCGCATCTGATCGGCCGCGTTCAAGCGCGGTTTGATGAATTTCGGTGTGAACCAGGGAAATGTTCCGAGCAAATCGTTCGTCACCAGAATCTGCCCATCGCAGTCCGTGCCCGAACCGATGCCAATGGTCGGAATTGGAATGGCGCCGGAAATCTCCTTCGCCACCGCCGGAGTCACGATTTCCAACACCAAGGCAAAGGCTCCGGCCTCGGCCAAGGCTTTGGCATCCGCGAGCAGTTTGTCGCGTTCGGCCTGGACTCTTCCTTTGATGTGATATCCGCCTTCCTCGCGCACATGTTGGGGCAACATGCCCAAATGGCCGTAGTAGGGAATACCGGCGTCGATGATGGCGCGAACTTGGCTGAGAATCTCCCGCCCGCCTTCGGCTTTGACGGCCTCGGCTCCTGCGGCGATCAGACGGCGAGAGTTGGCCACGGCGGTTTGGTCACTGTCGTAGCTGCGATAGGGCAAGTCCGCCGCCAGCAAGGCCCTCGGTTTGGCCCGCGCCGCCGCCCGTATGTGATGTTCCATTTCTTCCATGGTCACCAGGGTCGTGTCCGGGTAGCCCAGCACAATCATCCCCAGCGTGTCGCCGACATGAATCAGATCGACTCCCGCTTCATCGAGCAGTTTGGTCATCGGGAAGTCGTAGGCCGTCAGCGCCGCGACTTTCCTCGTCCCCTTCATCGCGCGGATGTCCGCGACCGTGACTTTGTTCAAACTCATTGCCTAAACATGACATGGGAAGGCCGTCCTTGATCAAGCAAATTGACCGACGAAAAAGGCTGGCAATATTTTGCGCGCTCGTATAGAGAGGAACCATCTTTGACGCGTGGTCAGGGCTAGAATCTGATCCCAAGCGGGAGCTAACACAATTTTTCAGCCGTGGAAGAAAATCATTTAAGAGAAATTTTCCAAAGCCCGGAGCTGCTCGTGCCGTTCAAGCCGGGCCAAAACATCTTCAAGGAAGGCGAATATGGCGACACCATGTTTGTGCTCGTCGAGGGCGTGGTCGAAGTCATCGTCGGCTTCAAAGTGATCGGCGCTTTTCAGCCGGTCGAGATTTTTGGCGAAATGTCGGTGATCGACGCCGGACCTCGCAGCGCCACCGTGCGAGCCAAAACCTTCTGCAAACTCGCCCCCGTTAACCAAAAGCGGTTTCTCTTCCTGATCCAGCAAAAGCCGCAATTGGCGCTGCACATCATGAAGATATTGGTGGAACGGATCCGCTGGATGAATTCGGTCGCTTCGGGCAAGGGTGGCTCGCAGTCCGATGTGGCGCAACCCAACGATCAACCGGCCGGCAATCCATCCCCCGCTCCCCAAGGCGCTGCGACGGCTTGAGCCGAATTCGGCATTTTGAATCGAAAGAGGTCGGGCATCGACTGGACCAAGAGGGCAATCTCAGCCGCTTATTCCGGCAGCGGTTTGCCCTTGGTCTCCGGGGCAAGCCAAATCAAAAAAAGGCCGGCCACATAGATCAACGTGATCACGGCTCCAGCCTGCGCATAGCTTCCGCCATAGTGCGCCACTAATTGTCCCTGGCCTAGAGCACCGACGGCAGCCAAGATGCGCCCGAAATTGTAACTGAGGCCTTGGCCCGTGGCCCGCACGCGCGTTGGAAACAATTCCGGCAGAAAGAGCGGGAACCAGCCATAGAAAGCAGCCGTAAATCCTCCGGCGAAGAAAACCAGCAGGAGAAAAACCGGGCTGTAAGCCGACACGGTCCGAAACAAAGTGCCGCATAGTATCAAGGACGCCAAACAGAGGATGAAAAAGGCCGGACGTCTTCCCATCCTCCCGCCGATCCACGGGCCCAGGAAGCATCCCGCGATGGCGCCAACACCGGAAAGAATCTGAGTGATCGCCTTCGCCGTGGGGACTTTGCCGCCTGTCATCTGGTCAGCCCACAGCGGGAGCCATTGCACAGAACCCCAGGTGCCGATGAGAGCGATGGATGCAAACGCGACGGCCAGGGCCGTTTTAACGAAGAGCGGCCAATCATAAAGCAAGACGTGGAGCGGTTCCTCGCCGGGCGACTTCTTTTGCATGGAAGCCTTCCAACGTTCCGATTCCGGGACAAAGATCTGAATGAAAAATGTCAGCAGGGCAGGAGCTGCGCCGGCGATCATGACCCAACGCCAGGAAGCGGAGGTGATCTTCACGAACACGCCCACCACCGCGATCAACACAAAACCGACATTCGCGGCTGCACCAATCACACCGGCCAACAGCGGACGACGGTTTTCCGGCCAGCATTCCATGACCAAGGCCACGCCGAGAGACCATTCTCCCCCCATTCCCAGCGCGGCCACGAAGCGAAACGCTCCGAGCTGCCAAGGTTCGGCGGCGAACGCGCACACTCCCGTGAAGATCGAGTAAGTCAAGATGCTGAGACTCATCGAACGCACCCGGCCAATCCGGTCGCCGAGCCATCCGAAGACGATCCCACCGCAAGCGGCCCCGATCAGAAACAGGGCTGTAATGTAGCCCATCCACTTTCCGACATCCGCATCTCCCGTCACCTTCAACAGGTCCTGAAGAGCCGGCCGGGCCACCAGCGGGAAAACGCCCATTTCTAGTCCGTCGAACATCCATCCTAGAAACGCTGCGATGAGCACCATCCATCGCCCTCGAGATTGATTTGGGCTATCGGTCATTCGGTTGTCCTTTCGTTGTGGGCCGCGCGGAGTGTAGGGGAACACACGCCCGCAGAGCTACTAGGAAATGTAATTTGTTGGGAGCAACGGCGTCACAACGTCCTTGGATTTTGGGATTTCCTACCAGCAACGGCGACTGGTGGAGAGCCTCCAACTCCGTCAGGTGTGCGCTGGGATTATCAACCTGTCGATCGTTGGGATGAGAATCAGGTTTCGAACGCCAATCCATGACCTAGCCGCGGAGTGGCGGAAGATACTGCCCTTGAAGATGGCACGAATTCTCAGTTGTCTCCCTTCAAAGATGCAGTAAGTTACAGCGCGACTTGAGCGCCGATCGACAGCTATGACACGAATCCTGTATCCCCCCAGCATCCGCCGCTTCCTGACTTTTCTGGCTCTTTTTTGCGCAACGCTCCAATCCGGAGTCCAAGCAAGCACCCAGTTTGTCAGAGTCGGAGAGTTGGCCCGAGACTTCACGCTGAAAGACCGCAAGACCGGACAAATCGTCAGTTTGAGCGACTTCGCCGGCAAGGTCATTTTCCTGGATCTCTTCGCCTACTGGTGAGGTTCCTGCCAATTGCTCTCGCCGGTCGTCGAGAGAGAAATCAATGAATACTACAAGGCTCGGAATGGCACGCCCGCCGGCGTCCCCGTGGTGGTCGTTGGGGTGAACACAGATCAGACCAGCCAGTCCAACACCGACAATTTCATCCGGAGCGTTGGCTTCGACTTGGTGTTGGACGATCCCACTTGGAAGAGCTACGCGCAGTTTGGTCCCGGCAACTCGGCCTCCCGTTATGTGATCATCAACGGCCTGGCGGACTCTTCCAGTCACAAGCAATGGGAGGTTCTGTTCAATCAAGTCTATTTCCAGCCGCGCCAGCCCGAGATCGTCCGAGCCGTCATAGAAAGCGTCAAGCCGGCCGCGCCCACGCCCCCGAAAATCATTGTCCAACCGCAGAGTCAAACCGTTACGGCGGGGGCCATGGTCACTTTCTCCGCTTCGGCGGACGGGACCACGCCGATCAGTTACCAGTGGCACAAAGGTGGCGTTCCGATCGCCGGCGCGACCAGCCCGACGCTGGCGCTTTCCAAGGTTTCTTTGAGCGATGCCGGGGAGTATTCTGTCGTGGTCAGAAATGCTGCGGGTTCAGAGGCGAGCCAAGTCATCAATCTGAAAGTTCTGGAACCAGTCCGCGCAATGTTGAGCGGACTGCGCCGCCTCGAGAACGGCGGCGCTGAGTTTGTCCTGACCGGAGAGCCGGGACGCAACTACCACATCGAATTCTCGTCCGACTTAATCTCATGGAGACGCCTTGCCCAGCTCACCGCCACGGATGCAAAGGTCGTCTATCGGGACAATGACTCCACGGCTGGCCCGCAGGGCTTTTACCGCGCTGTCACCGAGTGATCGCGAGGTTTCACGCGGGCATGTCACCTCCGAGCCGGCGCGGCTGATTTTGCACTTGCACAACCTCGCCGAAACGGAGTTCGGCGCTCCACGTTCATGAAAAACCTCAAAGCACAAAGGGCGTGCATTGGGACCACGAACCTGGTAGGGCTGACCTGCAGGTCAGCCCTACCAGGTTCATGGAGAGGAATTGAGATTCCGCGCCAACCTCACCGGCCGCGCACCCGGATCACGAACACCTCGCGCGGATTCAGCACCAGCAACTGTCGGAGCTCCGTTTCGCTGCAGCCGGCGTTTTTCAGCGCCGGGACAAACGTCGTAAACAGCGCGTCAAACGGTCGAAAATTCCCGCCGCCAGGTTCGCCAACGTGGTACCAACCCGCATCGTGAGAAAGCAACACACGGTTCAGGAATCCGCGCGCGCGCATGGCCAAGACCAGCTTCAGGTGCTGGTCGATGCTGTTCGGTCCAATTCCGTCGAACTCGACCCAAACGCCGCGTTCGGCGGCGCGAGCGTGGAGTTTTGCATCCGACTCGCTTTGGGCGTGGACCCAAATGAACGCTTCGCCTTTCAGTCCTTCCCGGTCGAGCACGGCAAGCTCCTCGAGCGCAGCAACGCCATTCCCCGTATGGGCTGCGATGGTGAGCCCGGTCGCCCAATGCGCGCGCGCGGCTGCATGCACCAACTTGCGATGAACTTCCGAGAGCGGGCCGGCATCGACGCCGATCTTCATGAATCCTGGACGAATGCCCGTCCCTTCGATTCCTTCCTTGGCTTCTCGAATCCACCGTTCGGCAAGTTGGTCCGCCGAATCCGTGAAGGCATGTTCGGGGAGGAATTTGTTTTTGCTGGCGCCGTAATAGCCGGTGTTCGTGAGCACGTTCAATCCGGCAGCGACGGCCAATCGCTTCAGCAGCGCCGGATCGCGCCCGATGTAGGCCGAGGTGCACTCCGCCAACGTCTGGCATCCCAAGTCTCGTATCCGCTGGAGATGAGGTAACGCCGCTTTGAATACGTCGTCCGCGCGATAGCGGTCGCGGCTAACCTTGGCGGCGCCAATGAAATCCACGAGAACGTGCTCGTGGGGAAGGGTGACCCCCAGTTGGTTTTCGCGGATTGGGCCCAGGACGGTTTGGACCGTTCTGAGCGCACCCCGTGCCGGACGATTAGTGCACGAGCTGGCCAATCCGGCAAGACAACCAGCCCCGGCCAGTGAGATTTGAAGGAATTCTCTGCGTGTACTTGGCATAGGACTTCCACTTCAAGGCCTGTGTGCGATCCTTGAAGCGATGGAGCGGAGCGCGGGCGGCTCGCCCGCGAGTTTCTTACCGGCGTCCGAAATTGCGGGCGAGCCGCCCGCGCTCCTATCCGCTCCTCAATTCATGGTCCCAATGCACGCCTATTGAGATTGGATGGAGCGTATGGATGATATCACTCGCAGTCCGCGCCCCGTCTATTCTTGCGCTGCTTCCGCCTCCCGAATGAGCTGTTCCAGTTCTCGATCTAGCTCTTCGTCGCCAGGAGAGCCAACGTGCTTTTCCCGAATGACCCCTTTGTGGTCGATCAGGACCAGCGTCGGCCAGCCGCGGATGCCCCATTGCCGGGCAATTGGGCCGCCCGTGCTGCCTCCATCCCACCAAGAACGCCAGGTGATGCTTTGCTGCTTTACGACTGTTCGCAGGCGGTTTTTCGGATCGCTATTGACGCCCAGCAGCACGAAAGGCCTTCCTTCCAACCGCTTCACGAGCGACCGCTCGTGCGGGTACATGGCCCGGCAAGGTCCTCACCAATCGCCCCAAAAGTCCAGCATCACCGCCTTGCCGCGATAGTCACTGAGTTTGAACTTCTTTCCGTCCATGTCTTCGCCTTCGATTTCCGGTGCCGCCTTTCCGGGCTCGAACGCTCCAGGCGCTGTCGTCCCCGCCGACAGGTTTTTGATCTCGCTTCGCACGAGGCTGACCACTCGCGGGTCCGTGTTTTCGCCTTGCCCCGCCACGAGGGTCAGATGAATTGCCGTGCCTTTGGGTCCGCGGATCATCTGGATGACCTTGCCGATCTCAAGTCCTTCGGTTTTCACCGCCGGTTTGTCCTCCTGCGCGATGGCGACGATGCGGTCATTGGCCTGGATCTTGCCGCTCAACGCGGCGGGCCCGCCGGGCAAAACCTGTTTCACGACAAAGCCGCCATTTTCCTTGTTCAGAGCAATGCCGATTCCGGCAAAGTCCTGCGCGAAGCAGCGGGTTGCGGCAAGAAGCCACGTGATCAAAACAAAAGCGGCAGTCCTCTCGATTTTGAGAAATTGCGTTTTCATAAGCTGCACGAACTCCACGACGAACTTGTTCAACAATGCTCCGGCTGTCCCGAAGTCGCAACGGAAAATCACTGAACTTCGCCCATCACCTGCTTGCGATGTTCTTCAAAGAGAGGGTTGCACCGATCGAGCCGGAGGGCTTGAGCATTGTGCCGCCGAGCCTCCTCCTTGCGTCCGCTCCTCCAACACAGCCCGCCGAGCAAATCGTGCAGCTCCGCCGAGTTCGGCCAGGCTGCCAAACCTTGCCGGGGCAGTCGTTCCGCACCTGCCGCGTCTTCGAAGTGAAAACGGACTTCGGCCAAGTGCGCAAAAACGCCGGCTTCCGGCAGGCGCGGCTGCATTGCGTTGCGCATCGTCATGCCTCAATGTCCCGCTCCTTCTTGTGGTCCTGCTACCGGGGTGCAGGATTGAAATTGCTTTCGTAGATTCGCAAGCGCGCAGCGATTCTTTCCGCCATGTCCTTCTTGCCGGCGGTTCGGGCCAGTTGCAGCGCGTGTTGCGCCGAGCGAATCGCTTCCGGCATGCGCCCGGCCTTGGCATAGTTCGCCGACAGCAAATCATGCAGGACAACCGAAGAATCGATCTCGGGTTTGAGCGCCACCGCGCTCGCCTGATGCCGGACCGAGTCCTCGACGAGGCCTTGTCCCGCCAAGACCAACGCCAGGAGATAATGAACTTCGGCATTCGCGGCGTCCAAACGCACCGACTCTTTGAGATGCACGGCCGCATCGGCGAGGCGACCTTGCTGCGCCAGCGCCTTGCCCAAATAAAAACGAACGGCTTGGGGTTTGTAATGCGCGTCCGTGCTCAATGGCAGAGACTCGATCGCCGCCCGAAGATGCCCGGCGGCCTGCTCCGGTTGATTTTGACTCAGCAGTGCCATTCCCAGATCGCAATGGGCCAAGCTGTTCTTGGGGTCGAGACGGAGCGCTTCAGCGGTATGGGCCAGCCCTTCCTGAAACTCCTGCTTGATATTGAAAAGCAAAAAGCCGAGCCGCTTATGCGCATTGACATTTTTCGGATTCAATTCGAGCGCCCGCCGGTAGCTTCCGATCGCCCGATCCGGTTCGCCGGAGCGATAGAATTCATTTCCCGCCCGCTCGAAAGAGTAGTCGTCCAAAAACCGCTCCTGAATCTTCACAATCGCATCGGAAGACAAATTCACGAATTCCGGAATGTTGGCCGCGCGGTCGGGCGCGGTCAGGTGGGCCAGAGAAACCGGCGGCGTGCTCTCGCCGTGTTCGTCGATGTGCGTCAGGAAGAGCTGCGTGTAGGGCGAGTTGGCTTTGGAGGAGAAGACCAGCCAGCGGCCGTTGGGCGACCAACTGTGCCACGAATTCATCCGCGAAGTGTTGCCGCGCAGGCGGCGCGCTTGGCCGCCACGGGCTGGAATAATGTAAAGCTCGCTGTCCGGTTGAAGCAGCATGTAATTGGCGGCCCGGCAGAAGACGATCCATTGGCCGTCGGGCGAATAGCGCGGGAAGTAATTGCTCCGGCCGTTTTTGGACGCGCCTTCCAGCGGCTCTGGCTTGCCGCCTTTGCCACCTTGGTACGGGATGCGATACAGATCGAAGCGAAACGGCTTGCCGTCTTTGAGAAATTCCTTGCACTCGTCCGGCGTCAACAACACCTTCCCTTGTCCCGTGGTGTTCTTCATGTCATAGGCTTTGGTCCGCGCGAAGACCACATCCCGGCCATCCGGACTCCAGACCGGATTGCTTTGCACGTACGCCGGATCGTCGGCGCCGGGCAACGGCGCGAAGGTTCTGGTCTCGCGATCGAACACCACGAGAATGCCTTTGATCGGAAAGAAAAGCTGGGAGAACGCGAGTTCCGGTTGGGGCACGAACACGGACTTGTCTTTCACCGTGCTCACGACGCGTTTGCCGTCTGGCGAAACTTGCGAGAGGAGGCCGAACGTGAGTTCGCCGTCTTCGCGCCGATAGTCGTCCCAGGTGATGATGTCTTTGGGCGCGAGGGTCATCTGCGGCGCCGACTGGGTGATCACGTACGAGCCCTTGCTGTTGGCGTAGTCCACGTCCATGCCGAAGACCCGGCCGTCGCGCGAGAACGAGTGACAATTCCCGCAGACGGGCAGTTTTTCCAGAACGATCCGCGGCGGTCCCGGAGAATCTATTGAACCGAAGCGCCAGCGAATGTTGCTGGGATCTTTGACGGCTTCCTCGAACGGCAGATTGACTTCACGGTAGAACAGCGGCGCACCCACTTCATCTTTGCTGGTGGAAAAAGTGACGGTGCCACGGGAAAGAACGCGCCCTGGGCTCGTGGAGTCAAAGCCAAGAAGAGTGACTTCGGCCCGTTGGTCGATCGAGCGCTTCTTGATTGTCTCCCAGGTTTCGCCATCAGGCATCCACTGAGGTCTCCGCAAAGTCGTTGTCAACGTGGCCGCCGACTTAGGGAGACTCCGATCCATTTCAGAAAATCGAGTGCGGAAGGTGGGATCGGAGGTTTGGCCCTCGTTACCTCGACTGCTACGAGCGGAGTTAGTTTTTTCTATCGCCGTTGAGCCCGAAGAACCGAGACGATTCGAGCTTCCTTGGAACTGCACGTTGACCACCCAGGCATCAGCGTTGGGCTGGGAATCCGTCCATCGAAAGACGGGCGGTGGCATCTCCGGGGGAAACAGAGTTTCATCCAGCGGATTCTGAAACTCGATGCGCGGATAGGACGCTTGCGGGTCGAACGCCGCCAGAACTTGATCCTCAACCGATGGAGCCGCCGCGGCGGCGGCGCTCAGCAACAACAATTCAGTTGAAAAGAAGGCCGCGAAGGGAACGAAGATCTGACATGCCCGGTAAACACGTCTCTGGCACTGCCCGTTAAGCTGCGGACAAGCCGTCCCCGCCAGCAGGGAACTTGTGCGTCGGAGCGCGGATGCCCACATCCGCGCTGGAGGAGGAATTGAGAAGTTCGGCGAGGCACCGACAGGAACACGCGAGGGCGCGCGTGCTCCCGATGATTTCTGAAGAATGCGAGAGTATGGCCTGCGTTCTCGGGGCTTTCCGAAGCGTCGCTTCCGCTGGTCCGCGCTGCGGCCTGGAAGGCCGCGCTCCAATCCGGGCCGGTTCATGGCATCAATGATCGGCAATCAGAACAAAACCCTTGCACCTAGTCTGCTCCGCGATTGCCAATTTTCGTACATTCCTTGGCCAGGGAGACGCGTGAAAAGAGGACCGGCTTGCGGGAAACCTCGAGGCGGAGCATGAAGCCCGCGTGACGAAATCCGCCGCCGCGAAATGAATGCCTGTTCCAGATGGATGCTCAGATTTCCCGGCCCTTGCGAATGGCGCGACGGAGGAGTGCGTTGGATTGACGGTTATTTCGCGACACGAAAATCCAAAACAAAGACCGGACAAGCGATTGTCCGGTCTTCGCGGTGTTGTGAACTGTCCGGTTATTTATTTCCGGACGCGGTAGTAAGCGGCACCACCACCGATCGTGATCGTCGCTGGGTTGGCGGCGCCCACGGCCGTCCAGTTGGCAGTCGGGCCCAGGGCCGGTGAGACTTCGAGCGTGCCGCCTGCAGGTGACCACAGGATGGTCAACGCGCCACCCGATCTGGATACCTTGACCGACACCGGTTCGCCGGCGGGTGGAGGCAGGAACGTGCCGAGCGGTTTGCCGGTCCCGCCGGCGTACAGTTGGGAGATCTCAGCCGGCAAGAGGACTCGGTTCCAGATGGCGACGTCATCAATTTCGCCTTCCCACTCGCGACTGGGCGCATCGGGATTATCGCCAATCCTCACTCTCCGGCCATTGGAGGCGAGAACCTGCGCGGCCGCAAGCTGGGTGTCGAGCACTCCATCAATGTAGAGCGCTGTGCCGAAAGCGACGGCGTCCTTATCGGTGATCGCCACGAGATGGTGCCATTGGCCGTCATTGACTGGTACGCCTGACGGGGTGTCACCCGACGGTCCTCCCGTGTAAGCCATGCCTTCCTCGCCGCTTCGGCGATGAATGCGCCAGTTGCCGCCTTCACCCTTGGCGACCAACGCCTGCCACGAGGTGTCGAACGTATCCACCTTGAACCAGGCGGCGACGGACATGCTGCCGCCGACAAAGGCGAGATCATCGGGCTCGCCGCCAGTGATCTCCACGTATTGAGTACCGCCGTCGAGCTTGATCGCTTTCCCGAAACCGGGCTTGCCATCCACAAACGGGATTGGAGGCAACCCTCGAGCGGTGCCATCGAAATCCTTGATCCAATCCTTAAGATCTCCGTCGAAGTTCCAATACGCGACGGCGCCGGTGGCCACCGTAGCGGGGTAGAAGGTCAATTTGGTGTTCGTCGCGACCGCGTTCCCAGCCACGTCCTTCACATTGTTCACCGTCAGCGAGTATTGCGTGCCTCCAGTCTGCTGGCTGGTGGTGAGCACGACATCCGTCTGGTTTTTCAAGACGGCCGCCGACACGGTCAGCCCTTTGTCAAAGGCGTAGTTCGCCACCGCGGTGGCGCTGGCATTGTCCAGCGGCTCGCTGAAGTGGAGGGTCAGCTCGAGTTGCGTTGGGTTCCCGGCAATCGAGGCGATCGTCGGCGGGACTGTGTCCGCGGTGATGGTCAAGAGCGCCTCGGCACTGGTCTCCGAGATCGGAGGTCGGGAAATGACGACCCGGTACTTCTCGCCGTTATTGGCGGCGGCCAGGAACGGTGTGGTGTAAGACGCCGCTGTGGCCCGATCAATGGCAGTGAACGTGGTGCTGCCGGGGGCGGCCTTCTGCCATTGGTACGTCAGGGTGGTGCCGTACACTGAGGTGCCGGCGGCCTCCACTGTGAACGTGGCGGTGGCGTTCGCGACGGCGGTTGCGTTTTTGGGTTGCTGGCTGATGGTTATGCTGGCTCCGTTGGGATCCATGTAAGTTCCGATCAAGGCGCCGGACAACGCCGGAGCGGTGGTGTTAGCCGGATCGGCATCTCCTTCCATGATAAACGTGGCCGCCACACTGTCTCCGCCGCCGCCTTCGGTGTGCAGGGACTCCATGTAGTAACGCCTGCCCGTCTGCAGGGTGATGGTGTTGCCCGTCGGCCACTCGGTGGATGCGTATTGGTCGGAGCGTTTCGACGTCACGTCGCCGCTACCCACGGAAACCCAATTGCGGGCGTTGCTCCAGCCAGTTTCCGCAGCAATCAGTTTCTTGTTGGCCGGATTGTCATCCGTGCTCAGGTAGAGCCTGGACGGGTCGTCGCTGTTCGTGAAGAAGACGTAGTTGCCCGATCTCGCCGGGCTGAACCAGCCGATGAGCTGATTGCCGTAATTGCTGCCTGACTCATTAACCCCGTTGGGGCCGTACTCCCACATCGGCTCCATCGTGATCCGCGTCGGCGCATTCGGGAAATCGGCCCGGTTGGTCAAGCCGGCAATATTGTTGGCCGTGTTGTTCTCCCAGAACTTGTGCATAACGACACCGCTCGCGTAGATCCACGACTTGAAGGTGAGCTTGCTGTTGGCGGCGATGACGTTGGCCGGGCTCGCCGTGTCCAGCACCCCGTTGACGGTCAGGGTGTAATCGGTGCCATCGGCCATCCTACTGGTGGCCAGACTCACCTTGTACGGATCGATCCGTGTAACGCTGTTGACCGTGATGTTCTTGTCGAACGCGTAGTTGGCTGTGTTCTCCGCCGACGCCGCGACGGGCTCGGAAAACGTCACCGTCACTGCGGTGAACGAAACGTCACCGGTCACACTCGCGATCCTCGGCGGCTCGGTGTCTTGGGTCACGGTCACCACCGAGTTGGCGCTGATCACTTCCTTGCCGCCACCATAGAGCCGCGCCGTGTAGGTGCCCGCGTCGCTCGCCTTGGCCACGGCAACGCTGAAGGTCGAGGCCGTCGCCCCCGCGATGTCTTTGCCATCCTTGCGCCATTGGTAATGAAGCGGGTCGCCCGTGGCCGCCACGCTCAAAGTCAGCGGCTTGTTGGCGGTGACTGAAACGCTAGCCGCCGGCTGGGTCGTAATGGCAATCGGCACGGGAACATACGCGTCAAAACCGCTGAAGACCGCCGTGGCGCCGTTGGCATCCGCGTCGTTGTGAGCCGTCACCGCCAAACCGAGCAGAATGGCATCCGGCCAGGCCTCGCTAAAGAACGTGCCGTTGTCGGCTCCGGGCGGGCTTGAACCGGCGGTATCGATTTTCCCATTCGGTTCGTACATTTTCCAAACTTTCCCGTCCGAGCTGTAGTACAAGTAGAACGCGCTGCCAACTCGCTCCATGCGCAGCCAAGTGTTGGGATAGGTTGGCCTTGGAGTTCCGGTGGGCGACCTCCAATCGGATGCTCCATCGCGATTCACACGCCACTGAGGCGACAATTGATTCTGGCCGCCCGATCGGGTCGTCATGTTGGAAATATGAGGATCGCCGCCTTGCGGCACATCGACCTCAGGCCGGCGCGCCATCAACTCTGCCTTGCTCCAATTGTCGGGTCCTTGCAGGTCCTCCACCTTGACGACGTAGTCGAAGTCACCGGTGGCTTTGAAGTAGGCGTAGTGGAAGTTGTCGGACGTGTTCCAGATATCATTGCCGCCGCCGACGATCGTGATCTTGCCGCCGGCGATGGTGGTGGACCCTGCCAGGCTGGGATACCCGACGTCGCCGGGCGTCAACGTGGGGGTCGCTGCTCGAACGCTGGACGCGGCCGGAGCGGCGATGGCCGCTGCCAGCAACCACCATTTCCGCGAGCCGGATTTGAGGCGAGCAACCGTGGCCAGCGGTCTCGTTGCTATGAATCTCTGAGAAGAGTTTTTACGCATAGGTTCTTTGATTGATTTGCAGATACGAATTTGCGCTTCTGCACAGCGCAACTGGAGGTGTCCTCCGCGCTTGTTCGGTTCCGCTTCCGCAAGTGTGCATTGCGGAAGCTCTCGTGTTCTTCATCAAACGACATTACTGACGACGTGAGGCTGCGAAGCCTGCCAGGAGGAATCCGAGCGGGAATTGACTGGAGTCAAGGCAGAGTGGCGCGAGACTCAGTCGAGCCCTGGAATCCTTACTGGCGAAGAAGTCAGGGCTCGACGGGAGTCTCGCCCCATCAACGAATCTATGAAGCCTGCGACGATTTCGAGAGATACCGGTAAGCGCAGGTTGTTCTTGCAACTGGCGCGCCGACCTCTCTCCTTGGCCTTGACCAGAGCAGGGAGGAGCAAGCCTGCCAGCACCGCGAGAATCGCGATGACGGACAAAAGTTCGATTAGAGTGAAGCCGCGTTTTCTTTCCACTGTGGAATTCCCGAGGAAATTCCGATCGTCAGCAGGAGAGGTCGCGCGGAGTCGTCAAATTGGCCAACCCTCGATTGGCGAACACTGACCGCCGCTTGCGAGAATCCGGGCTGCCGCTGCGGTTCAGAGATAGCCTCCCCGCCCACGTTGCGGCTCGGCACCATCAACCCACCCCCGTACCCCTCCCAAGGAGGGGAGCCACACACCGTGCGGCCGATACAAGTTCCCCTCCTGGGAGGGGTGCAGGGGTGGGTTGGTTCGTGGAGAGTTGCGGACTTAGGAATCGAGCGAACGTTGGCCGTTCGCGCTCCGATGCCACAAAATATGTCAGAAGATTGCCAATCGAAGGAGAGAGTCCGAATTGGAGAGGCGTAGAGATTGGGGTTGTTGAGAGCAGCTAACGACTTTCCTGCGCGGCACGGCAGAGCGTTCACATTGATCGATCTATCCTCGCCGGTGATGAACTCACCCACAGCAATTCTCATTTTGGCAACGGGCGCGGTTCGTGGCCGTAAGGCGGACACTCCTGTCCGCACATTTTCGGAGGATTTGCGGACAGGAGTGTCCGCGTTACCGCCAAAATGAGAATTGCTGACTCACCCACCCCTGCGCCCCTCCCAGGAGGGGAAGTCTTGTCGGCTGCACCGTGCGGAGTTCGCCTCCTTGGGAGCGGTACGGGAGTGGATTCATGGAGCCAAAGCGCGCCGAGATCGGCATGGATGGTTTCCGCGAGCCCAGAGGTATGAACATCGCCGCAGCGGTTTCACGTCTGAGCGTGGCCTTGTGTTTCTTTCTTTACGCGTGGCTTCAGGTGGATCCATCGCTCCAATTTCACACCGCGGGTCCAGTCTTTTTCTTCGGAAGCGAGTTTTTTAAAGGATTCGTTGGGCGGCCCGGCGGAATCACCGAGTATGCCGCGGCGTTCTTGGCGCAATTCCACCAAGTCGCTTGGCTGGGGGCGCTGTGCTTGACACTTGGGGCGTCGGGATTTGTTGTCGTCACCCGGTGGCTGCTCCAACGCGCGGCGGAGTCTGCCGACCCGACAGGTCAAGTGGAGCCTGAATCTCGCCAACGACCATCCTCTCAAGAGCTAGCTCCAGAAGGTCGGCTTTTCCGTCTTTGTCGGAAACTTGTTCGCAAACTCCGTCCAGACCGACCATTTCCGACAGCGGTTCCGACAAAGGTAGCGACAAAGTTTCCGACTCAGGTTGGAACACATCGTTCGGAGGGCAAGCTTTCCCCAGAGCTCTTCTCGATGGGGCCGATCTTCCTGCTGCTGTTGCTGCAAAACAACTATGATTATCCGGCGTGGCAGACAATGCTCGGGTTGCTGCTGGCCCTTTCCTTTGTTCTCGGCTACACCGCGTTGCCGCTCCGGAACGCGTGGCTGCGCTTGGCGATGGGCTGGTTCGGATCGCTGCTCCTCTGGCACACCGCCGGCGCCGGGCCGTGTTTTCTCTTCGCCGTCCTTGGGGCGCTCTTTGAGTGCCTGCCGAAAAGACCCTGGGATGATCTGCGCGGATCGGTCTCAGGACGTCGCGTTCCCCCTCACCCTGGCCCTCTCCCTCAGGGAGAGGGTATGAAGCCGCCTGTCAATCGAAAAACCGTTCAGGCGCGGCTGGTCGAGCCGCAGAGAACGGTGCTCCCTCTCCCAAGGGGAGAGGGCCGGGGTGAGGGGGAAGCATCTGCAGTCTATCCCGCGGCCTCCTCAACAACTCGGCGGCCCTATCTTTTCGGTGTAGGTCTCCTTTGTTTGGCGGGGTCATCGCCGTTCGCAGGCGGCGTCTTGCTTGAAGCCAGCCTCACCGACCATTTCAAGCTCTGGGGCAAAGGACCTTCAATGTGGCTGACCCTGGCGCTCTATGTTCTCGTCCCCCTAGCAATGCTGTTTCAGCGTCGCTGGGCTAGCCTCCACAGCTTGGCAAAGGAGCACCGCAGCCCCGAACACCCGATGCCTGCCCGGAGTGCGCGACGACCCGCAGCGCGGGTGAAAGCGAAATCCTCGCTGGTGGCGCCGCAGCCTCATGATTACGGCGCTGGCTGGCTGCGGCCAGGCTTAACGGTGGGATTGCTGGCTCTCACCGCAGCCACGGCGTTCCTGACATTCGATTCCAACCGCAAAGCGCTGCTTCAGGTGGATCTCCTGGCAGAGCAAGGGAAGTGGGACGAAGTCCTGAAGGTCGCTTCACACGTTCGCGGCTACAAGCTTTCAACGTTCCTCTGTCTCGACCGTGCGCTTTTTCATACCGGCCGGATGGCGCGCGACCTGTTCGCGTTTCACCAAGTCAAGGGGCTCGATCTGCTCCCTGGGCTCGACCGAGGGCTGGGGCACTGTCGCGCTCTGAGCGCCACGCTTCTGGAGTTGGGCCAGGTGAACCTCGCCGAGCACTTTGCGTACGAGGCCCTGGAATTAGAAGGCGACCGGCCGGCTCTCCTCTGGCAGTTGGCGCGGATCAACATCCTCAAGGACCGGCCACGGGCGGCCCGGATCTTTTTGAACGTCCTTCGGAAGATTCCGTTTCAGCGGGTCGAGGCAGACCGCTGGATGAAGGAACTCGAAACTGACCTTCGGTTGACGGGACAAAAGGACTTGGCGCGAATTCGTCGATGGAAGGCCGGCACCGATCTCGCCGAAAGCCACCTGCCCACGGCGGAGTTGCTGGAACAGCTCCTCCAGACGAATCGGCAGAACCGCATGGCCTTTGAGTATCTGATGGCGCATTACCTGTTGACCTTCCAGCTCGACAAATTCACCCGAGAGCTGGATCGGTTAAATGATTTCGACTTTCCCGTCATTCCTCGGCATTACGAAGAGGCCATCCTCCTTCGCCAACGACTCAAGACCGAGGCGAAGATCGATTTGCGAGGCCGGCCGATCGATCCAAAGACCACGCGACAATTCGAGCAGTTCCAAGCGCAACTGGACCGCTATAGAAATCGCCGCGACGAAGCCGGAGCCGCGCTGGCCGAGGATTTCGGGAATACTTATTGGTATTATTTCTTCTTTGCTCGGGCCTTCGGCCAGAAGGCGTCCGCCCTTCAAGAAACGGAACAATGAAATCAATTGGAACGTGTCCTAAATGCAGGGCAGGCATCTTGCCTGCCTCTGTTTCTGCCGCAACATTCGCCCGAGGAGGCAGGCCGGAAGCTTGCCCTGCATGGGGGAAGCGCGTCTCGAATCGTTTTCTAAGAGGTCGCAGTGCCAGCTCAGACTGCCCGAACAGCGGACGTCGGGTTCCTCCTCACCATGACCCCAAGGCTGTCGAACTAAGAATGAATTCTATCCCGTCTCGAGCTGGTCTTGCTCATACTCTTACTCCTAATCTTAATCTCACCACGGAGTTGCGGAGTAAGAGTAAGAGCACGATTAAGAGCAAGGAACGGCCGGTTGTTTTTAATTCAACGGCAGCGCACCCTGACCCTCTCCCGGCGGGAGAGGGCCGGGGTGAAGGGGAAGGGACGCCGATCCATCCCACGACTTCATTATTTCGCCCTCGAGGTTGGAGTTGGATCAGCGTAGCTCTCGTAGCTTTGCTGGAATTCGGATGGCCGCTTCTGACCCACGCGGCCGATTTCAGCCATGCGACACCGGTGCACCGGCCGCCTCGGCTCGAACCCGACTACTGCGGAACAACAATCCCGCCGAACCTCGCCCCTCTGAACTTCGTGTTGGAGGAGCCAGGAACCCGATTTCACGTGCGCATTCATTCGACCAAAGGCAACCCCCTCGAACTTTCCAGCCGAACCCCATCGGTGGCCATTCCTGTCAAGCCTTGGAACGCGCTCTTAAGAATGAATGCCGGCGAACCCTTGTACTTCGACGTTTTCGCCAAAGATCAACAGGAGCGGTGGGTCCGCTTTGATACGGTGACGAACACAATCGCGCGCGAGGAGATCGACGGCTACCTTGTCTATCGCTTGCTGAAACCGCTCTACAACATTTACGTCGATGTTGGCATCTATCAACGAAACCTGCAGAACTACGAAGAGAAGGAGGTGCTGCACAACCGATCCTTCGGCCAGGGCTGCCTGAATTGCCACACCTTTCTCAATCAGAGTCCGGACAACATGGCCATCAACATCCGAAGCAAATCCAGCGGCAATCCGATGCTCTTGATCCGGAGCAACGCCGTGGCCAAGGTGGATAGGACGGCCGGTTACCTTTCCTGGCATCCCAGCGGCCGCCTGCTCGCCTTTTCTGCCAACAAGCTCTCCCTCTTTTTTCACACAAATGCCGAGGAAACCCGCGACGTGTTCGACGCCGAATCCAATCTGAACATCTACCGCGTGGACTCCAACACCGTGGTCACGCCGCCACCCATTGCCGCCACGAACTACTTGGAAACTTGGCCCTCGTGGTCGCCCGATGGCCGGCATCTCTACTTTTGTCGAGCGCCCATCGGACGCCGGCAGCGTTTCAGCCAAGTGCGATACGATCTGGTTCGGGTTCCTTACGATCTCGACCGCGACACCTGGGGTGAACCTGAGACGGTCATCTCCGCCCGCGAAACTTTACTGAGCGCGGCCCAGCCTCGCGTATCGCCGGATGGCCGATTTCTCCTGTTTTGCCTCAGCAAATACGGCAACTTCCCCATTTATCAGCCCAATAGCGACCTCTATGTCATGGACCTCAGGACCCGTCAGTACCGCCGGCTGGACATCAATAGCGACAAGTCCGATTCCTGGCATTCGTGGTCGAGCAACAGCCGCTGGATTGTTTTCAGCAGCAAACGCCGCGACGGATTGTTCGCCCGGCCCCACATCAGTTACGTGGACGAGCAAGGCACTTTCCACAAACCGCTCTTGCTGCCGCAAAAGAATCCGGCTTTCTACGACTCGTTTATCAAGACCTTCAATGTGCCGGAATTGATCCGCGAACCGATCCAGGTCAAGCCGAGCGAACTCGCGCGCGCGGTGGTGGCTCCGCGCACGGTCTTGAGGCCCACGCAGGAAACCTATCGGGAACATCCGGAGCGGCAATCCGGCGTGGCCGTTGATGCGTTGAAACGTTGAAATGTTGACGCGTGAAACAGTGCGCGATCTGAAAGCTGCAACTTCCAAATCGAATCAGATTCGGGAGCATGTCGTCGCGCGACGTTCACATCGCTTCAGGTCCGGTCACTTTTCCAATAACCCCTTCCGCGCCTCGGCGGGCCAGTTCTCACTGAGCAGCCGGATCGTTCCGGAGGCGCTTCGAATCGCAACTTCCAGTTCTTTTGCTGAACCTGCTTCCGGCACGTTCACGAAACAAAGTTCGTCAGGGAACTTCCAGTCTGGGATGGTTTTCAAGGAGCCGCCCTCGTTCGGTTGCACTTTCGTCACTTCCGCCGTGGCGATGGTGAAAAGAGAAACGCGGCCTTTGTCATCGGCGACGGCGAGATGTTTCTCGTCCGGGCTGACTTCAAAAACGTTGAGGCTGTCCGGGAGCCCGCCCGATGCCGAGTTGGGAATCAGCCGGCCAATGGTGGCTTGGCGCGCCGGGTCCAGAACGAACAATTGCTGGCGCCGCGGAGCGTCTTTCTCGGTCACGGGGAGGCAAAGCTCGGTGGACGAGAACATAATGCGCCCATCTTTGAAACAGCGCACGCGCGCCATCGGGTCGAACAATAGTCCCGCGAGATCTTCAGTCTTCGGCGCGCGAGAGAGCGTTCCCTGTTCATCTTGAACTTGGCGGCGGGTGAGGATGCCTAGGGTGAGTTCGTCCTCTTGGCCGGGCTGGCCCATGGCCCGCACGTAAAGGAGCGAGCGGCTGTCTGATGTCCAATCCGGATAGAATGAGGTCTGACGCTCATCCACACGCAGCGGCGTCGCGGCGTCGCCCGACGGGGCCACGTAGAGTTCGGTGCGGTCTTGCCCGGCAACAAAGGCGACGAATCTGCCGTCGGGCGATGGGCGCGGCTGCTGGATTGGCCGCAGAAAACCGCCGGCCAGGGTCGGTCCGAGCTTTAGCCGCGGGTGATCCGCGGCGGCCCGTCGAACGGAGACCACGGTCACATCCAGTTTATTCAAGGCATCGTGCGGGACTTTGTCGATGGCTTTGAGATCTTCAGCCCGCGTGTCCCGCAAACACAATTGGACCCCTTTGACCTCGTTGTCCTCAAGCTGGTGCTGCTTCTTCAGTGTGGCGAAGGCTTCCTCCCAAGCCACACCTCCACGCAGAGAGCCCATGACCTGCGTGGCCCAAGCACGAATTTGATCGCGGCTCGATCGCGTGAGCTGTTTCTCAACCGAAGACCATTCTTGCAGATCTTCGTGCTGCACCAGGATGAGTTCCTTGGATGCCGGGAGCCACGAGGCAGCGCTCACGTGCTCGACGAGCAAAGGAGAAAGCGCGCCTTGATCATCGCAAAGAAATAGGCCTTCATCGCTAATCACTGCGGCTATCTTCCCGTCCGGTGACCAGACGACGCGTTTCTCGAGACAGCCGGTCAGGACCAAAGCCAGGCAGGAAATGTAACAATTTAACCTGTGCGGTAAAACGCACACTTGTTTTGCGATCAATTCCATTGGATTAATGATCCTGTTCAGAATGAGCCTAATGGCAAAGCCCCGGAAATACTCTTCGGATGTCTGAGCGAGCCTCAGCCCTTATTACCCATCGCGAAAAACACGGTTCAGGCTTGCGAAGATGCTACCGCATCACTTGGGTGGTGCGGTAGCTTTTTTTTAAATGGGCGCGCACAAATTTTCAATCTGCCGTATCGCAAGCTTGCAGCCTGTGCCGGCTCGACATTTCTGAACAGGCCGGAGCGTTCGATGCCCTGCCGACTGCAAGTCGGCAATACGGCAGACTTCAAGTCTGCGCTACGGGACCTCGGAGCCGCATTGGCTCAAATCCCGCGTGAGAAATATGCTGGGCTAAGGGCCCGCCTCAATTCGCTCGAGCTGCGACTTGGCGGCGGAGTTGGCAGGATTCAGGCGGAGTCCTTCTCGAAGGTGTTTGGCCGCCTCACGCTTCCGGCCCTCGCGCGCGAAGCTCATCCCGAGGCCAACATGGGCTTCGGCGCAAGCGGGATTGACCTCGACCGCCTTCGAGAACTGGGCTGCCGCCTCCTCGGTCCGGTTCCGGCTATCTAGAATCTTGCCGGCTTCGCAATAAGCCGCCGCATAATGCGGCACCAATTCGTTGACCCGGCGCCACTGCGTGATCGCGCCGTCGAAGTCACCGGCGTTGGCCAACAGAAACCCCATCAAATCATGCAGAACATAGTCGTCTTCTGTCCGAGAGAGCGCGTCGCGGCAGATCGTCGCCGACTTGTTCAAGCCGGTCATTTTTGTGCGGGGACGCATCTTCGCCAGTTCGTCCTGCAGGCGCCGAAGGCGCTCGGCGTGACCGAGTTGAGCCGTGAACGGCGGCTGGACTAGCCGCTGCCGAATGTGTTCCGCCGCCCAGTAGAGGCTGTAGTCGTTCACCGCCAATCGTTCCGCGCAGTCGGCCGCTGAAATCCATGAATCCTTGCGGCCTGCGCAATTGAGGATGTTGTTGGGGAGCTGCGAGACAACTTGATCAGCGAACAGCCGCGCAAGGAGGTAATTGCCCTCGAACTTGAAATGAACATGCTCGTAGAGCCACTCCTCGCCAATGATTCCATCCCGACTCCGGCGGGAGAACTCTGCCTCAGCGTCGAGCAATCGAATCTCCTTCGCGCCCCGCCCGGCAATGACTTCCCGGATAATTCCGTTGAGCCTGCTGTCGGCGCGGAATCGCAGCGCATCCAAATCACGGGCCCGTTCAAGATGGGTTCTGGCATCGTTCTGTTTCCCGGCTTTTAGGCAGGCGAGTCCCCAGCGAAAGTGCAACTCGGCAGAAGTGTCATCGATCCGCGCAGCCTCCTCGAATCTCGCGATGGCCGTGGCGAAGTCGCCCTTTTCTTCCGCCGCTATGCCCGCTTGGTAAACCTTCACCCACTGCGAACGCTCGAAATCGGTCAAGTCTGGCCGATGGAGCGAAGCCAGCGGCGGGCAATCTTTCAGATTGGCCACCATGGTGCTTGCGACCACCTTTGCCCCCGAGGATCGGGCTGCGTTCAGGATGTCCTCCAGGTTCGATTGAAACCCGGCATAGATGCGTTTCATCCGCGGATCGTTTTCCCTCACTTGATGTTCGAGCATCATCGTCATCCCTCCCCACCCCTCCTTACTGGCACCCGTTCGGAGGAGTCGCTCAGCCAGGTCATCGAGCAATTGTCCCAGGCGCGCGGACTTCAGAGCGAGACTGGCGCGGATGACCGGGAGCGGAAGACCGTGGCCGCCGAACGGAGAGCCGGCGCCAAACGGCCCTACGACTTCATTGTTGCCCATATAGACCAGCCACAGGTCGCTTTGCAGCGCTGCGCATTCCCGGGCAATGGCCCTGATCGCATGGGAGTTGATCGCGGTGAACGCGGTGTTGATCACTTCGAACCGCGTGCCTGGATACCGTTCGCTCAACAGGACCTGTAGAACTCGCCCGAAGTTGAACGCAGGCTCCGGGTCGCCTTGCGCGGCGGATTCACCGAGGACAAAGATGCGATACGTCTCCAGAGGTTTGAGTCTGGAAATCAACAACGGACGGGGATACCTCGCCGTGCTTCGTGGAAAGAAACGCCAGCTAAACCGCTGATTCTCGACGACCGAGCCCGAAGGCGCGGCCGGATGGTGAACAAAGAACTTGGTTGGATAGCCGTAGCCGCCGACGCGCAAGACCAACTCCAAGAGCGCGATTAGGAGAACTGGAACTACCGTAATGGCGATCAGCCAAAACCAGAACTTACGTCCTGGTGGATTGGAAAGAGCTTGATGGCCCGAAGTCTTCGATGCTGATTTCAATTGATTCGCAGGTTGCACCGTACCGTGCCGGTCGCATCTGGCCTTTGACTCTGATCAAAGGCCCAGAATTGGATTCTGCGGATGCCTCGAATGGCCGAGCCATCCCTCGATCCCAGTGCTCCGGATCTTGTAGATTAGGCTGACCATGCTCGGGCCGTCCGACAGGTGTTTCCCGGTCACCCCGGCCCTCTCCCCGCGGGAGAGTCTGTGTTTAGCGATGGTAGGGATGGCGCGCCGCGCCGTCCGCGCCGCGTGCAGCGGCGCAATGCTTGGCCCCAAATCGACGCGCTGCCTACGCTCCTTCCGTCCGCTGCTGCGCGGGCGGGGACATCGCAGCGCGATATCCCTCCCACGCCACTTCGAGGTTCGATGTTGAATGTTCAATGTTGCCTTCAATTCGTCGCGCCCGGCGAGGATTCTGACCGATACTGATAGATTGAAAATCTGTACCCCCGCCCAGACTGAGGCCTTTCCCGCTTCGAGTCAGGGAGACTTGAGGTTATTGCGAAGAATGAGCAAAGAGGGGCCCTCCTTTTCCCAACGTGCCTTCAGGTTCTCGGGCACTCGAAATGGCGTCTTGAAGGCCGCCCCCAGCACCACATCGATATCCCCGTCGCCATCCAAATCTCCCGCGTCCATCGTCAACCACCGGCCCCGCTCGCAGTCCGGAAACGTCCGCGCCTCGAATCGCAGCTTGCCCCGGTTTTCCAGGAAGACAAAACTCTCTTCCGGCGAATGTTCGTAATCGGGAAAGAATGAGATGGCGGCGATGTCGAGGTCGCCGTCCTGATCGAAATCGGCAGCCAGCGCTTTGTAGGCGCCGTTCAGGGGATAAAAGAACTCGTCCCGGAAGTTGAACTGACCGTCATTCAGATGAATCCGGACACCGTGGTACCGCTTGGGCGGACATTCGAAGTCGCCCATGTCGCCGTTGGCGGTGAGCAGATCGGGATGGCCGTCGCCGTTGAAATCGGCCAACTGGAGGCTCACATAACCCCAAGCCGGCGACTGCGTAACCAACGGGATTTCGGTAAACTGATCGTCGCCGTCGTTGCGAAAAAGAAAGACCCCTTCCTTGGCCTGGGCCATGAGGGCGACAATATCCAACCGGCCGTCCTTGTTGTAGTCGAGCAAGAGGCAACGGGTGGCGCCCGGACGCTCCACGAGGACATGTTCGGTGTAATTCGTTCCGCCTCGGTTCTTGTACCAAGCCAACTGGCCGGAAACACCGGTCCGGTTCCCGTAACTGCACACCACCAAATCGGATCGCCCATCGCCATTCAGATCGCCGACAGCGCATTCGATTGGCCGAACCAGATTCGTCAGAATGTCGCGCTCAAAGACAAACGGCAGAGCGGTCCGGGAAAGGCGTGTGAGCCGGCCCAAGGGCCGATCGTCCGGCACAACCATTCCAATCTGGGTGGCGAGCCAGCCGTCCGGTTGGCGCAACAACTGGACGAGCGTGCTGTTCACTTTGAGACTGGCCAAGCCGCGGCCACGCTGGTCGAGCACATCGAGGCTGCGAGTGAGGGCGTTGCCAACGTAGATTTGGCGCGTTTCCGAATCGATTTGGACCATGGTGGCATAGCTGAGACCCTGCCGGTAATGCGGGTCTTCGACAGTGAATAATCTCAGATCGCTCCGGATGGGGCTTCGCGGGGCCTGCGGGATGGCCTCTTTCGGCGCGGCTTGGAAATAAAAATCTTCCCAAATCGACCACCACTCTGCTGCGGCCAACTTCTCCGCCGTATTGGGCTTCGGCTCGAAACCGGCGTTCTTGCACATCAATTGCAGCACTTGGGTGCGCCAGGTGTGAACGTCGTGGAGATTAGGTTCGGGATACACGTGGCACGCCGCGCAATACATCCGGGAAAGCTCCTGCGCCCGTTTGAACTCCGGTGTTTCGGATGGTGCCATTTGAGCGGACGGGATTACGCTCGAAGTGAGCCACAGAAGTCCTAATGAGATGGAAAAAAACATTGGGGTAGTCGCCAAGCAGTTTGTGCGCACAATGGGACCTTGAACCGGGGCCGGGTAGGGCGCGTCTGTCTCAGCGCGCCGTGCTTCAGGCATCGTGCTTTCGGCGCGCTGAGACAGGCGCGCCCTACCTTGCGGTTCATTGAGAGCCTCCATGTCTTCAAGATCGTTGTACGGGACCAGGAGCAAGTCTCAAGTAGAGCGGCAATCCCCTCGAGCGCTGCATTCCTTGTCATTATGCGTTTTCATCGTGTGCCAGGAGAATCCCAAGTTACGGTGATTTCACCACCTGACGCAGGAACCGGCGCGAGCTTTGTGCCGCCCCCTGGCCAGCGCACCCAGACATGAGTCGCGGGTTCCGGTTGCGCCATTACCAGAACCGGACTGTCCTGCGACCAATAGCCCGACCCCGCGTGAATCTCCCGCGCCGGGCCGAAACGCTCGCCGAACTTCAGCCGGACGACAGCGCCGATCACCGGCCCCGCCTCGTTTCGTTTCTGCAACCGAACCCGCAGCCCCGGTTTCGCCCCGCGATTTCGGTACAGTCGAGTCGCCTCGTTGTTTTGCGTGACGGCGAGATCCACACGTCCGTCTTCATCGAAATCAGCCACAGCCGCTCCCCGCTGTTCCCCATACACAGCGACGCCGCTGGTTTGGCCTGCGACGGCCTCGAAGCGTCCCCTTCCATCGCCCCGCAGCCAAAGACCGCGGCCCGCGTCGTCGCGCGAGGTCTCCATGTCCCAGCCGAAGAAATTCTGCGCTAGGAATACATCTTCGCAGCCGTCGCCGTCGGCATCGGCCACACACGCGGCGAAGGCAGGACTCAGTTGAGCCTCCAACGGCAGGGGCACGGCGTCGAAATGATCCCTCCGATTCAGCAGCACGAGCGAGTACCGGCAGGCCACCTCCCAGAATCGGGTTTGAGCCATGAGATCGCCCAACGCCTCGTCGATGGCCGTTTGCGCCCACGATCGATAGGTCGGGAATCGTTCCGCCAGGAAAGGCATGGCGCGAGTGTAATGGTCGAGCATCCGATCCGGCACGAACTGGCGTCTTGTGTTATCGAAACCCGCTTCGATGAGTTCGATAACGCCATCGCGATCATAGTCGCCGTAATAGACGCGCAATGGGGATGGGCCGTAATGCTCGTAGCGCGAATTGAGGCCCCAGTTTGCCGCCAACAGATCAAGCGCGCCGTCGCCATCGAAATCGCCGCTCGCAACGCCATTCCACCAGCCGGTGAGTTGGTTGAGGGTTGAGGAGGTGTGATCACCAGAGACTCTTGAGGGGTCAGGCAGCCGATCATTCGCCATCTCGTTCACGAAGCGGACCGCCGAGTTCCAAGGGAGCAATTGGCCGTGCTCGTTTCGGAAAATGCGGATCGGTCCCCAGTCACAAGTCAGAACCAAGTCCGGCCACCCATCGGCGTTCAAGTCCGTCCAGGTAGCGCCGCTTGCCATACCGGCCTCCTTGAGCACGGCAGAATTAGTCTGATCGAGCGTCAATTGGCCGGCGCGCCGGCGGTACAGAAACGAGCCTGCAGACTCCGGATAACGACCCGGCGTAACGCGTCCGCCGATGAACAAGTCCAACTTGCCATCGCCATCGTAGTCGGCCACGGCCAATGGGCCGACCGAAGACGCCGAGCCAAGGACGAGCGGTGCGGGAGCCTCCGAACGGGTGCGCCACACCTCAACCGCCGGCGCATTCGTCGAACCGCCCTCGTAATTGGACGCGCCGGCCACCAAGCCGCCGTCATCCCAACCCGCGAGACCCGACCGGTCGCGGTCCTCGATCCGATCCCAAATGCCGCCTTGGAGCCGTTCGAATTTTCCTTGCCCGGCGTTTCGGTAAGCCGCCATTTTGCCGCCGCGGCCGGCGCCGATGACCAATTCGTCCCTGCCATCGGCGTCGAGATCCCACCACGCAACTCCCGGGCCGAGTTGATCGAGCCGGCGTGACAGCAGAGGCTGGCGTGAGAAATCGTCAAACGGCACGTCTTCGTGACGGTGTTGGAGACGGTCGCTCACATCCTCGAAGAGAGGGGAAACGAGATTCAGTCTGTTCTGCGGCGTTACTGACAACGCGGTGACGGTGGTTCGATTCAACGTTCCCGCGTCCTCTCTCTGAACTTCTGATTTCTGATTCCTGATTTCTGATTTCAAACTTGAGCCTTCGGTCTTCGGATTTCGGTCTTCCCTTTCCGCCGGTTCATCAATCTCGCAAACGGAATTGGGTTGGACATCGCGGACGACGCTCCGCTTCCCGCTGCGCCAGAGCACCTCGACAGTCAAACGATTCGTCGAGCCGCCAGCCGCGAAAGCGCGCATCGGCTCGTCGCTCGATAGGTACCGCCCTCCGCAGAGGATCTCTTGCGATTGGCCGGCCGAGCCGCCAGTCAGAGTGATGCGTGCGCCGATGCCGGCAGTGTTCGGTGGAAGGCCTCTCAATCGCACGGCCACGCGCGGCGCCGGGCTGTTGTTCCGGTAGAGCCCCGCCGCACTGTTCAGATTGTTCAGGACCACATCCAGATCGCCGTCGTTGTCCAAGTCCGCGAGGCAGGCGCCTTGGGAGATGGTCGCGTCGGCGAAACCCCAGTCGGCGCCGCATTCGGCAAAGCGCAAATTGCCCAGATTGCGAAACGCGGCGTTGGGAGTATTCAACATCGGGAAAAAGCGGCGCAACCGGAGTTCCTCGATCCCCGAGGGCCGCTGAGCGGCTTTGGCGGCGTCGATTTGTTTGAGGCTATCCATGTTCATATTGTCCCGGACGAAACCGTTCGGCACGAGCACGTCCTCAAAACCGTCCAGGTCCACGTCAAGCAAGATAGGATTCCACGACCATTCGGACGCCTCGAGGCCGGCGAACTGAGCGATCTCGGCGTAGGTGCCGTCACCGCGATTCAGGAAGACCATATTGCGAGGATATTGCGGCCGGGCTTCGATTTGCGCCGCGGGCGCCAATTCAGCGCGGGTGATGTTTCGCTGGACCAAGCGCCGTTCGTGCTGGCGGCTCAGCATGTCCACGAGGATCAAATCATCGTAGCCATCTCGGTTCAGATCGCCGGCATCCAGCGCCATGGTGGCCAGGCTGGTGTGGCGGATGGCCAATGCCGGCGCCGCACGGAAGCGTCCGTGTCCGTCGTTAATCCAGAACCGGTCGGGGGTGCCGAAATCGCCGCACACGTAGAGGTCCGGAGCTCGGTCTCCATTGAAATCACGGAACATCGCGGCGAGGCTCCAGTCCAACGGCGGTTGCGAAAGCGGCTTGCCAGTTTCATCGCGGAAGGCGCCTCCCTCAAACGGCAGAGGGCTGAAAGCGCCTCGGCCATCGTTGAGGAACAAGCGGTCGGGCTCGCCCAATTCCTCGTGCGAGAATCGTCCCCGGCCATCCGGACCCAAACCGATGCGAACCACGAAGCGGTTCGTCCATTCGGGATCGGTCAAAGGCCGGCCATTGATGGCGTTGAGAGTCGGCTGCCCGTTGACCATGCGGAAGCTAAATCGTGTTCCCGGCGCGTCCATGAGAGTGGCGGCTCGGTAGTTCGCCACATAGAGATCCAAATCGCCATCCCCGTCGATGTCGGCCAGCGCGAGCGAAGTCCCTCCTCGCTGCGCATTCATGGAGACGGCAGACTTCGAGAAGTGTGCTCGCCCATCATTGAAAAATAAATGGGTGCCGCCGCCGATCGAGTTCACGATCAGGTCAAGATCGCGATCTCCATCGAGATCGGCCAGAGCCGCCCCTGTGGCGTCCAGTCCCGGACAGGCGACGCCAGCCGCTTCGGTGAGGTCCTGGAACCGCCAATCGCCCAAGTTGCGATACAGTTTGTTATCCGAATTCAATCCGCAGAAATACAAATCGCACCGGCCGTCGCCATCGACATCGCCGGCGGCCACACCGGAACCGTTCGGCAGGATTTGATTGGTCAGCGAACGAGATTCAGGGAGCAGATTGGTAAACCAAACGCCGGTCTGTGCCGGTGGCAAACGGGTGAAACCCGTCTGGCCCGCGCCAGCGGCTGCGACTGCGGTGAACCGGTAGCCCGTTTGCTCAGGAGTGACGCCGGCTTCAGCTTCCAATGAAGATTCCATCATCAGCAACGTCAAGGCTGCCACCCTGAACAATTGGCATGATGCAGCGCAAATTCGTGATCTATCAGGATCTCTCGAAATCCTAAACAATTCAGAAAGTGAACGATTCGAATTTCGAAGCGGCCGACAGGCCAGTCTAGAAAACTTGAGCATTGGAATCTCAACACTAAAAGCGATACTTCGCTATAGGCGCGCGGCCTTCCAGGCCGCAGCACGCTCGCTTGGGCAATACCTTCGGTCTGTCTTGCGATTCCATCGACATTCCCACCCGCTGCGGCCTGGAAGGCCACGCGCCGGAGCGAAGTGTGGCTGAAATGTGAATCCTGAATTCGGCCGTCGATTAGCCACAAAAGAGCACCGCGCGACGCAGCCGCAACCAAAGACGGTTCAATGACGAATGACGAAGCACGAATGACGAAAGAATGACGAATGATCGAATGACCAATCATCCCAGCAGTTCCGGCGCGCCTGGCCTTGGGCGGTGACCTGATGACCGCAGACCTCCGAAACGCGAACTTAGGGACAACCACGGTTGGCTTGCCGATCGGTGGAAACCGTGGCCCCAGATCGTTCGCAATCGCTGAACCCAGCTTCCGTCGATCGTCATTGGCCATTCGTCATTCTTTGGGCATTCGTCCTTAGCTCTTCGTCATTTTCATCTCTGTGGTCGCCGGAAAACGCTCTCAAGCTACAAGGAAGATTGACGAACAGGAGTACAAGGAACTCGAAGAACTTAGGCTCTTCTTTGCGCTCCCTGAGTTCTTTGCGGCTGATTCTTCAGGCCATCCAATCGACTCCTTCATTCATCGGCTGCGCCGGGGTTCAGGAACAAAAAAGAGACCGGGCCGAAGCCCGGTCTCCCGAATAGGCAAGGCCACAAACCCTTATTGGCCCTTCACTCGGAAGTACATGGCCTGTCCCGTAGTTCCGGCGCTGAACGGCTTGGTGGAACCAACATCCGTCCAGGGTCCCGTCACACTCGTGGCAGACTGCAAGGTGCCGTCCCCTTCCCAACTGATGGAGATCTTGCCGGCAGCAAGAGCGACCGTCATCTTGCCCGGCTCGGCTCCCGCAACTTTGAAGTCGCCGTATTGGCGGAACTTCGCCACGGATGAATGGCCGACTCCGCCGCCGGTGTCGTTGTTGTTCATCTCCGGCGAGTAGTAGATGCCCACGAGCAGTTTGTCCGGCATTGGCTCGGCGGTGAACGTCTGGGCGCCGTAGGATGTCCAGTCCTTGCCGTTGGCGCTGTAGAAGCCGGTGAACGTTTGGCCAGTCCGCTGCATGCGCATCCAGGCATTCGGATAGGCCGGAGTGCTTGTCCCAGTGCCTCCGTAGTTGCCGCCATCTGTGAGGCGCCAGTCTGCCTCGAATTGGTTATTGCCGGCGCTGCCGCTCCACTGCACGGCTGGGTTAGCCCGCAGCATGTAGCGTTTGGCCATGGTGTAGCCACCATTCACCTGAGCGCGCGTCACGCCCTCGTCGGCATTCGGCGTTGCCGCCATGCCCGCTCGGGCCCATTGGCTCGTCGGATCGTGATATTCGACTCGGACCACTTTGTCGAAGTCGCCCGTGACTTCCTCATAAACGAAGGTCGCTTCGTCGTAGTTGTTCCAATTGGCGGTGCCACCGCTGATCAAGTCGAAGTCCTGAGCGCTGGAAGCGATGGCGTCGTCCGGCCACAGGGTCGCATCCGGCGCGGCGGCGATGCCTCCGCCGAGTTCGCCTTCCAAGTAGTCGGTTCCGCCCATGGCCGCCCACTTCATCTTTTGGGTTGCCGTGATCGACTTGGCTTCTCCGGCGGCGGCGATGGCATTGCCCTTGAGGTCTTTCACGCCCTTAACCGTGACCGTGACGTTGTCGCCGGCAGCGACTCCGGATGTAGTCAGGACCACGGCGTAGCCGTTGAACGGGCCTTTCGTGCCCAGCACGAAGTTCGCCGCCTCGCCTTCATGTGCGAATTGCTGATAGCGCACGCCAGTCACCGTGCCTTTGGACAAGGTGTAGTTAGCGGCAACGCTGGCCGAGGCTTTCTCCACGGATTCATCGAAACGGACGCCGATCTCGACTGCAGTGCCTTTGATGAGCGTGCCCACGCCGTCAACCTTGGGTGGGAAGGTGTCCGGCACCACCGTCAGCGTGGCGGCGGTGCTCTGTGTGGCGAAGGTCGGCACGCTGAGGGACACGCGGTATTTCGTGCCGCTGTCCGCCAGGGCCAGGACAGGAGTGGTGTAAGAGCTCGCGGTGGCTCCGGCGATGTCGGAGAAGGTGGAACTGCCGGGGGCAGACTTCTGCCATTGATAATTCACCGTTGAACCGTACGCCGAGGTTCCTGTCGCACCGACGGTTAATTTGGCCGTACGGTTCTCCTGCCCGGTGGTGTCTTGCGGTTGCTGCGTGATGGTGACATTGGCGCCATTCGGATCGAGGAAAGTGCCAATGACACTGCCGCGCATCCGCATGCCAGCCGTGCTGGCGGCCGGATCGGCTTCGCCCTCTTTGATGAAGGTGACATCGACACCGTCGCCACCGGTGCCTTCGTCAAGCAGCGTTTCAATGTAGTAACGCTTGCCGGCTTGGAGCGTAATCGTGGCGCCGCTTGCCCATTCCGTCGCCGCGTTTTGGTCGGATCGTTTGGTGTCGGCAGTGCCACCGTTGGCCGTCAGCCATTGGTACTGGTTGCTCCACCCTGTCTCCTGAGCAATCAACTTCTTGTTCGCCGGGTTTTCGTCGGTGCTCAAGTAAACGTTGCTCTGGTCATCCGAGGAAGTGAAGAACACATAGTTGCCATTGCTCGGCGGGATGAAGAACCCGGAGACTCGCGCCGAATAGTACTCGCGAGCGCCCCAGGGCGCGCCGAATTGCCTCACCGCCGAACTGTAGTCCGGAGGCCGAATGGACGCATCTGCAATCGAGTCGGCGAACGCAGCGATGGCGCCCGGATCGCCATTCTCGTTGTCCCAGCGTTCATAACTGGCCCACCCGAGCTCGAATTTGGCCGTGAGGAAGTTTATCGTGCTATTGGCCGCCATGGTGTTCCCGCCGATGTCCTTCACGTTGCTTACGGTGAGGGTCAGCGTCGCGCCTTCGCTCTGTTTGGAGGTCTTCAGCGTCACCTTGTTATCCCCTGGCGCGGCTCCGAGCGTGGCGGACGACACCGTGATTCCGCCCGAGAGCTTGTAGTTCGCGGCCGTTTGTGCGGTCGTCGGATCCAGCGCCTCGGAGAACGTAACCGTGATGTAATCGAAGCTAGCTGAACCAGCGACCGACACCAACGTGGGCGGGGCGGTATCGAATTTGACCGTCAGCACGGCGTCGGCGCTAGTCGCGCTGCCCTGTGCCCCCGTCACCGCCACCGCGAACTTCGCCCCGTTGTCGCCACGGACCGTGCGGTTGATGCTCAAAGTCTTGCTGGTCTCACCCGCGATATCGGTGCCGTTCTTCTTCCACTGATACGAGTAAGGAGGAGTGCCATCGACGATCACGCTGAAGGAGACCGCTTTTCCTTCATCAACAGACGCGCTCTGTGGTTGCGTGAGGATTTTCAACGGACCGCTGGTCTTGTCGATCGTGGACAGATATTTGCCGGGAATTGGCAGCGCCGCATCAATGGCGCCCTGCGGGTCCTGCACGGCCACCGCGAGGTTGTCACCGCCACCGCCTTCCTTAAACAACGCCTCGATGTAGTAGGCTTTGTTCGCCTGGAGGGTGATCTTCGCTCCGCCGTAGGTCGCGTCTTTCGTCGCCCACTGCGTGCCGGTGTACGTCTGGGAGTTTTTGGCCTCCAGCGCGCCGCCGTTCGCCGTGTCCCATTGGCGCGGGTTGCTCCAACCCTGCTCCGTGGCGATCAGCTTCTTGTTCGCGGGATTCTCGTCCGTGCTTAGAAAAAGCTGCGCTTCGTCATCGGCGCAAACCTTGAATGTGTAATCGCCGGTGCTGGGCGGGTAGAAGTAACCGACCATCTGGGCGCCATAATTGTCCCCGTAGGCATTGTTGGCCTGGTTGTTGATGTCGCCAGTCGCGTTCCATTCGAAGTATGTGTAATAGAATTCAACGTCCGGTTTGCTCGGGAACCTGGGGTCTGCAGTCAGAGCACTGACGGCGGTCCCACCGATGTTCAGGTATCCCCGGCCGGTGATGGTCCCTTGCGGAGCCGCGGGCGCGGCAGCGTAGGCCGCGGTGAATGCCGTCATGGAAATCACAGCCGTCTGCAAGAGCAACCACCTCCACGGGCTGGATTTGTTGCGAGCGACCGTGTCCGGCCGCGTCTTTTCTTTGAATCTGTCAAACGAGTTCATGTCCATACGTCCTTTCGTTCCTCTCATGAGATGATGTCCAACCTCATTGCGCACGACTACCGGTGACTTCCGCATTTTTTCGATATTTCCTCCCGCAAGTGTGTTTTACGGGAACACTTCTGTTCTCTACCGAACTGCAAAACCGACGGCTTGCTGCGAGACCTTGACAGGAAAAGACGGAGGGGAATTGACTGGGGTCAAAAAGCGACTGGCGAAGGATTGTTGGCAGCGGAGCAAAGGCGGGAAAGTGAGCGGAGCTTGGTAAAACTTGATTTCAGAAAGGCTCTGATCCTGAAATTCCACAAACTCGTGGCGCAGATTTTGAATCTGCCAGTATCTGCCGAAATCGTCGCAAGCCGCGACGATTTTTCCGGCGCGCGGCCTTCCAGGCCGCAGCGGCCGCACACGGAAGGCGAGGCTCGGAGATTTTCGGGCGCCTCGGTCTTTTGGAGCCGCTGCGGCCTGGAAGGC
>JACQWK010000203.1 GCA_016209525.1 Verrucomicrobiota bacterium
GGTCTTGAGTGGGCCAAGGTGCAGGCAAAGCTGGAAGCCAATGCGGAGAAACTGTGGTCGCTCCATGAAATGGAAAGAACCGGCGGTGAACCGGATGTCGTTGGTCACGATAAAAAGACGGGCGAATACGCTTTTTATGATTGTTCAGCGGAAAGTCCCAAAGGCCGCACCAGTGTTTGTTACGACCGGGAAGGGCTGGAATCGAGGAAGGAACATAGACCGAAAAACACCGCCATGGATATGGCAGCGGCCATGGGCATTGACCTTTTGACGGAGGAACAATATCAGGAGCTGCAGAAGCTTGGAGAGTTCGACACGAAAACGTCGAGCTGGGTGAAAACACCTGCGGATATTAGAAAACTCGGCGGCGCGCTCTATTGTGATCGCCGCTACGGCCGCGTCTTCGTGGGGCACAACGGCGCGCAGTCTTACTATGCCGCCAGGGCGTTCCGTGGCTCGCTCAGGGTCTAGATTTTGCACCGACAGACATTTTTTGGCGGCGCGGCAGCGCCGCCCTACCACGAATCCCGTAGGGCAAAGCTGCCGCTTTGCCCATTCTGCTGGAAGAAAGGCGAGCGATGGCTCGGCCGACCAAAGGGCCGCAGTTACGCGAGGTCGAAGCGGTCGAGGTTCATGACCTTGTTCCAGGCGGCGACAAAGTCGTGGACGAACTTCTTCTCCGCGTCAGAGCTTCCATAGACTTCCGCAAAGGCGCGGAGCTGCGAATTCGAACCGAAGACGAGATCGACGCGGGTCCCGGTCCATTTGACGGCGCCGGTCTTGCGGCTGCGGCCTTCAAAAACGTCGGCCTCCGGCGAGACCGGCTTCCACTCCGTGCCCTTGTCGAGCAGGTTCACGAAGAAGTCGTTGGTCAATGCCTCGGGACGCTTGGTAAAGACGCCGTGTTTCGCCCCGCCGAAGTTGGTCTTGAGGACGCGCATCCCGCCGATGAGCACCGTCATTTCCGGCGCGGTCAGAGTCAGCAACTGCGCTTTGTCGATCAGCAGCGATTCGGCCGGGATGGAGCATTTGCCCCGGAGATAATTGCGGAAGCCGTCGGCGATGGGCTCGAGCACGGCGATGGAGGCCGCGTCAGTCTGCTCCACCGAGGCGTCCATGCGCCCGGGCTTGAAGGGAACTGTGACCTTGTGACCAGCGTTCTTCGCGGCCTGCTCGACCCCGGCGCAACCGGCCAGCACAATCAGATCAGCGAGCGAGACTTGTTTGCCGCCTTTGGCCTTTTTGTTGAACGCGCTCTGGATGCCTTCGAGTGTTTTGAGCACCTTCGCCAACTGTTTCGGCTGGTTCACTTCCCAGTTCTTCTGTGGCGCAAGGCCAATGCGGGCGCCGTTCGCACCGCCCCGTTTGTCGGAGCCACGGAACGTGGAGGCCGAGGCCCAGGCGGTGGAAACCAACTGCGAGACGGACAGACCGGACGCCAGGATCTTGCCCTTCAGCAAGGCAATTTCCTCAGCACCAACCAATTTGTGATTCACCTCGGGAATCGGGTCCTGCCAGATGAGCTGTTCTTTCGGGACTTCCGGTCCGAGGTAACGGGCGCGCGGCCCCATGTCGCGGTGCGTGAGCTTAAACCACGCACGGGCGAACGCGTCGGCGAACTGATCCGGATTCGCGAGAAAGCGCCGCGAGAGCTTTTCGTAGGCAGGATCGAAGCGCAGCGACAAGTCCGTGGTCAGCATAGTGGGCCGGCGTTTCTTCGATGGGTCGTGGGCGTCCGGGACCGTGGCGTCGGCTCCCTTTGCTACCCACTGTTTCGCGCCGGCCGGGCTCTTGGTCAGTTCCCATTCGTACTTGAACAGGTTCTCGAAAAAATTGTTGTTCCACTTGGTGGGCGTGGTGGTCCAGGTGACCTCCAGACCGCTGGTGATCGTGTCCCCGCCCTTGCCGGTGCCGAAGCTGCTCTTCCAGCCCAAGCCTTGCAACTCAAGAGGAGCGGCTTCGGGATTGGGCCCCACATGGGACGCCGGTCCGGCGCCGTGGGTCTTGCCGAAAGTATGGCCACCGGCGATGAGCGCCACCGTTTCCTCGTCGTTCATCGCCATACGGGCGAAGGTCTCGCGGATGTCGCGCGCTGCGGCGACGGGATCGGGGTTCCCGTTCGGACCTTCCGGGTTGACGTAAATCAGCCCCATCTGCACGGCCGCCAGTGGATTCTCGAGATTCCGGTCGCCGGTGTAGCGATTCTCCCCGAGCCAGGTCTTCTCGGTGCCCCAATAGACATCGTGATCCGGCTCCCAGGTGTCCTCGCGCCCGCCGGCGAAACCGAACGTTCTAAAGCCCATCGTCTCCAAGGCGACGTTGCCCGCGAGGATCATCAGGTCGGCCCACGAAATCTTCCGGCCATACTTCTGCTTGATCGGCCAGAGGAGCCGGCGCGCCTTGTCCAAGCTGACGTTGTCCGGCCAACTGTTGAGCGGTGCGAAGCGCTGCTGGCCCCGGCCGCCGCCGCCACGGCCATCCCCGGTGCGATAGGTGCCGGCGCTGTGCCACGCCATGCGGATGAACAACGGTCCATAGTGGCCGAAGTCCGCCGGCCACCAGTCCTGCGAGTCTGTCATCAATGCCGCGAGATCTTTCTTCAACGCCGCATAGTCGAGGCTTTTGAACTCCTTCGCGTAGTTGAAGCCCTCGCCCATGGGGTCGGACTTGGAGGAATGCTGATGGAGCAACTCGACTTTCAGTTGATTCGGCCACCAGTCGCGGTTCGTGGTGCCGCCGCCGGCACCGGCGTGGAAGGGGCATTTGGCTTCGGTTGACATATATTTTCTCTTTCGATCAGTTGAACAGATTCGGTGACAGAGTGGTGAGTGTTGGCACACGTGAGCTGGCAGTCAACTGTTGACCGCCCGGCAGCAGCAATTCTCATTATGACCCGTATGTAGTCCCGGCTTTAGCCGGCCAGCGCGAGAAAACCGGCTAAAGCCGGGACTACAAGCGGGTCGCAGGTCGGGCCTGTCGTCAAAATGAGAATTGCTGGCCCGGCAGGTCCTTTTCACCGTGCCCAGGCGCGACCGTGGCACCATGTCAGGCGGAACGGTGAGCAGGGGACCGCGCGGTCCGGTGGTGCGGGACTTCTGGTGATCGGCGATGAGATTGCCGCCGCTCGTGGTCTCCGCTTGATCGCATTCGGGTCTCTTCAGAGAATACGTGAATTATGACCACGAAGCTCATTCAAGGTTACCATCTCATCAAGCCGGAAGACCTCTTCTGGCGGCCCTCCAACCTGATGAAAATCCCGAACGCGGATTATCTGGAGCGCACCGGGAGCGAGAATCTCGGCGCGCGGCTCTGGCGGTTGCCGCCCAGGAGCGCGAACACGCTGCACAAGCACATCCGCGCGGAGGAGTTTTATTTCGTGCTGGAGGGCGTGGGCCGCCTGCGCGTGGACGACGAGACATTGACCGTGCCGAAATACGGCGGCGTGCTGGTCGGGCCGGACCAGTTGCGCCAGGTCTTCAACGACACGGACGCCGAGGTGCTCTGGCTCATCGTGGCCGAGGGCATCAACGCCAGACCAGCGCCGGGATTACTCATCGACGCCACGCCGGTTCCGTCCGTCAGGTTGCGGTTGAATTGTTGCCGGAACGGGAGGCCGTCGGGCTGTTTGCGCTGATGCCGCTTCAGGAATCACGACGAACCGCGCGCACGACCGCGACCGGCGACCTGATCCTGCTGGAAAATCAGGATCGCTCACTCAGCACTTGCTTTTCATGCCGCTTCACCTCTGCCAGCCAAGTCCCGCCGGCGGGAACCCCCCGGCTCTCGCAGAAATAATCCCAGACCGCGCCCGAAGGCAGGTGCTTGACCTCCTCCTGCAATGCCAGACGGGCCGTGTGATCGCCCTCGGCTTCGAGAGCGCGCAAATGCTCCGTCGGTTCGAGCAACGCCACGAGCAGTGCGCGAAGGAGGCTTCGCGCTCCGATAACCCACGCGGCCACACGATTGATGCTGGCGTCGAAATAATCGAGACCGAGGTGCACGCGGTCGAGGTAGCCGTTGGCGACAATCTCGCGCGCGATCGCCTGGAGATCGTCGGTGAAGGTCACCACGTGGTCGCTGTCCCAATGAAGCCCGCGGCTCACATGCAGGAGGATTTCCGGCAGGAACTGGAGCACACCGGAAATTTTGTCGGAGATCGTTTCCGTGGGATGGAAATGGCCGGCGTCCAGACAGAGCAGCTTTTTGCGCGTGATGGCGTAACCCAAATAGAACTCGTGCGAGCCGACCACATAGCTTTCGCTGCCAATCCCAAAAAGCTTCGGCTCGACGGCGTCGAGGTTAAGCCTGGGTGAGATGGGTTTCTGGAAGATGGCGTCGAGCGACTCGGCCAGACGTTCGCGCGGAGATTTGCGGTCGGCCGGAGTGTCCTTATAGCCATCGGGAATCCAGATGTTGGTAACGCAGGGTGTGCCAAGCGCCTGGCCGAAAGCGGCTCCGATTTCGCGGCAGCGCCTCCCGTGCTCAATCCAGAAACGCCGGATGGAGTTGTCCCGATGCGCGAGAGTGAAGCCGTCGGCCGCCTTGGGATGGGCGAAGTAGGTTGGGTTGAAGTCCAGCCCAAGGCGGTTCTTCTTCGCCCATCCGATCCAATTGCGGAAATGCTCGGTCGAGATTTCATCGCGATCGACCGGTTTGCCGCCGAACTCGCCATAGAAGGCGTGCAAGTTAAGCCGATGCTTTCCGGGAATCAGAGACAGCGCCATCTCCAGATCAGCTCGCAGTTGATCGGGCGTGCGGGCTTTGCCCGGATAATTGCCGGTGACGGCGAGGCCGCCGCCGAGTTCAGCGCCAAAACTTTCGAAGCCGCCGACGTCGTCGCCTTGCCAGCAGTGCAGTGAAACATGAACGCGCGCCAGACGCCGCAAAGCCAGGTCCACGGACACGCCCAAGGCTTCGTAACGCTCGCAGGCGAGAGCGAAGGCGCGCCCCAGTTTTCGCTTTGGTTTGTGCATGGCAAGACAGTTCGCAAAAGCAAAGCCTGGATGCAATCGCTGAAATCAACCAGCGATCCTCTCCATGAACTTCGTGGCAGCGGACGTGAGTCCGCTCCATTTCTTGATCAGAGCCGACGTGAGAAGGCTCTGACTTCCAGGCGAGGAGGAATGAACCTCCTCACGTCGGCTCTTACGCGGAGGTTTATGGAGAGAAAACCAGGAAATCGACTTGTGGGGATTCCAGGTGTCCGGTTTACTCCTCGTGAGAACTCCGCGAGCTGATTCCACGGAAGGTGCCCCTGAACCGGGGCGCCGGTCGCCGACCCGGCGCGAATCAAATGGAACGGAATAAAGCGCCGGATCGGAGACCGGCGCTCCGGGGTTCATGGACAGCCTCCAGGCCGATGTTGTCACGCATTGGGACCATGAACCAGCCAATCGGTGGGGCGAGACTCCCGTCGAGCCCTGACTTTTTTGCCCGAACTAATGCCAGGGCTCGAC
>JACQWK010000210.1 GCA_016209525.1 Verrucomicrobiota bacterium
GAGGAGGAGAGGGCCGGGGAGAGGACGCTGTTTTTGTCCAGGTCGCCCCTCTCTCCGACTCTCTCCCCACTCGTTCCTCGCGGGGAGAGAGAGAAGACGGCCGCCGCATTTTCAATGCCGGACACCATTGGGGATTCGACCGCCCCGATCGGCGACTCGCCGACCGGAATGGGAGCGACACCAGCGGGGAGACCAACGCCCGGTTTGGTTCGGGGCGCCCTCGACATTCCGTCCGGCGAGTCGCCGGACGGGACAGGCCAGTGGCCTGTGCTACCCTTGCCTGGCTTTCCAAATCTGCGTTCAAACATGGGCCACCTCCACGGCGTAAATCTCCCGGAGCAATGCAATTTGATCTCGCGCGCCGTGCCTCCGAACGTGCGGGGCATGTGCTGATTCTTGGTAGATTAGAAATCCGTCCGTCTGGCGGGCCAGCGCTTCGACTCGCGTCCGAACGTCTTCTTCCGGGATTTTGAAAATCTGGCCGGGGCTGCCGTGGCCATGCGCGATCTCACGGAATCCGAGCGTTTCTTCGTGGCCGTGGCGCTTTTGCCAGAAATCGTTCACACAATACACGAACAACTCCGCCGTGATCTCAGGTTTTTCTTCGCGACGAAAGGCATAGATCGGCTCGCGTTTGCCCGCAGCACTGTCGAGTTCCCGTTCGCCGACTTTCACGATCAATTCCAGTTCGACCAGCGGGCAATCGAGGTTGTCCTCCTGCACTTCGCCCTTGCGACTGCGCGTCGGGACGTAGGTGTGCAGGAACGTCTCGAAATGCTGCTGCACCGTCACGGGCGAAAGTCTGTCCTCGTGCATGGCCGCCTCGTGCTCCAGCGTCTTGAGCGCCTTGCTGGGAACTAGCTCCGGCTCCTGCCAGCGGTTGAGCAGGAAATCCCACGCCAGCAGAGGATTCGCCGAATCGGTCGAGAGATTCCAATGAATCAACCAGAGCGTGCGGATGTCTTCCAGGAACGGATCAAGGCCATTTTCTTCGTTGAACTGTACGGTAGAGCAAACCTGCAGGTTTGCCCTACCAACGTTGGCTACAGCCTTTCTATGCACGAAGTCAGGCAGAGGTGAATCCTGCCCAAAAAGTACACGCGCAAATTCAGTCAACGAATGGCCGCCGTTTTTCGGCAACGGTGTTACGACTCCGGCAGCCTGCGCCCAGAACCGGATGGCGCGCGTCATGTTCCTCCCGACACCCAAATCGACCATCGCCTGCTCTTCGTTTGAGAAGAGGCGGGGATTCTCGCCCACACCTCGCACCGCCTTCGGCAGCCAAGTGTAGCGGCACGGAAACGATTCGTGTCCGGAGATGCGGTAGTTCTTCTCGGCCGTCATGTTTGCGTCGGAATCCTCGGCCGAGGATGTTCAGTTCCGGTGGGGCTGTCGAGATTGAATTCTTGCTCGCTCACGAGGCGGCGACCACCACCTCCAAATTTCGCGCTCGCAACGCTTCAACCAAATCCGCGGGCGCGCCGCCGTCCGTGACGATGGTGTCAATGCAGTCCAAATCGCAAAGGCTCGACACGGACTTGCGCCCGAATTTCGTGTGGTCCAGGCAGAAGATTACTTTCTGTGCCGCGCGAATCATGGCGCGCTGAATGTCGATCAGCAGGCCGTGCGAGTTGGTGATGCCTTCCAAGGTGATTCCTCCCGCACCCATGACGGCGACGTCCGCGTGAATTTTGGTGAACGCCTCGACCGCGAGCGGCCCCACCAGCACGCCCAATCTTGGATAAATCACGCCGCCCGAAATGACGATTTCCAGTCGGTTGTCCGCAGCGAAAAGATTCGCGACCGGCAATGAATTGGTGATGATTTGGGGGCTCTTATTCTCGAGATATCGGGCCACGTGGTACACGGTTGTGCCCGCATCGATGATCACGGTCTGGTTGGACCGGATTTGATCCGCGCACGCTTTCGCAATGCCCTCTTTTTCGGCGAGTTGATGAGTATCGCGCGCCGAGAAAGTGAATTCGTCGGAACGAGGATTGACGATTCGCGCGCCTCCGTGCGTGCGCTGGAGAGTTCCCTTGGTTTCCAACAACGTGAGGTCTCGACGAACGGTCGAGGCCGAAGCATCTACCAACTCCGAAAGCTCATCCAGCGACGCAAACTCAACCTTCTGAAGGTACTCTTCAATGCGGAGCTGTCGTTCTTCCGACTGCATGTGTGCTCAAGTGTGATAGTTTTTGAAAGATTATGCAAGAATTCATTTGACAATTCATCCAGATTCGAGCACAAAGTGCAGCCTCAGATGGCTCTAATGACCGAGACACCTCATCGGGCTGTAGTTGAACACCTGGTTCGGCAGGCGGTGTATCGTCGTCTAGGCAAGGCGCTTCCAAGGTTTGCGGCCGGGCCAAATCCGCTCGTTGTGAACGTGAGCGCTCGGCATTGTCATTTGACGCAAGACGCGGTCGAGACGCTGTTCGGCAAAGGCTATCAGTTAACGCCTTTTAAGTGGCTTTACCAGGAAGGCCAGTTCGCAGCCCGGGAAACCTTGACGCTGATTGGCCCGCGCAGCCGGGTCATTTCCAATCTTCGGATTCTCGGTCCTTGTCGGACGCTCAACCAAGTCGAATTGGCCTACACGGACGCCATCGCACTGGGTTTCGAGATTCCTCTTCGGCTCTCCGGCAACATCGAAGGCACTCCTGGCGCGATGCTGATGGGCCCGGCCGGATTTTTTGAGATTCCCAAGGGCGTGATTCGCGCGTTGCGCCACGTCCACATGCACCCGAACGACGCCGAGTTTTACGGCGTGAAGAATGGTGACGAGATGAAGCTGAAGATTGGCGGTCCGTGCGGGGTGAGTTTCGACAAGCTACTGGTCCGAGTGGACCAGAGTTTCAAGCTCGAGGTTCACATCGACACGGACGAAGGCAACGCCTGCAATCTCCAACCCGACACGCCGTGTGAGTTGGTTCGATGAGATTCTCGAGTGCTTTTGAATGATTTCAAGACTATGACGATACCCCTCATCCGGCCTTCGGCCGCCCTCAACCCATCTGATGGGGAAAGGGCCGGGGTGAGGGGCGCTCTTGATCTCGGATTGTCAAAGAACTGTTTATTCAATCGTCGAAGTTTGGGCGGTTTGACTCGTGGATCGTGCTGCATATCTAATCACTCACAACTGACCACTGACCACTGACCACTGACCACTGATCACTGACCACTCTCTCAACCCTCAACCCCCAACTAATCTTATGAGCGAAGCATTAGGAATGATCGAAACCAAAGGCTACGTCGGCAGCGTCGAAGCGAGCGACGCGATGGTGAAAGCCGCGAACGTCTCGCTGGTAAAGACGATCCCGATAGGCGGCGGCCTCATCACGGTCTTGGCCAAAGGCGACGTAGGCAGCGTCAAAGCCGCCGTGGACGCCGGCTCCAAAGCCGCGAGCAAGGTCGGCGAACTCATCAGTTCGCACATCATCGCCCGCCCGCACGAGGATTTGTTGAAAGCGTTCCTGGGCGAGCCCGCCAAACCGGCCAAGTAACCGCGATCAGCGCCCTCAACTCTCAACCCTCAACTCTCAACTTTATCATGTCTCAACAAGCGATTGGAATGATTGAAACCAAAGGGCTGAGCGCATTGCTCGAAGCCAGCGATGCCGCGCTCAAAGCCGCCAACGTCACACTCGTCGGGTGGGAAAAGATCGGCAGCGGCTACGTTACCGCCTTCCTCCGCGGCGACGTGGCGGCGGTCAAAGCCGCGACGGACGCCGGAGCGGCGGCGGCGGCGCAAGTCGGCCAAGTGATCAGCGTGCAGGTGATTCCACGGCCGCATGAAGGATTGTCCGCGCTCGGCCGGTGGCTCCAGTGATTGACGATTTACGATTTGCGACATGCGAGCGCCGGAGTTCCCCATGCCGCCGGCCAACTCGAAGCATTCGTAAATCGTGAATCCCAATTCGTAAATTCAGTGAAGATACTCGTCGCCAACCTTGGTTCCACTTCACTCAAGTGGCGGCTGTTCGATTTCTCCGACCGCCAGGAGCGGATGCTTCACAAGGGCGGCTTCGAACGGGTGGCCGATTATCCCAAGGCAATTGAGGATTGCCTGGCTCAGCTCCGCGATGCCGGCCATATCGCGAGCGAAAAGGATCTCGCGGCGGTCGGCTTCAAGACCGTGATGGCGCGCGGGCTGAACGGCTGCGTGCGGCTCGACGAAAAGGCGGTGCAGGCCATGGAAGCGTACAACAGCATCGCTCCGGCCCATAATCCCCCTTACATCTCTGGCATCCGGCTCTTCGCTCAACGGATGCCCAAAACGCCTTTGGTGGGGTTGTTCGAAACTGCGTTCTATCGGTGGGCGCCCGAGGCCGCAATGCGTTATGCCGTCCCGCGGGCTTGGCACGAGGCCGGGGTCCGGCGCTGGGGATTTCATGGGGCAAGCCACAAGTTTATCGCGGAACGATCCGCGGAACTTCTGGGTCGGGAGGACGTGGCGCAACGCGCCCGACGGCTCTACGTCGATGGCGGCACGAGCCCGGTTCGAAAACCCGACCTGCGCATTATTTCCTGCCATTTGGGTGGTAGTTCCTCGATTAGCGGCATTCTCAACGGAGTGGCGATTGGCAACAGTCTCGGATTGAGCCCGCAGTCAGGCTTGCCCCACAACAATCGTGTCGGTGACCTCGACGCGTTTGCCCTCCCGTTTTTGATGCGGACGACCGGTCTGACGCTCGAAGAGGCCGAGCGGTTGATGTGCAAAGAATCCGGTTTGAAAGGCTTGTCCGGCGGTCACAACGACATTCGGGATATCCAAACGCAAGCGGCACTGGGCAACCGTGACGCGAAGTTAGCCCTGGATGTTTTTGTTCACCAGACCCGGCACTGGATCGGCGCCTACTTCCTGCAACTGAACGGTGCCGACGCCATCGTGTTCACAGCCGGGATCGGTGAGAATCGCTCGGAGGTGCGCGAGGCCATTTGCGCGAATTTGGACCATCTGGGCATCGTGCTCGACGTCGAGAAAAACCGTTCGGCGCGAGCCCAAGAATCCGCGATCAGCACCCCAGACTCGCCCGTGAAGCTCATGGTCATCCCGACCAACGAAGAGCTCGTGGTCGCCCGTGAAGTCAAACGCTTTCTCGAGAAGCACTGCATCGCAAATCATAAATCATAAATCGTAAATCATAAATCATCCTATGGCCCATCAAGCAATTGGACTCCTGGAAACGCGCGGTTTGGTCGCTCTCGTCGAGGGCACCGACGCCATGCTCAAAGCGGCGAACGTCGAACTGGCCGGCCCGATGACGCAGGTCGGCAACGCGCTTGTCACAGCCGTCGTAGTCGGCGATGTCGCCGCGGTCAAAGCCGCCACAGATGCCGGCGCGCAAGCGGTCAAGGCAATCAAGGGCGAAATCGTGAGTGTCCACGTGATTGCCCGGCCGCACGCGGAAGTGGAGACGGTTCTGCCGAAGAAGAAGTGATCAGTTGTCAGTTTCCAGTTGTCAGTCCGGAAAGGGCGATGACTGGAAAGTAGGGCCACTGATCACGGATTACTGAGAACTGACAACTGACAACCGGCAACTGAACCATGTTCCTCGCCAAAGTCGAAGGCTCGGTCGTCTCCACGAAGAAAGACGCCAGCATGGGCGGCCGGAAGCTCCTCATCCTGCGCCCGCAACTGGTGGATGAAAAGGATCCGGCCAAGTTCCGCCCTGGTGTGAACACCATTGTCGCCGTGGACAGCGTCGGCGCGGGTGTGGGCGAGATGGTGATGTTCTGCCAGGGCAGCAGCGCCCGGCTTGCGCCCGGACTCAAGGACGCCCCCGTCGATGCCGTCATCATCGGCATTGTGGATTCGGTCGATGTGCTAGGAAAACAAATCTACAGCGCGAAGAGTTAAGTTCATGTGCGTCTGAAGGATTATGACTGCCTTCAATCAAGCTTTCCTCCGTGACACGGTCAGGGAAGCGCTACGACAACTCAGAGGCACTCACCGATCACCCGTGTTCCGGAACCGTCATGCGGCTATCCGGTTCTTTTGCTCAAGCGTTCGGAACGGAGCCGCAGCAGAGAAAGAAGATCGTTCAAGTCTGCCAACCCTTCAGCTTCACGGCATTCTTCGTAGGTCAAGGGCTGGCCGGAGTCTTGTTTGTCGAGCAATTCGTGGAGCCGGCGCTCAACGCCTTTCGGGAGCCGTAGCCGGGCAAGCTCGTCAGGCATTTCGACTTCAAATTGAACGGTCCGAGGCCTACAAGCGCTTTTTCGGGCGCGGCTTCCTATTAACTCTCTCCCAACATTGAAATCAAGTCGAGTATGAGTAGTGTCAACGAAGCTTTGATCCGTGATATCGTGAGTGAAGTGCTCGGCCGCTTGGGCGGGGCGTCGGTGCCGAAAACTCCCGCTGCCGCTCCAGCGCCCGCACCACCAGCCGGCGGCTGCCACGGCCAGGGACGTTCCAGCGCCAACCCGGCCTTGCGCGGCAAGTATGGAGTATTCCAAGACGCGAACGAAGCCTGCGCCGCCGCCCAGGAAGCCTTCCTCCTGCTTCAGCAAAAGGGTGTCGCCGCGCGGCGGAAGGTCGAGGAAATCGTCAAGACACTGTGCGACAAGAATGCCGAGGCCTGGGGCCGCATTGAGCTCGACGAAACGAAAATCGGCCGGCTCGACCATAAAATAGAAAAGCTTAAAATCATAAAGCTAGTCCCAGGGGTCGATTGGCTCCATCCGGACGGCCATAGCGGCGACCACGGAATCACGCTGGAGGAATACACGCCGTTCGGAGTCGTCGCGGCGGTCACCCCGAGCACCCATTCCATTCCCACGCTGAGCGGGAACATCGTCAACATTGTCGCGGCCGGGAATGCTGTGGTCTTCAATGCGCACCCAGCCGCTTCGCGCTGCGCGGCTCTCGCGGTCCGCGCCTTTAACGACGCCGTCTATCGTGAGACCGGCATCGAGAACATCGCCTGTATCGTGGAGAAGCCTACGCTGGATAGCTTCCACGCCATCTGCAAACACGAGGCCGTGCGCCTCCTCTGCGTGACGGGCGGGCCGGGGGTCGTCGCCGCGGCGATGAAGACCGGCAAACGCGCCATTTGCGCCGGGCCCGGCAATCCTCCCGTGTTGGTCGATGACACCGCATGCATGAAGCGAGCCGCCCGGGCCATCATCCAGGGCGCCGCCTACGACAACAACCTGCTCTGCATCGGAGAAAAGGAGGTTTTCGCGCTGGAAAACATCGCGGACAAGCTGATGGTTGAAATGGAAGGAAATGGCGCGGTGCGGCTCAATTCCGCGCAGCTCGGCGCTTTGACCAAAGCCGGCTTCACCTTCAACGAAGGCCAAGGCGGCGGCTGCGCTCATGCCTCCGTGAACAAGGATTTTATTGGCAAAGACCCTTCCGTCCTCGCGCGCGCCGCCGGCGTGAATGTTCCGGCGGGCACGCAACTCCTCTTCGCGGAAACGGACGCGAATCATCCGTTCGTGGTCGAAGAACAGATGATGCCGTTCCTGCCCATCGTGCGGGTGAAGAGCGTCGAGGAAGGGATCGCGCGTTCCCTCGAAGCGGAGCACGGCTACAAGCACACGAGCATTATCCACTCGCACGACGTGGAGAACATGACCGCGATGGCCCGCGCGCTGGATACGACGCTGTTCATCAAAAACGGCCCGTGCATGGCTGGGCTGGGCCTCGGCGGCGAGGGCTACTTGAGTTACTCCGTGGCGACGCCGACGGGCGAAGGGGTGACGAATCCTAAGACGTTTTGCCGGGTGCGCCGCTGTGTGATGGTGGATAACTTGCGCATCTATTGAAATGCCGAAGGCCGAAATCCGAATGTCGAAAGAAATCCGAAATCCGAAGTCCGAAGCGGTCGTTCCGATACTCCTGGCCTGGGTAATTCAGAAACTCGTGACGCAGATTTTCAATCTGCCGTATCCCAGGCGGTCAGCCTGCGCCGGTTCGAAAACTCCCAGCCGATCGAATCAGCCGACATCCTGCCGACTTCGAGGCGGCGATCCAGCAGACCACAAGTCTGCGCTACAAGGCGTCGGAGCCGCATTGGGCCTGAAAACGCGTGCAGGATCCGGACTGGTTCATTCGGATTTTTGCATTCGGATTTCTTTTGGCATTCGACCTTCGGCTTTCGGATTTGCCTTATTGTATTTGCTCGGACACACGCAAAAAGACCCGGTTCACTATCTTGAATTTCCATTTTATACATTTATATTGTTTTGCGCGGCGATTGCGTTTGTGCTGGATTGGAAGACTCCGGGAGTTAATGGTCAACGAGTAGAAACC
>JACQWK010000207.1 GCA_016209525.1 Verrucomicrobiota bacterium
AATGTCAATCGGACGATGCTGTCCAACGAAAGCGATTGACGGTAGTCCCAAGGAAAGCATGCCGATCAGTGGCCATCTCCATCTTGGGCGCTCAACGCCAACGAACCATGCCGCCGCAGTCGCTCCGATCCCGTGACCAGAAGGCATCGCACACTGGGGAGGATCAATTGTAGCCAACCACAAGTACGGTCCAGTCCACCAACCTTCCGGCACTGGAGGACGATGCAATCTTGTGGGAATCACTATCCATAATGTGACCACCAACAAAAAGGCATAAAGCATCGCCCGCAGACATGCGCGAAAACGCGCAGGATCACGAATAGCGAGCGGCAGCAACCAAGCCACAAGTAGCATAGATAAGTATGGTAACGTAAAGACCGGCCAGAACGGCACCCACGTCGGCATTACAACTGTCGTTGCGGCATCCTGGTTGATCGCGATAAGGAAGTACACGCCAAGCCCAGACCACACTAAGAAAGTCACCGCGACGAATTGCCGTAGCGGGCCGGTATTGGTCGTAGCAGGCATCAATGAAATGTTCCAATCGTGGCTTTCAACATGCACGGAGTGGCCTAACGACCGTGCTGAGCGACCGCCGCTGGCCGCGCGCTCAGGCACTGTCTGATGATGTGAATAAATCCAGCCGCCTCAAACCGAGACGCTCAGCGACGGTTCGTCTCCAGCGATCTTGTTAGGCTCTTTTCCCTGCACATCGTCCTCTCGATGCAAGTGCGCGGCGCTTGTCCCAGGTCCAGAGTGCTCGGTCAATTGTCCGGAGGTCAAGAGAATGGCGAAGCGCCAATTCTCTAATTTGATCAGAAATCCTGGTGTAAAGCGGAACGTCATAGGATTTCGGTGCAATGTGGCCCAGCGCGGCCATCACCCGAAAGTCCAGAATGGGAAAACTCTCAGGACGCATCCAGTGAAGAATCGCCGAGGCAGTGCGCAGCGCGACACCGTCTAGCCTCATGAGGGCGCCTAAGGCTGATGCATCGTCAGGCGCTCGAAATGCAGTGGCTGTCGCCAAGCGAATCTCCGCCTCGGTGTTCGAGTCATACCTTCGGGTATTCCGGCGCGACTTCCAGCGCGCAACGCGCATGAAAAGGTCTTTCGAGAGATAGCCGCTGTCGCGAGCTTCGCGGAAGTCGCCTAAAAAAACACGCTCCTCAGTGGCGTCACGATGGGCAATTACGGTCCAGTAATCCTCGGCTAGCGCCATGATCTGATTGCGATCACCGAGAAACGAAGCGGCATGGTTCAATGCCTTGTCAGGTTGCATTGCTGAGCCTAACAGGTATTGGGCAGATGCGACTGATATTGTGCTAGATCGATTCTGCCGATCTCCAGATTTCTCACACGCTGTTCCGGAGGTTTGGAGGATTCTTCCGCAACCGTCCTCCGGCGACAGTCGTTGAGAGCCACAGTGGCTCCGGCACGAGGAGGAGTCAAGTTGAACACAGAATCAGAAAACAGTCCTGCGCTGATGGCGCACCAACTCGGCCTTGAGCTCGCAGGACATTAGCCTCTCCGCGGGACTTACAGCTTGTTGCCCTTGCTCACCAAACCATGAGCCGTTCCTTTTCCACGCCCACGCACATCTTCCCGTCCACCATGAAGCACAGCCTGCCCATCATGCGCTTCTCCTCGAAGCACACGCGCGCCTCGATGAAGCCGCTTCGCACTCGCGCCGCCAGATGTTCGTCATAGGCCATGATTCTTTGCTCAGTCGCGCATTTTTGTTGGTACGGATTTGGCGATCTTCCATGGCTGTCGATCTGCAGCCGACGCTGCAAGAGATCCCTCACTGCCGGAGTGGGAGCCGATTCACAAGCGGAATCCGGATAACGACTCGCCATATCGCTGTTTCCGCAACGGCGATGTAAATCGACGAGTGGGCAAGGCATTGTTTCGCCGCGATCCTCGTCTCCGCGTGGGAAGAGAGGTAGCCCTCCGTGGATACAAGGTACAGGATCTTGTGGACGGCAGGCGGTCGCGAGGAATACTGCTCGCCGGTAAGCTCCCCAAGGCGAAGCGGAAGCTCCCGGAAACGGCTGCGGGCTCGACCGAGGCGTTTGTAAAGGTTGGCTTCGCTGGCAAACAATCGATGCGCAATCTCTCGAATATCGAAGCCATAGAGGGGCTCTAGAGCCAACACCAACTGTGATTCTATCGGGATCGTCTCGTCGCAGCAGACAAACAGCAGCCTCAAGAGGTCGTCCTGTACCTCACCCGGCAGGAACATCTCTGGAACTTCTCTTTCCAGGCGTGGAATTTGGCATACAGCTCCTCCATTTGGGCAGGAGATGGTTTCTCACGTTTACCCCCCCGGCTGGCTTCGTTGAATACATAGATACTTCTGTTTAGGCACGGTGTTTTCTCTCTCTTTTGGTTCTGTTGGCTAATTTAGCCGACACCTTATGATGCATGGGTACGCCTGTTTTGGACACTCCCGGTGTTGGTTTTTGTGATGCGCGGCGTTTGCTTCGTCAACAGGTTTTTCGGCTGCTGACGCTGACTGAAGCGGGCGAGGCCAGGCTGATTCGCTCGCCCATTCACGACCTGGAGAACGGTCGCAACCCGTCGGCGGAATATCGCTTTCAAAAGTTCTTCAACGGATTGCTTAAATACGCGGTTCAGAATCAAGATGCTGCGCTCGTCTGTGGCGACGGCGTTCATGAGGTGGTGCAGGGCTATTGCCAAACTCGAGCCCGGGGCGCGGCTGTGTGTGGGTGGAGGGGCACCAGCCGGCGGTGCGCGGAAAGGATTACGGTGGAGTTAAACTCCAGGCGTTGACGACGCGATCCGTGAAGCGGACCTGCGTTAAGCGTGAAAGGGCCGATCTCTTCGAGAAATGCACGGCGGCAAGATAGCACGATCGAGTGCGCTTGTGGCAAGGGGTAATTTCGGCTGGCCTGAGCCAATCCGAAAAGCCACTCCCAGAAGTACTTCGTCCCGATCTTTGTCGGTGACCATTGCCAAACGAGGCCAGTTCTCAGCGGAATTCGACAAAGGTCACCGAGAAAGATGGGGACGAAGATTCGGGCATCAGACCTTTTCAGAGAGCGTCTGGCCTCGGCCGCCGATGGAGGCGGTCTTCGCCGACGAAGTGATCGATCAGCCACCGGACGTCGGCGTTGTTTCGAGCCTCGGAAACCGGCAAAGGAATGCTCGACACTTGCTGATTGCTTTCGCTGACCCGTTTGATCCTGGCCAGCGTCCGGGGGTCGCGCCATCGGTGCGATTCCGCATGGCCTTCGGCAAAGGCAAAGGTACTGCCATTGATATGGTAGGAGGCGAGAGGATCATAAATCGTTCCATCGGTCCACAACAGGCGCCATCCGCCTTCATTTTCGCCGTAGCGCGCGCCGATGTGCTCTTCCTCAACGAAGACAAAATGCTGCGAAGGCGATCGGACTTCACCCAGCTTTTGATACGAATTGTAGCCGGGAAGCGTGACCACCGCCTCTCGATTCCCAAACGCGTAGGAGATTGAGTAGCTCCGAAAGCAATCGCGAGGCGGTTTCCTTCTCTTCTTCCGCGTGTCGCCCGGGCAATGGTAGGCGAAGACATTGTTGATGTAGGGATACAAAGATCCGGCGCGAAGGCCTCGACACCGGTCTTCATCCGTGATTCGGGAGAGCGGCGTCGGACGCGCATTGGCGTCCTGCGCGGCGCAGGCACGCGTCGGAGAGTTCCTGGCAATCGCAAAAGTCGGCCGCGAACTTCATCACGTCCATTCGTTCTACCACGACCTCCGCGAGCCGGGCGTACGCCTCGACGTGACCGAGATCAGCGTTGAGATTGTAAGCCGTGTTATGGAAGCCGTCGGCGCGCAGGTCCCGGGGCAAGCGATCACGGGCCTCCCGCTCGACATTCACGCCCACCGCGCTTCGGACCGTTTCGATGTACTCCGGCACGGTGAGCCGCCGCACTCCGTTGTGGCCGGTCGGGCGATCGGAAACGTGCGCCAATGGAACTGTCGGATTCGACGACCAGACCGCCCCGGCGTCGATCCATTCCCGCAACAGCTTTTTCTCTTCCGGCGGCAAGGGCGGGCCGTCTTCGGGCATCTCATCGGACTCGACCTGTTTCCAGAGCAAACTATCCGAGGCGCGTCCAGGGACGATGGCTTGGCCGCTCTTGCCGCCCGCGAAAGCCGTTTCTTTGCGCGACAAATCCAAGCGGCCTTTCCTGGATTTGCCGCCGTGGCATTCGACGCAGCGCTGCGCCAGCAGCGGAGCGATCTTGGACTCGAAATACCGCGCGCGTTCGGCGTCGGACAAAGCAGTTCCGCTGGCCGCGGCGGGTTGGGCCGGCGCTTCCGCCGCCAAGCCGGACTGAGCCGCGATGGCGCAGATCAGCGCCCCGGCCAGCAGCGACCGCGGGTCGATCGGCAGAGCCACGGGATTCCGAGCAAGGTGCATTGGGCGCTTGACAGCTCCGGCGGCCATTCGCCGAAGAACCGTCGTTACGCGAAGAATAGAATCGGCGTCGGACAGTGCAAGCGGCCAATTGCGCAATCCGTTGCATGCCTTGAGCCGGCAGGTGCGACTCGCGACCCGTTTGTAGTCCCGGCTTTAGCCGGTTTCGTGCGCCGGACGGCTAAAGCCGGGACTACATACAAGCCAAAATGAGAATTGCTGCCGCAGGCTTGTTTGAACCTCCTGAGTTGAGTTAGATTTGGCGTGTGAACGAGACTCATTCGGAATCGCAGGAATTCGACGCCCGCCGCCGCCGCCTGGAGCTGGCGCGCAAAGCGTTCAAAGATTTCTATCCACAGTGCTTTTG
>JACQWK010000216.1 GCA_016209525.1 Verrucomicrobiota bacterium
GCTCGTCGCTCGCGCCTAGCCTCCGCCAAAATCCCCTGGCCGCGAACGTCATCCTATTTCGGTTCATGACCACTTGGCATGCGCGGAGTCGCTTTGGCCATTCGACGCAACTCTGAAGGGAATCGTCACCGCCACACGCAGGCCGCCGCCGGCCGAATTTGAGAGATCGATATTCTGGTCCTCGCCATAGAGCTGCCGCAAGCGTTCTCGAGTGTTGGACAAACCGATGCCCTCAGCCGTTAATTCGCCGCCTGGAAGTCCGGCGCCATTGTCGCGGACCTCAATCTGCAGGTGCTCGTTCATCCGCTGCGCGCGCAATTCGATGCGGCCGAGTTTGGTCTGCGGTTCGATGCCGTGGCGGATCGCATTTTCGACCAACGGTTGCAGCAGCAAGTTCGGCACCTGAGCCTCCAAGGCTTCAGGGGCGATCTCGCGGAGAACCGTGAGCCGGTTCCCGAACCGCGTTTGCTCGATCTCCAAGTATCGATCCAGGAAGGCCAATTCCTGCTTGAGCGGCACTTCGTGAGCTGCCGTGCTCTCCAACGTGTAGCGCAGCAACAGGCTTAGCCGGCTGATCATTCGGTCCGCCGCTTCGGCATCCTTGTGCACCAGGGCAGAGATGGTGTGCAAGGTGTTAAACAAAAAGTGCGGATTGAGCTGCATCTGGAGCGCCTGGAGCTTCGCTTGAGTCAAACGCTTCTCAAGTTCCAAGGCATTGAACTCGCGGTCGTGAAATCGCTGATAGTAATTGAAGGCGTGAGTCACGCTGGTGATCGCCCAATACACGAACAGATTGAAATAGAAAGTCTTCACAAACAGCGACCGGAACAAGTCCAGGAAAGAAATCGTCGCGGCCGAAGCGGACCCTTGCCAGAGCCCCACGGCGGCTCGGAACGCCATCCAAGTGACTGAGAACACGACGCCGGCCACCAGGTGAAGGCAAGCCCGGCGCAGCCAGTTCATCTGCTCGATGGCGAATCGTCTGGCCAGCGCGACCGCCGGGATTGAAAGAAGAGCGAATAAATACCAGTCGGCAAGGGAGTGGACCATCGCATGCCGCCAGGTGATCGGATTGCCGAAGGTCGCGCTTGAAACGTAGAATTGATGGGCAAACGAAAGCCCGATCAATGTCCACACCGCAACCACGAGAAACCAGCGGATCGATCGATTTTGGATGACGATTCCTGCCTTCATGCCAGGTCAATCATATGCGAGCATTCAGCATAACGGATTTCGATTTTCCATGCCGAGAATAAATGTTAAAGGAGCACCCTCGAAAAGATGAAGCGGAATCCGGCGACAGATGATGATGCCGTTATTGGCCGAGCCTTTCGCGGCTCGCTGGTCGTTTTGGCCGTTGTGGCCCTGCTTGGTGTCGGCTCCTTTGTCTTCCTGAACCGCCGGCCAGAATTAAGCGATGGGCCGGTCACAGAACTGAAGGCTCCCAACGCGCCTGAAGTGTCAACGAAGGAGATTCCGGTCGTGAAGTTCACGGACATCACAGCTCCGGCTGGGATCAGCTTCGCCCATAACAACGGCGCCTATGGCGATAAGCTGCTGCCGGAAACGATGGGGGGCGGCGTGGCCTTCCTCGACTTCGACAACGACGGCGATCAGGATTTGCTCTTGATCAATTCAACCGATTGGCCATGGAAAACGCCCGAAGGCAGAAACCCGACGACGCTGGCCCTCTATCGCAACGACGGAAAAGGAAAATTCGACGACGTCACCGACAGTTCCGGTCTAAACGTCAGCTTGTACGGGATGGGCGTGGCGGTCGGGGATTATGACAATGACGGGCTTGTCGATCTCTATGTCACGGCTTTGGGTGAGAACCGGCTGTTTCGCAACGCGGGCCGCGGCCAATTCGAAGAGGTCACGGCCACGGCGAAGGTGGGTGGCTCGCCCGCGGATTGGAGCACAAGCGCGGCGTGGATTGATTACGACAATGACGGCGACCTGGATTTGTTCGTCTGCAATTATGTCCAGTGGTCGCGCGAAATCGACTTCGAGGTGGATTTTCGGCTGGTGGGCATTGGCCGGGCCTATGGGCCGCCGTGGAATTTTCCAGGCACCTTTCCCCGTCTCTACCGGAATGACGGCCGCGGCCAATTCACGGACGTGTCCAAGGAGAGCGGGATTCAGATCAAAAACCCGGCGACCGGCGTCCCGATGGCTAAATCGCTGGGCGTTGCGCCAGTGGATATCAACGGCGACCACCGGATCGATCTCGTGGTCGCCAATGACACCGTGCAAAATTTCGTCTTCAGCAACCTGGGCAACGGGACTTTTCAGGAAATGGGCGCGCGTTCCGGCATTGCGTTCGACAGTTATGGACAGACCCGCGGCGCCATGGGGATCGACGCGGCCCGTTTCCGCAACGACGACGCGCTCGGGATCGCCATCGGCAATTTCGCCAACGAACCGAACGCGCTCTACGTCTCGCAACGGGACTCGCTCGTCTTCGCGGACGAAGCGATCACGGAGGGCGTCGGGACCGCGAGCCGTCTGCTCCTGAAATTCGGGCTGTTCTTCTTCGATTACGATTTGGATGGCCGGCTGGATGTGCTTACCGCAAACGGGCATCTCGAAGAAGAAATCAGCAAAGTCCAGGCCAGCCAGCAGTACCGACAGCCGGCGCAACTGTTCTGGAACAGCGGCGAGAGCCGCGGATTGCGCTTTATTCCGGTGCCGCAGGAGAAGTGCGGAGCGGACCTGTTCCAACCGATGGTTGGCCGCGGCTCAGCGTTCGCCGACATCGACGGAGACGGTGATTCGGATGTGGTGATTGCGCAAATTGGCGGCCCGCCGCTCCTTCTCCGAAACGATCAGCAGCTTGGCCACCGCTGGGTGCGGTTCAAACTTTTCGGGACCCGGAGCAATCGCGACGCCATCGGCTCCTGGATCAAGGTGCGAGTTGGGAACAAAGTGCTCTCCCGCCAGGTCATGCCAACAAAAGGCTATCTGTCGCAATCGGAGTTGCCGGTGACGATCGGCCTGGGTAGCGCCGAGACCGTCGAAGAAGTGACCATCACTTGGCCGGATGGTTCGACGCAAAAGGTGCCGCAAGTCAAACTCGACTCGCTCACCGTGGTGGAGCAATCGAGGTAGGGAGCGCGTTCCACAGCGTCTCTGACTTCCATTCCGAGAGGCCCAAGAAATCAGGGACGGAGTACAATCCGTCCCGAGCGTGTTCATGGAGAGCCTTAAGCCCGGATATTTCTCACACGTTTTTCGAGCCCATGCGGCTCTGAGGCTCCGCAGCGCAGACTTGAAGTCTCCCAGTATCTGCCGAGGTCGTCGCAAGCCACGACGATTTTTCCGGCGCGCGGCCTTCCAGGCCGCAGCGGTCGCACACGGCTGGCGAAGCTCGGAGATGTTCGGGCGCCTCGGTCTTTTGGAGCCGCTGCGGCCTGGAAGGCCGCGCGCCGTTTTGGTTGCGGCTTCGCCGCGCTGTGCTCTATCGCCGGCTTTTGCAGTCGGCAGGAGAGTTAGGACTCGACCAGAGTCTCGCCCCATCGGGAGGTTCATGGAAGCTATTGCGGTGATGAACTCAATATCCGTCGTCTCGCCTTGAAACCATCGTACGTGGAGCTACCTTTTCTCCGGCATGAGCATCGCTCCGATCAAAGGTCGCGGGGCCGCCTCGAACCCGGCCAACCGCTTCGAGGAAATTCACCTCGAACCCAGCGACGATTGGAATCCGAAGGAGGACCTGCCGCCTTTGACGCGACTTTTCCGAGATCACACCAAAACGGTCCTGACTTACAATGAGAGCCCGGATCTCGGCTTCGACGTGAGCCTTAACCCTTACCGAGGCTGCGAGCATGGCTGCATTTACTGCTACGCGCGGCCGTACCACGAGTATCTTGGTTTCTCTGCCGGCTTGGATTTTGAAACCAAGATCATGGTCAAGGAAGACGCGCCGGAGCTGTTGCGGCAGGAATTGTCGTCCGCGAAATGGAAACCGAAAGTCGTGGCCATGAGCGGCGTCACCGATTGTTACCAGCCCATTGAGCGCAAACTCAAAGTCACGCGGCGCTGTTTGGAGGTCTTGGCTGAATTCCGTAATCCGGTCTGCATCGTCACGAAAAATTTCCTGGTCACTCGCGATCTCGATTTGCTTCGCGAGTTGGCCCGCCATCAAGCGGCGGCCGTTTATGTTTCTGTCACAACCCTCGACCCTGCCCTGACTCCGATAATGGAACCGCGTTCGTCACTTCCCGCGCTTCGGCTTGATGCGATTCGCACGCTCCGGAACGCGGGAGTGCCGGTCGGAGTCATGGTGGCCCCCGTCATCCCGGCCCTCACGGACCACGAGATGCCCGCGATCCTTGCGGCGGCGGTCCGGGCGGGCGCGCAATACGCGGGATACATCGTGCTGCGCCTGCCTTACGGCGTAGCATCGCTGTTCGAGGCGTGGTTGGGACAGCATTTCCCGGATCAGAAAGAAAAGGTGCTCAACCGAATCCGATCTTTGCGCCGTGGAAAGTTCAATGACTCGAAATTCGGGACGCGCATGACGGGAGAAGGTATTTTCGCCGCCCAAATCGAGAAGATCTTCGATGTTGCTTGCCGCAAGGCGGGCATTGTCAATCGTCATGTGCCGATCTCCGCGTCCGCGTTCCGCGTCCCGGGCGGCGCGCAGCTCACGTTTTTCGAAGAAAGCGTGGAACGGGCTGCCGACTGAACAGCCACGACGCTGTGCCCAGGGCGAAGGCATCGCGGAGCGCATCTGTCTGATCAATAGGATGTAATCACTTTTTGCGGGACAAACGGTCCGGAACTTTTTAGGCTCGCGGGATGAGCGAAAAGTTTCGATTGCCAAATGGCGAGGA
>JACQWK010000212.1 GCA_016209525.1 Verrucomicrobiota bacterium
CCGAGCAGGTCTTGCTCTTACTCTTACTCGTAATCTTAATCTCTCCAGGGAGTTCCGGAGTAAGAGTAAGAGCACGATTAAGAGCAAGAAACGGCCGGTTGACCTTAATTCAACAGCAGTGGGGCCGGGGTGAGGGGAAAAGAACTGTGGAGAGGCACGAGCGCGCTCAGCTCCATTCCGCGAGGTCGCGAGCTATGGGACCCTATCGTTCCTCCGTTTCGATCGCTCTAAAAGTCATCGGGAGCAGCCGTGGATTGATGGCGTGGATGAGGGCGAGATTGATCAGATACACGCTGGCGGCGATGACGAATAGAGGCAAGTAACTGCCGGTCCATTGAAGGATGTAGCCCGCGAGTTTCGCAATGAACATGCCGCCAATCGCCCCGGCCATCCCGCCGATGCCGACTATGGAACTGACCACCTGGCGTGGCGCCGTGTCGGAAACGAGAGTGTAGAGATTCGCGGAGAATCCCTGATGAGCGGAGGCGGCCAGGCCAATGAGGACGGTCGCCACCCAAAGGTTGGAGACGCTCGAGGCCGCAAATACCGGAACCACGCAAACGGCGCAGGCGAGCATCGCGGTCTTGCGCGCGGCATTGACCGACCAACCTCGTTTGATCAGCCATGAGGAAAGCCAGCCGCCGCCGATGCTGCCCACGTCCGTCATCAGATAGATGGCGACGAGAGGCGGGCCGAGTTCGAGGAGGTTTAAACCATGTTGTTTGTTCAGGAAGTCCGGAATCCAGTAGAGGTAAAACCACCAGATCGGCGAGCTGAGGAACATGCCCACGACAAAGGCCCAGGTCTGGCGATAGCGCAACAGTTCCCGCCAGGATATCTTCACCGGAGGATCCGCCGGATCGTGGCGGATGTAAGCCAATTCACCGGCACTCAAACGCGGATGTTGCTCTGGGTCTTGGTAAAGGAGCCACCAGGCGATCAGCCAGCAAAAGCCCAATGCGCCGGTCACCAAAAAAGCCGTCGGCCATCCAAACTTCACCGTGAGCCAAGGCACCAACAGCGGCGTGATGAGCGCGCCGACGTTGCTCCCGGCATTGAAGATGCCGGTGGCCAACGCCCTTTCTTTTCTGGGGAACCAATCGCTGACTGATTTGACGGCGGCGGGAAAATTGCCTCCTTCGGCCAAGCCCAGCCCAAAACGCGCCGCGCAGAAACCGGCGACTGACCGCGCCAATCCATGTCCCATGGCGGCGAGGCTCCAGAACAAGACGGCCGCGGCATAACCCAATCTCACCCCCACTCGATCCATGAGCCATCCGCCGCCCGCATAGCCAATGGCATAAGCGACTTGGAAGGCAAAGACGACGTTGCTGTAGTCCAGCTCATTCCAGCCAAGCTTCTCGGATAACTCCGGCTTCAAGATGCCGATGATCTGCCGGTCGATGTAGTTGATGGTGGTCGCGAAAAAGAGCAGTCCGCAGATGATCCACCGATACCAACCGGTGGGGCGTGGTTCGGATTTGGCGGCCTCCGACTGAGGAGCAGGAGGATTGGTGGGAACCATGGCAGGCGTTTGCGGCAAATGAGCGCCCGGTTGCGCGGAGGGATTCTTGAATTGCGGCATCGTCTTGATTCCCGGCTGAAAGCCGGTCGAAGATTAACGATGGAGTCCAAGTCTGGCCAGCCTGATTCATCCCAGCAATTCTCATTTTGGCCGTAACGCGGACACTCTTGTCCGCAAGACTTCCGAAAATGTGCGGACAGGAGTGTCCGCCTTACGGTCACGAACTGCGCCCGTTGCCAAAATGAGAATTGCTGGATTCATCCCACCGATTCTCCCAAGGCCGACGATTGAAGATTTGTGCTTCCACGCGCCTGCGGACTGAGTGGCCCGCACAGCGGACTACATCTCCTTCCCCCTCACCCCAGCCCTCTCCCCAGGGGAGAGGGAGAATCGTATACCGTTGTCCGACGTGCCGAGCATTCCAGGATGGTCGAGGCGCAGGTCACCTTGTTCTCTCTCCCTGGGGGAGTGGGTCAAGGGGAGAACTCGTCGAGCAGGTGCGCATTGGACCACGGACTGTAGGAGCCGACGTGAGGAGGCGGATATTGGTTGTAACCACGTTTTCCGCCTCGTTGCCTCGGCGGCTACGAACCGTCGGTTCATGGAGAGTGGGAACAGCACCTGCAGCGAGCAAGCGGTATCTCCCACACTGCGTTGAAGAACGATCGGCCCGAAGGCCTGGCCATTATTCGAAGGCGTGATGCAACAAAAACAGCGCAGCCACGGCCTAAGGCGCCCGGATCCGGAAGAATCCGGCCGCGCCTTGGATTGGCACTGTCGCCGACGTGTCGCTTGTGGTGAGAACGTCGGACCAAGCTGCATCTGACAAACTCGCTTTACTTTGGATCGTGTAGGGGCCAGTGCCACCTGCCCATTTCAGCGTCAACCCGCCGGCTCCGACCGAGACTGTGACGCTGATGCCGCCCGCTGGAGGAGTGACCGACCGCTCCAGTGCCCAGCTCAAGGCTGCATCGAAAAGTTTCAGGCCATCCGCGTTCAAGAGTGGAAAGGAAGCATCGGTGGTGAAGAAATGGACTCTGCGTGCCGGCGCCGTGAAGCCACCCATCATGGCGGCTCCTTTGTCGTACCCATAAATAGCCGCTTGATCGGCATTGCCGACGACGGTCGCAATGCGGGTTGCGCTTGCGGCGGGAAGACCCCATCCGACTTCGGTCGGACTTGCGGCCACCGTGAGCGGGCCCGCTTTGAATCCGCCTGCGAGCGGATGGGTTGTATCCAAGATGGCGATCTGGGTTTGATTCGTCACGGTGCCGCGATCCGTGGCGGTGTCGCCCGTCATGGCGAAATCATCTTGGTTGGCCTGCTCCCAACTGACCACCGGGATGGTCACATTCCGAAACTTGGCGGCAATGGCGCCGGAATCGACCGAGGATGAATTGACGACGAGTTTTCTTCCGAAGGCGTCGGATTCCTGGCTCAAGGTGTCATCGACAATCACCACATTGAAGCCGAAGGAAGCGAGACGGTCCCGCACCAAGGCATCGCCTGATCCAGCGGCCACGTTCGGATTGCCGACCAACAACACCACGTCGTTCGGCTCGCCGACGACGAACAGCACCGGCCTGGCGCGAACGGAATCGCCGACGTCGTCCGTGAGCAGCGCCGAGGCATTATAGACACCGGTGGGCGCTTTCTGGAGCGTGAAGCTGAAGGGACTAGCCGTGGACTCGCCAATCTTGGTGATGCCCTGGAAGAATTCGACTTTCGAAATCACCCGCGTCGTGGCGGAGATGTCCACTTTGAATTCGACGTTGGCGCTTTCTGGAAGCCTCGCGTTAGGCGCGGGCGATGTAATGGCCAGCGTTGGCAGCGAGGGCGCGCCGGTGCGCGTTTCAGGCGGACCGAACGGACCAAAATCGTCGGGGTTGAACGTCAGGTTCGTCGTGATGACAAACTTGTCGAAAAACGAGCCGTCCTCGCGCCGGGCGACCGCGAACACATGCGGCCCGGCGGTCGGAATGTCGAAAGTCATCTGGCCGCCGCCCTCGAACGGGTTGCTGCGCCAGACGAAATCGCCGTTCACGCCGACATCGAAGCCGGTCATGGCGGCGGTGTTGCCGGCGGTCCGATTCGCCGGGCGGCCGCCATCGATGTGAATCCATCCGGAATCGTCGCTGCCGCTGTCGCCTCGGGCGCGATACCAGATGACGTGGGTTCCGGTCTTGGTAAAGTTCAGGTCGTACTCAAGTTTGGAATTCTCATCTCCTCCGGCACCGTTCGGCAGGACCACCGAAGCTCCGCTTGACGGGGTGCCGCGCGTGCGATCGATGATCCAGCGATCATCTGTGTTTCGATCGTAGCTCTCCGCTTCAAACACGAGCTGGCCGTCGGCGGTTTGCGCCAAGCGGTCCCCGAGGCTGTAAAACTTCGCCTGGCCGCCGGCGATGACGTTGGCTTTGGCCGCCCGGTCGGTGACGCCTGACACCGAGACAGTGTATTTCGTCCCGGCGGTTTGCGGTCCGGTATTGAGCAGGACCAGAAGGCCGCTCGGCATGACCGTCACCGTCTGAACCGCGAGCGAGCCCGCCGGACCGTCGATCTTGTAGTTCGCCAGGCTTTGGGCGGTCGCGGCATTCAACGGCTCGGAGAAGAGCAGCGTGACTTCTTGTGAGGCTGCGAGGCCGGAGGCCCGCAACAAAGCCGGCGGAGTTGTGTCCGGAACCACTGTGAGCGTCGCTTCATTGCTGTATTTGACGACGCCGGCCACGACAACTTTCAAGCGCAGCATGGCCCCGTTCCAGTCCATCGTGAGCGGATTAACGGTCAGATTCGTAAACGCAGCGCCGGGGATGTCCGCAAAGGCGTTCCCTTGTTTGCGCTGCCATTGGTAAGAAAAGAGGAATCCTTGCGGGATCGCCGCCGAGGCGACGATCGTGAAAGGCGCGTTCTCTTGGCCTTGGGAATTCTGCGGCTGCGCCGCGATTTCAAAATTGGCGGCAGCGGCCGGCGGCGGTTCGCCTTGGCGGAAAGTGACGGGCGGACCAAAGGTCCCGAAGCCCGTCGTCGGGTTGAAGCCGGGGCTGGTCGTAATGACCAGTTTGTCCAAGTAACTGCCATCTTCGCGGCGCGCGATGCCGATGGTATGAACGCCAGGGGTGTCAATGACGAACGTCATTTGGCCGCCGCCTTCGAAAGGGTTCGCCGTCCAGCCCCAGTTCGCCGCCAGGCTGCTGCCGGTTCCGCTCATGGCCGCGAGGTTGCCGGTCTCTCGGCCAACAGGCCGCGCTCCGTCGAGATGGAGGATGAATGAATCGTCGTTGCCGTCATTGCCGCTGAAGCGCCACCAAAGGATGTTGGTGCCGGTCTTGGTGAAGAAAATGTCGTATTCAAGTTTCGTCGCGTTTTCGCTGCCGCCGGCGCCGTTCAGGTTGACCATGGAAACTCCGCCGGACGCAACACCCCGTTCCGTATCGACCGTCCACAACCCATCGAGGTTGCGATCGAAATCCTCGGCCTCCCAAACGACAAAGCCGTCTTCGCCTTGCAGCCAGGGGCCGAGCGCATAAAACGTCGCCTGAGCATTGGCGGCAATCTTGTTGGGCGCAGACGCCGCGAGATCCGTGACGTTATTCACGTTCACTGTGTACTGAGCGCCCACAGTCTGCGCCTCGGTCTTGAGGATCACTTGTGTTCGGTCCGCCGACAACTCCGCGCCGGTCACCCCCAGCGTCGCGCCCGTGGGGCCGGTAATCTTGTAGTTTGCCGTGGCAGTCGCCGTGGCCGAACTGACTCGCTCAGAAAACATCAAGGTCACCTCAGGTCGATTCGGCCCTCCTTTGGCCCTCAAGATCGTCGGGGCTGTTTTGTCGTCTGAAACTGTGGCGGTAGCTTCGGCGCTGCTCAGAGACGCGCCTGGCACCGACACCACGGCGCGGAATTTGGCGGCGTTGTCGGCTTTGTCCAAGAAGCGTGTGTAGCTGTTTCCGACCGCACCGGGCAGGTTGACACCGTTGCGCTGCCATTGGATGGAGACGGGACTGGCGGGTACCGGGGTGGCCGTGACCGTGAAAGTCACCGCCGAATTTTCTTCACCGGTGACGTCTTTCGGCGGCTGAGTGATGGTGATCTTGGGGCCTTGGGCGTCGCTGGCGAGGGTGGAGAGAAACGCGCCGGGAATTGGCTTCAACGAGGCAGCCGGGGTTGAATCACCGACCTTCCGCCAAGCCGCTTGTGCGAAATCCGTGCTGTTGCCGCCGCCGCTATTCCCTTTGTAAAGCACCATGATGAAGTACCGCTTCCCAGCCGTGAGATCGACCGGGCCCGAGGTCGCCGCATCGCCGGCATCCGGTTCCATAAACGGGTCGCCGCGATCCGTTTCCTCCGCGATTTGAGCGGCGCTCGCCTCGGTCTCGTCCGTGCCCAGCCAGAGTTGCGATTGGGAATCGCTTCGCAGGAAGAAGTGGTACTGGCCGGACTCCAAGGGAGTCAGAAAGCCTTCGATCCGTCCTCCGAAGTCTTGCAGAGTGTCATTCGGCAGGGCGTCACGCGTATTGAACGACCGGAGAAAACGGAGGTCGTTGGGGTTCTTCGGATACTTCGCATCGGCGGTGAAATCCGCGACGGCTGCCCCGGTGATATTGGTGTAAAGGGACAGTTTGAGGAAACCAGGAGTGAGCACGTCGGCCGCTTTGGCCGCAAGCGTACTCAGGCAAAGGAAGGTGACAAGCAAGAGGGTGGCACTCGAATACTTTCTCATATCAGTTCCTTTCGGTTGTTTCACGAGACCGAGACTTTTCGGAGCAGCCGGGTCCGAGGATCCCCAATGCTCAACCCTTCGCCGGCGCCCCGTCTCTGCCAGACGAATACGGCACGTCATTTCCGTCCGTCTCTGAGCAGTGTGACTTTAGACGCGCCGGAAGGGAAGCACGTTTCAAGAAAAATCGAGAGAACAGTCGGATCGGAGCAGCGCTAAGTTATTGGCGACGGGAAGCACCGGCTCTACGGCAGGCGGGAAGGACGCCGCTACAAAACAAACTCGGGATGCAGACGAATCGCTGGCGCCCAAGCAGCAATTCTCATTTTGGCCTCGTAGCGCGGCCGTCCCGGCTGCGAGTTCGGATGGCGTCTCGCCTTTCCGAGGAGAAACGGGGCGGGACGCCCCTGGAACTCGCTGGCGAGGACGCCTGCGCTACGCCAAAACGAGAATCGCTGGCGCCCAAGGCACCTCGGTTGACGGGATGGCCGACCTGGGGAACAGTCTGGCGAAGTTTCGCATGTGGAAATCATCCATACTCCTGTTGTGGCTGTCGCTGGCCATCGAGGGACAGGTGTTCACTGTTCAGGTAGGTCAGCGTTCCTCTATTCCAACGCCGCTGGTCAACCACTCGGACCCATGGCATTACCGCAGAGGCACCAATGCGCCTCCTGCCGATTGGAGGACCGCGGCGGACGAACTCCTGGATGAATCGTGGCGGGCCGGTCCCGGCGGCTTCGGGTACGGCGACGGCGACGATGCGACGGTGCTGGCGGACCAGCGCAACAACTATTTTACGGTGTCTATTCGCCGCTCGTTCAAAGTCGATTCACCGGTCGATTCAAGCCGGCGATTGCGGCTCACCGTGGATTACGATGACGGATTCATCGCATACCTGGACGGGAAGGAAATTGCGCGTTCTTCCAACGTGCCCGGCCCTCCCGGCACGCCTCACCCATTCAACCAGGGTGTGTCGCCGGACCACGAGGCGCGTGGCTACCAACGGCTGAGCGCCGAGGTGTTCGACCTCGGCCCTGTGGGAGACCGCTTGGCTCCCGGCGCGCACATTTTAGCCGTGCAAGGAATCAATGGCACCCTCGACAGCAGCGATTCGTCCCTGATTGTTGATTTGGAATTGGTGAGCGCCGAGGGCGCGGTGGGCGGCGGCCCTCTCCTTTCCATCGTTCAATCCGACTCCATCGCGCTCCATGGCACGAACACATTGGCCGGGTCCGCAAAAGTACTGGTGGATGGCGCCGAAGCTCAGTTCAACCCGGCAGAAAGAGTCTGGACTTACACGGCGGCCCTCAAGGCGGGATACAACCGGTTTTTGATCCAAGCGACCGACGGCGGCCACGTTCCCATGTCCTCCGTTTACCAAACGATCATTGGCGAGTTTTCTTCCACTTCCGTCGGCGGACCGCTGACGGCGGAGACGGTTTGGAGCCCTTCGATGGGGATCATTCGCGTCACCGCACCCGTCCTCGTGCCGGCGCGCACAAGATTGACGATCGAGCCTGGGACGGTCGTCCTCTTGCGTCAAGGCGCCTCGTTGCGAACCGCCGCTGGAGGAACGATCGAGGTCAACGGAACCGAGGCGAACATCGTTTGCTTCGGTCCCGCCGATGGTGCCGCGCCGTGGGGCCAAATCCTGGCCGAAGGGACAAATTCATTCCTAACGGTGCGCCACGCGGAGGTGGTCGCCGGAGCCGTGCAAGGGGGTGCGGGTTCGACCTGTCTGATCGAGGATTCCTACCTCCACCACTACAAAGCCGGCATTTCGCCCATCGCCGGCTGTGACAATGCCGCGTCCATGGTTGTCCGGCGATGCCACTTCAGTTTTTATCACGAAACGTTGTGGCGTTCCACGCCAGTGTTGATCGAAGACTCTCTCTTCGAAAACGCCGACGACCCAAGCGGAGACGCGCTCGATTTCGACACCGCCCCGCTCGGCTCGACCATCCGGCGCTGCACGTTCCGGCACGGGCCGCGCGACAATTCCGACGCCGTTGATCTCGGCTCCGGGACCAAGGCCTGCCTGATCGAGGACTCCTGGATGTATGACTTTCCCAACGACAAGGGCGTGTCGGTCGGCGAGAATTCCTCCGGCGTTGAAATCCGGAATAGCTTGATCACCGATTGCGACTCCGGCGTGGCCGTGAAGGACAATTCCGTCGCAACCCTTCACGATTGCACCATCGTGGGAAACCTTTTCGGCCTCCGAAACTTCAACAAGGCCTGCGAGACGTGCGACACGGGCGGCGGCCACATTCCCAATTCCTGGAACAACATCGTCTGGGGCAACCTCACCAACATCTCGATGCTCAACGGCTCGACGCTGAATGCCGACCACTCCGTTTTCGGCAATCCCGCTTGGCCCGGCACTGGAAATCAGGAGGCGGACCCGAGGTTTCGAAACGCCGCGCAAGGAGATTTTCGCCTCGTTCTCGAATCGCCCGTCATCAGCGCAGGCCGCGATGGCACCATTCCCGGCGCGAAATTCCCAGTCGGAGCGCCGATGGCTCTCAGCCACCCGCGCATCGACTCCGTTGAGCACAAGCGGAACGGAACGGGCAACGGACCGGAGGATGTCATCCGCTTCTGGGTGGACTCCGAAAGGTCCTACAGCTTGGAATCGTCCGCTGAACTGCATGAAAGCGCCTGGACAAAAGTTGCGGACCTGTTTCCACATCCACTTCCGCGTAAAGTCGCAGTGACGAACGCTGTGGCAGGAGGGACTAGCCGTTTCTATCGCCTGGTGACCCCGCGGCGGTAGTGGAGCGCCGCTCTCCGAGCCGGCGCGACGATTTTGGACTGCTGTGGTGGAGCGCAACGGCGACCTCAACTTTGCACAGATCTCAAGACGGGAACATCCGCGAATCCCGAAGGGATTCTTGAGAAAGCCTTCACGAATTGTGTGCAATGTTTAGGCGGCGACTCCGCTCTTGGCGCTCCGCACGGCGCGAAAGCGGCGTGGCGCTGCGCTTCCCGCGGCAATCGAAGGAGTTTAGTTGAGGCTCCGCCGCGGCGCGGAATAGGCGGTCCAGGCCAGTGCGAGAGCGCCGCATGAGTCCCTGAGCTCTTGATGTTAATTCTGCTTGACGCCACTTCCCCCTCCGACTAAGCGGAGCCATGAGCACCGCCACCCTACCTTTCAAGCTTCCCACCTTCGTCCTCGGATTGACGCTCGGTTGCCTCTTTGCTCCCGCCACAGTTCAGGGGCAGCAGATCAAAGTATTAGTGACCGCTAACTTCGCAAAAAGTCTGCAACCGCTCGCCGATCGTTTTCCCAATCTGCACTTGGTGGCCTTCCGTTCCGGCGAGGACCTTCTGCGCGAGGTGAGCGACACCGACGCAATCATCGGCTTCTCGGCAAGCCACCCGACGGCCAAGATTCTGGCTGCGGGCAAAAAGCTCAGATGGCTTCAAACCGGAAGCGCAGGAGTCGAGGATGTCTTGAAAGATTCGACGCTCAAGAACAGCCCAGTCATTCTCACCAACGGCAAGATCATCCAAGGACCGGAAATCGCCGATCACGCGCTGGCGCTGCTCCTGAATCACACACGCGACCTCAAATTTTACAACGAGCAAATGACTCAGGTCGGTTTCCAACGGAAAAACCGGCTGCCGCAGATCGAACTGCGCGGCAAGACGGTTCTGATTGTTGGTCTCGGTGGGATTGGCACACAAGTGGCCGAGCGTTGCTTCGCCTTCGGCATGCGGGTGTTGGCGGTGGATGCCAAAGACATTCCGTTGACGCGGGCCGTGGAAGAGGTCCGCAAGCCGGACGAATTGGATATTCTCTTGCCGGAGGCGGATGTGGTGATCAGTTGCGTCCCGCACACGCCGGAGTCGCAAAGGATGATTGGCGCCAAGCAATTTGGCCTGATGAAGAATGGCGTGTACATTATCAACGTCTCGCGCGGGCCGGTCATCGATACCGAGGCGCTGACGGCGGCGTTGAAATCCGGCAAAGTCCGCGCCGCGGGCCTAGACGTGACGGAGCCTGAGCCGTTACCGAAAGATCACCCGCTTTGGTCCATGCCCAACGTCACAATCACCCCGCACATCGCGACGGCGTCCGACCAAGTCGAGGCGCGCCGCACCAAGCTTTATCGGGAGAACCTCGAACGATTCTTGACCGGACGGCCATTGCGTAACGTAGTGGATAAACAGAAAGGGTATTGAAGGACTCCGGATTGAAGACGGAATGGGCTGCTACGAATTTGGATCTCCCGCGAGATGACGTTCCACCGATGGTTCGGGCGTTCTCCCTCACCCCGGCCCTCTCCCGCTGGGAGAGGGAGGCCTTTCGCTCATCGCCGAAAATACAGGAGGTGTCAGATTTGTCCTCGCACTGCCCATCAACCTCCACACCCCGCGGGAGAGGGCCGGGGTGAGGGAGAAAAGCTTGAACTTCACGATCAGGCGGCGAAGAGCCAGTGACGGGGTGGTGTCCGCCCCTACCGCGTTCATGGAAAGCCTCCACGCCAAATTTGGCGCGCATTGGGACCATGACCCGCAGCAGCCGGCGTGAGTCAGCTCTGATAACCGATTAGTGCTGGCAACCGCAGCCGTGGCCACAGGAGCCGGAATCGAAGTCCTCCGGATTCGGCAGACGGCCCAGTTCAAAAGTCTTGTTGACGTATTGGCCCACCGACTCCTGGACCTTGTGCATTTCCTGCTGGGCGTCCAGAAAGCCGCGCGCCACAGGATTATTCACGAATTGCTCGCGCTGGGTCTCGAAATCGCCGATCTCTTCGTCTGAGAGCGCCAGGCCTTGGTGCTGCTTGTGGCGGAGGTACTCGCCGCGCTCGCTCAGGAGTTGGTATTGCAGCTTGACTTCGTCGTTGGCCATGAAGCTGTCGATCTGCTGCCGGATGGTTTGAAACTCCGGCTGATCGAGAATCGTTTGGCACAGTTCTCGGGTCTTTTGGAGGATGATGCTATCAGCGGTCGTGGTTTCCATAATTCTCAGTTCTTGTGTTCGCGAAGCCAGTTGCTTGCTCTCTGGACTGGGCCGTCGGCTCCCGAAATAGATCACATTGGGGAAATTCGCGCAAGCGGCGGTTGTGTTTCCATTCCGTGATACGGCAAATTGAAAATCAGCGCTACAAGCCTGTGAGTTTTTCGCGCTAAGGAGCTTTGGCCGTGGCCTGATACGCCTCATATGCCTTTTGGATTTCCGCGGCTTCCGGCGCGGCGCGATGAATCCAGAGACGGTACCGGCACGAGACCGATTTCCCGGCGGGGATTGTCTGTGGCGTAACGCCCGGCCAGCCCACCGCAAGCACGCCGTAATGCCGCGTCATCCATGTGGGCGGAAAATCAGGGTGTTCGGGATGGACGAACACCGCCGCGCCGCTCAATCCGCCACCGTTTTTCTTCAAGTCGCCGGCAAAGTCGGCCCAAGGGAGTTTCGTCACGAGCAAATCCTCGCTGGTCCGGCCCGTGGGCACGGTGATGATCGTTTTTGAGCGCGGTCCGAATCGAAGCGTCAACCCGCCATAGCTCTTGCCTTCGGCGCCCCAAAGCGTCACCGGTTGATCGGTCGGCGTCCAGGTGAGTTCGAGGTCGATGGCACGACTCTCCGAAACCACGGGATGAACTGCGATGCGCACTTTTTCCCCCATGACTTGCTTGTCGCCGACGAGCCACGCGTTTTCCGCGCTGAGGATAGCCGAGTTGGGTTTGGTTTCGCGCGCGAGCCAGCGCCGGAAATCCAGCCGAATTCCTCGAATGCTCCAGAAGTCATATTCCTGATCACCGATCTTCATGTGCGGCCACGCCCAATAGAGGCCGCGATGATAGACGTGATCCTTGGGAAAGTCGTCGGTCAACACCTCCCCGTCCAGACCGTAGATCGGATGGAGATAGCTGGAACGGCTCCGAGCCGACGGCGCGTTCGGGCTGCTCATGGCGCCGTGGTTGTAAACCAGAACAGGCCGGTCACCCTCCCAAACGCCCAGCGATTTGTCGCTCACGGCTCCGAACCGGAACGCCGTCTCCGAAGCCGTCGGTGACTTGAGTTTGGCCTCGTCCGCGGCCGATGCTCCGACGGAGCCCTTCATGAAGAGAAGACCGACAACGAGGATCGAAATGGCTTTGGACTCTACGAAACGAGAGCTCGTATTCATGATGTTGATCGTTGCTGAAACAAGGCCCGAAAACAACCAGGTATTCCACCGGGTGCGTGACGCGAAAGTAACCACTCTCGGTTACGCGATGGCTTTTATTTGCAAATAGTCACTATGGTAGGCGCGGCCCCAGCATTCATCCCAC
>JACQWK010000213.1 GCA_016209525.1 Verrucomicrobiota bacterium
ACTGCACAACCACCCGAGATCATCCCGCAACCCATGCAGCGACTGCTTTCATTCTTGGACGCGCATCCGCAGCAGGAGTTTTATCACGGTAAACTGTTCCTGGTGGAAGTTCATCGCGTCCGAATCAGGCATTGAACCTCCAGGAAGACGAACAAAACCATGTCCCCCGACTTCCAATACGACGCTTTCCTCCGCCACAGCGCCAAGGACAAGGCGGCGGTGCGCCCGCTGGCGGAGCGGTTGTGGGCAGACGGATTGAAGGTGTGGTTTGATGTATGGGTGCTCAAGCCCGGCGACCGCATCCCCGCGAAGATCGAGGAAGGGCTGGAGCACTCGCGCGTGCTGGTGCTCGGCATGTCGGTTAATGCGTTCGGATTGGACTGGGCACAGTTGGAGTCCGGCACGTGTGGGCGGGGCAACTTGCCCTTTCGCGGCCCATTGAACCAGGAACCCCGCCTCACACTCAGCCTTCAGCCTTCAGCATTCATCCTTCAGCCCTTCCCTGACGGCCCCAGCAAAGGCTCCCTGGCGCAATTCCCTGGCGTCAACAGGACACGGGCTGTGATACACTGCTCTTGATGGAACTGAAGGAGCAAGCGCCAGTGACGACCTTGGCCCGCAGGCTGGCTACCCCAGCCCACGTGTCAGGTTTGGCCATCCGATTGGGCCGCAGCAGCCATGCGGGAGACTGTTTGCCGGAGTGGCTCCTCAAGGTCGCGGTCGAGCGGGGCGCGGCGCATTACCGGCGTGCTTTCGATCCAGCGCTCCCGCCGGACAATCCAGAGATCTCCGATGAGGAAATCGGGATCGCGCTTTGCCTTGGCCAGCACCCGTACAACTTGGACAACCTTCGCGCCGCGGCGCAGTTCCTCAGTTCCCCGCGCGTGGATGCAGCCAAGCTGTGCCGACTCGCCGTGCGAGAGCGATGCGAAGCGGTGCTGCTCCACATTGCGACGGTCGCGGAGCGTTTCGCCCCCACGCTGGAACCTTGGGCTTACCTGCGCCAGCACCTGCCGCCCCGACGTGTTCCGCGCACCGATGCCTTGCCCCACTGGACCCGCCTTGTCAGCCACACTGGCGTGACGGCGCAAGGCGGCCCGCCACAAACGGACTGGCTCTGCCGTGATGAATAACCCGCTGTGCATCCTCCAGACGCTCGACCGTCACCTGACTGCGCCGGCGGAAATCACTCTCTTCGGCCGCGCCGCGCTGGCGCTCGGCTACGCCCCTATCAATGACCCCCCGGCGCAATTCTTCTCCACCAACTGGCTTCCGTAGGACAGCGAACAGGAGTCACTATCAGGGATCCCTCAGAGACTTAAGGAATTTCGTGGATTCCTGTGCGAGCAGTTCAGCGCGTTTCAGCAAGAAATCCCCGAAGCTCCCAATGTCGTGCAAAGCCGTTTCGGTCGGAACCGCCTGCTCGACCAAGCGTTCAGGGGCTACCTTGTATTCCTGCAAGTAGCGAGTGGGCGCTTTCGAACTGAAAGACCTGTTCGCCTTTTCGTTTAGCACAACAATGTTCGCGAGTGCGTTAGTCAATTCCTCGTCCTTTTGCGTCTTAAGCAGTTTTCGCGCGAAGAAATGGTGCCATTCTGGCTTGAAGCCTTCATTCAACTGGTTGTCGGTCCGATCGAAGCCTATCCTGACACTCTGGTTGATCCAGTCATTAGCTTTGTTCTGAAATGCCACAAGATACACGATCAACCTCAAGAACTTGTCCGTGTAGTCATCCAGGGATTCATCCGCAGTAAACTCCCCAGGTGAACTCAGGGGTGACACCAGTGAACCAATTGCCTCTGTGAAGTTAGCCTTCGCTTTAATGGCTTTTGCGTCTTGGTCCAAAGCGGTAGTCGCCGCCCCGCTGTACCTTCCATCCCTGGTTGCCAGCAACAGCCAATGAAACGCCTTCCTAAAGTTGAACTCGGCTGGAAACTGTGCCTTCAGAAGGAAGATCGGGATGAGAACATTCAAAGATGGCAGAAGATCGTCGGAGAGAACTCCGTACTCCATCAAGTTCCGAATCACCGAGGAAATCGCCTCTTTCGTCGTTCTCCAATGTTTGTCGAATTGGTCGGAAGGCTGCCAGAAAACTTCCGGGACATCCCTGAGCCTAGCTGAGCCATGACCTATGACTGCCAGAGTCCTGACAATCAAACCTGGATCGAATTCAAAGCCCTTCGCAGCAAGGTCTTTTAGGAAAGGGTCAAACTTCTGCCGGACCCAACCCTGCTGTTTGGACGCCACTAACGCCACCACAATGTCGCTCTCACGTATCTTGGTGCCTGCGGTGTTAAGCCGCCCAAAAATCTCAGCCACGTCCTCCAATTCGTGGTCAACAATAATCTCATAAATCTGGGCATTCTCGATTCTCCTGATCGACTGAAGTTTCTCGTGAATCTCAGCAAACCTTTTTGTGTCCCCAAGCTTCTCGGAGACATCCATCGCCAGTTGAGAGAGGCTTGTGGAATTGAGAATTGCCCGGACGGAAACCCACTCGTTCGACTTCCTTCGCACCGGGTTAGCCAAGCCAAACTCCAATTCGTCCTTTTGTTTCGAGACATTGACGAGGATCTCGTACTTCGTGAAATACTTGTTCCATTCGCCGGCATCTGCCCACCAGTAAGGCTTCTTCCCGAAGAGAATGGCCAGTGAGGTGACTCTCTGTTGCCCGTCAACGATCCACAGCTTTCGCGGCTGGTTGCCCATTGCTGTCCGAGGAGAATCGTAGGTGGACTCCCACAGAAGGAGTGTTCCGATTGGATAGCCTCGCCATAGTGAATCCACCAAGTCCGCCACTTTCGAAGGTCGCCACACAAACCGCCGTTGGAATTCCGGGACATTCAGAAGACCCAGGGTCGCATCGTCGATATGCTTCACGATGTCCGCAATTTCTAATCGTTGGTCTTTCATAGAATGATTCTCCAGAGTTGCGTACCACGATGTCAAACCGGTTCATCCTGATTTGGCTGGTCTCGGGGCTGCAAGCCGAACGGGGTTGATGTTGCCAGCCGTGCACTTGCCTGTCAATTGGCAGAGGCCTCTCGCCGCAGCCCAGTCGATGATGAGACCGCTCACACAATGCGGCGCAAGAAAGAACTGCGCGAGACGCTGCAACGCGGTTGTCCAGCGAGTTCAAGGGCTTCGCGACGACAAACTGCGCGCAGTGCTGACGCTGCTGGCCGAGCCGGGCAAGATCCAGCGTCTGGACTTTGGGGGCTTCATCCTGTTGCGACCCTAGGCGCTCAGCCGCTACGCCGCCGCCTTGGTGCGGAAGCGTCCGCAAGATCTGTTCTTGCCCCCCACAGCCCTCACCCGCCCTTTGGACAGCATCTCCCACTCCCGTGCGCGAGGGACTGGCTTGCATCCGTGATGGCGAATTGCTGGCCGAGGATTTGGATTACCAGGATTTCAAACGCCTGCCGCGCGAGGATGAGGCCGTGGTGTTGCGCACGCTGCTGGAAACCTTGATCAGCCCGTCAGGGCGACAGAAAATAGCCCAGCGATTTATCGCTGGGTTTTCTGGGCGAAATGAGAATGAGTCCCGTCAGGCACGAAAGAGGTCGCTGGCATCGCTTCTCGGATTCTTTCGCCCCTCCGGGGCTTGGGGCCTTTTGGGGCATGGTTTCCCACCGTTGAAACGGTGGGCTATTGTCGGGCGTCCCTGTGGGACTTTCTTCAGGTTGCGCAGGTGACTCAGTTTTTCTCCACCGATGCGCCCCGGCTCAGGCCAGCCGGGAATTCAACGACAACGATCAGGATAGTGACTAGGAGATTGAGTTCACTGACGACGCCCAGCCTCACCTTGGTGACGCCTTTTCCACCTGAACCCGCGCGTCGTTGAAGCAAGCGCCGCCGGCTACGGCGTTGACATGCTGCGGGCAAAGTGCGGTCGTGCTCTGGCCGTTCCGCGAAGACTTGCGCCAGGCGCCTTTCGGCAGGCCGCAGACTCCCTCGCGCATGCGGTCGCTGAGCCGCGCGCGGCAGCGCACTTCGCCCAGATCATTGAACACCCGCACTTCATCCCCCTCGGCAATCCCGCGGGCTGTGGCATCGGTCGGATGGAGCGTGAGCCAGAGTTCGGGATAGTTGAATTCGCCCAGCGTGCTGGAGATCATTTTGTTATTGGAAGCGCTCACCAGCGCGAGCGGGAATCGGTCGGCGCTCACCGGAACGTATTGAAACGGCGTGGGGCCAAGCGCCGTCGGCGTGAGGTGAACCTTCCCGTCGGGCGTGAGCGGATGCACACTCTCGAATTGCACTGGTCCGCCACCAGAGAAGGCATAGCCTTGGATGCCTCCGGCGGCCAGCGTCGTGACATCGCAGGGCTGGCCGTGAAGGCTGAGTGCTTCGACGACCTTGTGCATGCAGGCCGCGGTGTCCCAGCCAAACGGTTCGTCGGAGAATCCCATGGCGCGGCCCAATTGCGCGAAGACCCATTCGTTGGGCTTGGTCTCGCCGCAAGGCTCAATCACCGGCTGGACTCCGCCGACTATGTAGCTTCCGTAAGAGCGCTTGATCTCGTGTTGTTCGAGAAATGTCACCGCCGGAAGAAGAATGTCGGCATAGTGCGCGGTGTCGGTCATGACTTGTTCGTGAACGACGGTGAAGAGATCCTCGCGGGCCAGGCCGCGCAGGATCGCGTTCTGGTCCGGAGCGGTCGCCACCGGGTTGCAGTCATAAACGAACAGCGCCTTCACCGGCGGCGCGATTCCATCCATCAACAGGCTGCCCAACTGGCTCATGTTCAGTTCGCGCGTCGCCCACTTGGCCTGCGGAGAATCGGCGCCGAAGAGTTTTGCGGTGTCCAGTTTTGCGGCGCCACTGTTCGAAAGTGTGTAGCCGCCGCCGCGGACGCCGAACTTGCCAAGCAACGCGGGCATCGCCAATACCGCGGCCAGGGCCTGCCCGCCATTCTGATTGCGCTCGATGCCCCAACCGACACGGATCACCGCCGGGGAGGACTCTGCGTACGCAAGGGCCAGTTCCTCGATCGCCGAAGCCGGGACTCGCGCCGCGGCGGCGGCGCGTTCAACGGACCATGCGCTTGCCGCAGCCAACAGCGGCTCCAGGCCGTCGGCGTGCTGGGCAAGAAACGCGTGATCCAATCGGCCGCCTTCGCGCCAAATCCGAATTAGAGCCAGCGCCACCGGCAGATCGGCGCCCGGATAAATTGGCAAATGCAGATCAATTTCGCCGGGATTAAAATTGCGGATTGGGTCCACGACCGCAATGAAAGCACCATTCTTCTTCGCCTGGCGGAGGTACGGCACCAGATGAATGTTCGAAACCTTGGGGTTCGCGCCCCAGACGATGATCGCGCGCGCGTTTGGGTAATCCTCGAAAGCCACGCCGGGCATCTTGCCGTACATTCCCATAGCGACGGCGGTTGCCGGAGCGGCGCACAGCGTGCGAGCCAGCCGCGAGGCGCCGAGTTTCGCGAAGAAGTAAGCGTCCAAGAATTCGTGGCTGAGCAATCCGTTCGATCCGTCATAGTGATAGGGCAGGATGGCCTCGGCACCCCAATGCGCGATGATCTCGCGAAACTTTGCCACGATTTCGGCAATCGCTTCGTCCCAGCAAATCCGTTCGAAGCGCGCTTCGCCTTTGGGCCCAACGCGTCGCTGCGGATATAGGAGGCGGGAGTCGTGATAAACACGGCGATCGAACTTCCCGACTTTGTCGCAGATAAATCCTTGGGTATTGGGATGCCCGCTTGTCTCGGCGGACGCAGCTTGAATGCGTGTAATCTTTCCTTCCGCGACGGTGACTTCCAACGCGCAAGAATCCGGGCAATCCATCGTGCAGGTGGTGCGAATGCTCGTGGCCATGGAACCATTGTAACCATGATCTTTAGCGCGTGCAGCTCAATTCAGGTTGGCATTCAGCGGATTTCTCCTTGCTGACGCAAACCAGCCGACCATATCCTGTCGCCTGGTCCAGCATCGAATATTCATTGCCAATCAGTTGCCGCATCGACCACGCCCGCCGGCGGCTCTACACCCGAGCCGAAGGAGTGGTGACTTACGCCGAAATGCGCGCCCACGTGTACACGGATTTGTCCTCCGAGGAAGCGGCCTACGGCGAAATTATCGATTGTTCTAACGCCACCACGAATGTGACGGGCGCCGATATGCGGCAGCTCGCTGCGGAACGCAAGAAGGTGGATGAACGCCAGCGACGGCCCGGTCCCGTGGCCGTGGTCGCCACAGACGACTTGTTCTACGGCATGCTTCGAATGTACGACGTGCTGACAGAGCGCATCCGGCCTTTCCGGGTCTTCCGTGAGATGCGCGAGGCCGAGTGTTGGCTGGATAGTCTGACGTGACCGTCAATATCCTCCAACGCGAGTGGTCGGAGTGGGGAGCACGCGCGCCTCGCGTGTTTCGACCGGCGCCCCGCCGGTCGGAGTGAGTGTGTTAATGCGGTGTATGCCGGGGTTGTTGTCGAAGAGATCTGCATTCGTGTGGCCAGCTAAGAGCGTGTGTGGAAATGCCTTGTCAGGTAGCACAGGCTACCAGCCTGTTGCGACCGGCAACTTGCCGGACGTCATGGGTGTGGTATCGATGATCAGTTCATGCCCTCATTTCATCGCAGTGCTCGCGGACATTCCGGTCGGCAGGTTGCCCGCACCACCCATTTCTGAAACCGGCTCTAGGGCGCTGACTACTGGGCGCGGGGCGCGCGCGCTCCCCCTCGCTCGATGGACAGCTTCAATGCAGTGCATCCACCGGTTGTCGGTAGCGCAGGCGTCTCGCCTGCGAGTTCGCCGAGCGTCCCGCTCGGACGCGGCCCGGCGGCGAGACGCCGCTCGAACTCGCAGCCGAGGAC
>JACQWK010000214.1 GCA_016209525.1 Verrucomicrobiota bacterium
GATCTCTTTCGCGACACCCAAGACGAGCGCATGATCTTGCGCGAGCCGACGTCCGACGATTTGCGCCAGCACAAGACTTGGGTGGCCAGCCTCATTGCCGAAGGCGAGCGATTGGTCACGGAAGTTCTTGCACGGGGAGGACTGCCGGAGGGCGCGGCGCGATTCAAGTTGGCTGATGTGGATGCGACACTGGAAATACTTTACCTTGCACAACGCGAGTGGCATGGCCCCAAGTTGCCGGAAGCGCGGCGACGGGAAATCTTGAAGGCCGTCTTCAATGTCGAGGAACCCGCAACTTGAGGCGGTCTTCGAAGCCCGTTACGCGTGGGAGAACGCAGTCGGCCCGGAGCGTGCCGAACGATTGCGCGGATATCACCGGCTCCTGGACGAGGCTTTGGTGAACGCGGCGATCACGGCCACTTCGCGAGAAGTGCTTGAAGACGCGCTGGTGGAGGCCTATCGCGAGTTCCGCCGCGCCAAGCGGCTGGAAGAGCGCGCGAAACTCTCCCGTCTCCGTTGACTCTTGTGCGCTCGAGCCAAAGTCGAATTCGGTTCGTGGCGTTGGGGCGCGTTTCGCCACGAAAACCCCGCCCGGATCCGTCCGCGGGCAACTCGTGGAACAACTCAACCTCACCGCGTGCCCGGCTTCAAGGCGCTGAAAATATTAGGCTTGTAGCCATTCTCAAGAACCCCTTCCACGGGATTGCCAGATCATATCTTGTCCAAAATTGAAGCCATTGTCCGAAGCCGAACTGAAAGCTTTAGCATATCCTTCGATGGTCACTGTTTTTTGGCCGAGAGCTACAAACGATTGGGTAGTAGGCTCAGGCTTTATTATCAGCAAGAACGTGATCGTCACGTGCGCCCACTCCTTGATCAACGGATCGAACATTACGATGAAATTCTACGGTTTGCCCGATAGCGAACGGAAGCCAGCTAGAGTGATCGCAATGGATTTGGAGAATGACCTAGGGTTAATTCATGCCGAAACCGAGAATCGACCACCGCTCTCACTTTACTTCGGGTGGGCGCGATCCATCGGCGACCCTGTTACGGCTATCGGGACCCCCTACAAGCTCGAAGGCCATGTAACGCATGGAAAAATATTAGGGCTGGTGATAGCGAGAAACACACAAGCTATCCTCACGGATGCGCCATTAGGGAAGTCTTCATCCGGGGGAGGACTTTTCAACCAATACGGCCAAGTGGTTGGCGTAGCCGGCTACGGAGTAATCAAGAGACCTGGTCAGTATCTGGCATATTCGTCTGAACACGTCGCAGCCTTGCTTCAGACAATTGGGACCGAAATTAATCCACCGGACGTAAGCACAGCTTGCTCAGAATGGATCAGTCCAGGAAAAGTGTACGAAGAAGGACTGCCGCCGTGAAACACGGCATCAGTAACATCCTAAGGTTTTATTCGTCGGAGCAGGGGTCCTGGCTATTGTCGAAACACGAGAGAATTATCCAATAGCCAGGACTGGCCAGTTCATCCTCCGGGATTTTCCTTGTTCCCGCGTCGGCGAGCGGCTATAAGATCGGAAGCGTCAAAAGCAAATTCCATTCGCTGAAGGCAAATTCCTTTCACTGAATGCACTTTTCTATCATCGAACCGTTGTCTCGAACGTCATCGAGAAAACTTCCCTGCTCATCGCTCTCATGAAAACCAAGCTGCTCTCAATGGCGCTGCTCGTCGGGTCAGTCAGCATTCACACTGCTCTGGCTCAGGGCACCGCGTTCACTTACCAGGGCCGCCTCACCGACAATGGGTCCCTGGCCAGTGGCAATTACGATCTTCAATTCACGCTGAAGGACGCCCTGACATCCGGCAACACGGCGGGCACGTCCATTGCCGTCGCGCCGGTGGGCGCGACCAACGGCGTCTTCACGGTCACGCTGGATTTCGGCAGCGGCGTCTTCACCGGCGCGGCCCGCTGGCTGGAGATCGGCGTCCGGACCAATGGCAGTTCGTCCGCCTACACCGTCCTCGCGCCGCGCCAGCCGGTGTTGCCGACGCCCTACGCCATTTACGCGGCGGGCGCGGGCTCGGCCGCCACGGCGACGACAGCGGGCAGCGTCAGCTCGGTCCCGGCGGCGAACATCACCGGCACGATTTCCCTGGGGCAGTTGCCGAGCGTGCTCCTCACCAACAATCAGAGCGGCGTGCTGTTGAGCGGCACGTTTATTGGCAACGGCGCGGGGCTGACGAATGTGGCCGGTGTCAGTGGCGGCGGAGGCGCGGGCGGCGGTGGCGGGAGCGGCGGTTTTCTCTGGCAAACCGTTTCTGGAACCAGCGCGCAGGCCGCGGCCAATAACGGCTACCTCGCCACGGCCAATTCCCAAGTGACCGTGACTTTGCCGCCGACAGCCGACGTTGGCGACGTCGTCAGGGTTGTCGGCGCGGGATCCGGCGGCTGGAAGATCGCCCAAAACTCCGGCCAATCCATCCTCATCAGCTCCGGCGTTTATTCCGCGGCCACCAATTACACCTGGACACCGCAAACGAACGCCCCATCGGAAGTAGGCATCGGCGCTATCGCGATTTCCGCGGATGGCGCGAAAGTGTTTTCCCTGGGCGCCGGGCAGACTTCGAGTGTGGCTTATGCATCGTCCGACTCTGGCGTGACGTGGGCATTGCGCGGGAATTTTGCGCGTAACACCGGGGGTTTTGTCGATGTTGCCGCCTCGGCGGATGGGACAAAACTGGTGGCGCTGCCTGCTACCGGCGGGCCGCTCTATACCTCGGCAGATTCGGGCTCGAACTGGACGGCCCGAATCAGCGCCGACAACTGGTCGAAGGTCGCGTCCTCCGCCGACGGGACAAAATTGTTCGCGGCCTCGTACATTTTTAGCTTCGGAGTCGTCGTGAGTTCCGACTTCTGGGTCTCGACCAACTCCGGCGTCAATTGGCGAAGCAATTCTTTTGCAGGCCGCAGCATTTTCAGTGCTCTGGCTTCCTCCGCGGACGGAGCGAAACTCGTGGCTGGCTCCCTCGGCGGGATTTATACGTCCAGCGACTCCGGTGAGACCTGGAACTTTGTTTTTGCACTGCCGGCTAACGTCTTTGCTCCGGGTAGCGTCTCTGGTCTCGCCTCCTCGGCGGATGGAACCCGGCTGGTGGCTGTGGATGGCAATTTGGGTTTCATATACACCTCGACTAATTCGGGGACGAATTGGACCGCCCGCGCCGGCCCGCTGGGTCGAAACTGGCGAGCCGTGGCGTCCTCGGCAGACGGGATGAGATTGGTGGCAGGTTCGGTTTACGGTGTCAGCGGCCCGGATGGCGGCATTTTTACGTCGATTGACTCCGGCGTCACGTGGACGCTAAGCCTAGCATTTGGATCTACCGACTGGTATGTCGTAAAATCGTCTGCCGACGGAACAAGGATCGTCACCACCAGCAACTTCGGCGCGCTTTACACGGGCACGGTCTTCAGCACCACCCCCGGGACACCCGGCAACCTGACCGGCGCTTCGTCCAGCGCGGTCGAGTTGCTCTACACGGGCGGTGGCGTGTTCCTCCCGGTCAGCTTTATCGGCCCGATTACACCCCGCTGAACAACCGGAGTTATGCATGAAGAAGTTTTTCCTGTTTCTCAGTCCGCTCGGCGCCGCGCTGGCCATGGCGCAGCCGTTCTCCATTGATGCTTACAAGCTCTCCGGCGGCGGGGGCACGAGCACCGGCGGCGTTCACAGTGTGACCGGCACGATTGGCCAGCCGGACGCCGGCAAGATGAGCGGCGGCAGTTACACGCTGGAGGGCGGTTTTTGGAGCGTGGCCGTGGCGATCCAGACGCCTGGCGCGCCCACCTTGAGCATCGCGCGGTCGGGGAACAATATCGTTCTGTCCTGGCCCGAGTCCGCGCGCGCTTTTGATCTGGAAGAGAGCGGCAATCTTGCGCTGGCCAGCTCATGGACGGCGGTGTCCCAGGCGCCCGTCACCAACGCCGGGCAGATCACGGTGACGCTGCCCGCATTGCCTGGATCCAGATTCTTCCGATTGAGATTCCCTTCGCCGTAGCGCTTCAATTCACTCGCCTCCCGGCGCACGTGTTCGCTGACTGAACAAGTGAATTGCGCCTCATCGCGCTGGATATTTCGTGGTGTAGCCCCGAAGATTCAGGATAGGATCAGCGGACATGTTCCAGGTTCGATTCATCGATTCCTTTGACGATCCGCAACTGGCGCCGTATCGGACGATGCGCCAGCAACGCGACCATGAGCAGCAGGGGGTGTTCGTGGCTGAGGGCGAGAAAGTGGTCCGCCGGCTGCTCGATACCGATCTCACGGTCATCTCGGTCCTGTTTCCTTCGAAATGGCTGGGCGTCTTCTCCCCCGTGTTGTCCGAGCGGCCTGAGAATATCCAGGTTTTCGTCGCCGAAAAGGAGACGCTCCAAAACTTGACCGGCTTTTCCATGTATCAAGGCGTTCTGGCGCTCGCCCGCATTCCGCCGAGCATTCCGCTCGATCAGATTCTGCGGACGGCGCCGAGACCGTACTTCTTCGCCGCCGTTGATGCCTTAGCCACGGCAGAGAATCTGGGCGGACTCGTGCGCAATTGCGCTGCCTTTGGAGTTCAAGCGCTGCTGGTCGGAGAGACTTCCAGCAGCCCGTACCTGAGGCGGGCTGTCCGAGCGTCCATGGGGACCATTTTCCAGTTGCCCGTCGTGGAAGCAGGCGCGCGGTTTCCCCGGCACGACTCCCGCCGGCGCCAATCCGGGGCGACAGACCGTGCGCCGCATTCGGAAGTTGCAGAGAGCCTGTCCGAGATGATTACAAGTCTGCGGGCGCATGGAGTGCGCTGCATCGCGGCGCATCCACATGCGGACCGAAAGACGGTAAGCCAAGCCAATTTGGCGGCCGACTGCTGTATCGTTTTCGGCAGCGAAGGCCATGGCATCTCGCGAAACGTGCTGGACGCGTGCGATGAAGCGGTGGCAATTCCCATGCCGCCGACGGTGGACTCTCTGAACGTCGGGAGCGCGTCCGCGGTTGTGCTCTACGAAGCCTGCAGGCAGAGAGGGAGGATGTGAGGTGGGGCCGCGGAGCGCCGGCCGTCGATCCGGCGCGGCTTGTCGTTCAATTTGGTTCGCGCCGGGTCGGAGCCCGGCGCTCCGGTTCCCTCTCCCTTGGCATGTGTTTAGCGAACGTGGCGTGGGCGTCCACGCCTGCGGGTTCTGGCGCCGTCTCGGCGCCACCATCGCCACGACTGGCAGCGAGACGCCGCCAAAACCCGCAGCCGCGACGGCTGCGCTACCCATGGCTAAACACATAC
>JACQWK010000225.1 GCA_016209525.1 Verrucomicrobiota bacterium
GCTGACGCTGGTCAGCTTCCAGGAAGCCCTGCTCCTTGATGTTGCGGTCCCATTGGCGCGCGAAGCTGGCCAACTCGCGTATGAGTCTGGGGCGAGCCAAGAGCTTTCCGTCACTGACCCAAACAGCTTCCTGATAAACCCCGAGGTAATCGTTTTGGTAGGTGATGGGATGGAAGTTGGTGACACCGTCGATCTCTGCGATCTCGAACGTCATGTCCGGGTCGCGCATGGCGTCGCCATTCAGTTCGCCGTAATGGGCGACTGAAATGAGCGGCTTTCCGCTCAGGCCTTCGCCGACGTGCTCGATGACAAGCCGCATGAACGGCTCGTTCTCGATGCGGATGTAATCTTCCCGAAGTGCGGCGAGCCCTCCGTGAAGGGCGATAATTTTGGCTATGGTTTTCATAGGTGTGCGGTATGACATGAATTGCCTCCTTTCTTTGGTTTCACGCAACTAACGCCTCCCTGTCTCGGATCACCTTTCGGTAACCTTCAAGGATGGCGTCGTACTGCGACATGACGATCCGGATGTCAACCTCCGACTGATACGTTCCGCTGAGCGTGACCCAGCCACTGACGATAGCGTATTCGATAGCTTCTTGCGCGAAGCCGTTCTCCGGCGCGCACGCGCAGATCAAGTCGTTCAGATAATTTTTCTGGAAGCCCATGTTAATCCTCTCCGTCGCGGCCCTTGGTCTTGACCTGGACAATCATCGAGCAGACGGCATCGACCTGGACGTTCTGCTCCGGCGTGAGCAGGCAGTGCCGTTTCTCGTGGAATTCACGAGTCGGCTTGATTTCCTGCCGATACGCGACTGCCTCAGCGGCGTTATGCCGCGCGATCATCGCCTGCAATTCGTCCAGGAGTTCCTGGGCGGGATTGCGTTCGGGATTGCCGGGGTCCGCTGAGGCAAGCTTCTCTCCGTTGATCGAGATGGAGAAGGCTTGCCGAAAATGCTGGCCAACGAACTCTTCGCCCAACAACGGAATCAGCGGACTTTCGTCTTCGAGCTTTTTGTAACGGGAGGTGAAAGTGACCAGCACTTCGCCTTCGGTGGTCGGGATGCTGATGCTGCTGGGCACTTCGGTTTTACCCGTATGAATCTGGAAATACGACGGCAGCGTGAGTTTTTTAAGCTGGGCCTTTGCAGTTTCGAGACTTCCCTCAAGAGCTTCGAGCTCTTGTGATTGCGCCTTGATTAACTTCGCAAGGCCGTAAATCTCGCCGGTGGGATCAGGCAGGATCGGGTATTGCGTCTTGGTTTCCTTCTTCTTCGGGATCGCGCCGAAGGTGATTTTGCGAATCCCGCTGGGTTTGGGAGCGGCTTCGGGTTTCGGTTGCGGAGGTTCAGCGACCGCCGTGGAAGCGGTCTCCGACTGGATGGCTTTGTATCGTGGTTTCATGATTTTGGGATTTGCCTGCTTGCCGACAAGCAGGTCGGCACGGACAGGCGTGATGGAATAAACAAGCCCCATCCCTTTCGAGATGGGGCTTGTCGCAGTGGCGCCTGTCTGCCGGACAGGCAGGCAAGGAAGCGCCGGGGAAACATCCCGCGAGAACGCGGGCAATTCAGTTAAGTCGGAGAGACTTTAGTTGCGTCCTTTGAGTTGAGTTCGATACTCCTGCAAGCGGGCTTCCGCATCTTGAATCTCTTTACGGGTCTCCGCAATTAGCTGATCGCTCACCGCCGCTTCCAGGAAGGTCACCAACTGTTGCCGGAGCATTCGGATTTGCTGCTCCATGTCTGCGATCCCTTGCTCAGCAGACCGCGGGTGCGGTCGAGGACTGACGTCGCTGATGAAATTCAGCGTGGCCTCATCGGGGTCAGGCAAATCTTGAGGGTTCATATCAGGCTACCAGCAGCGCGGTATCCAAATCGTCGAGCGCCTGGCGCACGTTAGCGCGGGCGGTTTTGAATTGCACGGTCTTAATGGCACCGCTGGCAACACCGCAGGCGCAACGGGCGACTTGATCGATCTTCCCGGCGTCACTGGTGAATCGTTGGAGAAAAACTTTGAGTTCTTCAAACGTCGGCCCTTCGACCTCGAACGGTTGGAAACGGGTCTGAAATCGTTCTTCAAATTGTTCCAGCGATTCGTGACGATGGCTGAGTGCTTCGTGTTCTTGAGCCGATCCATGTAACTCAGGAATCGTTTGTGGGCAGTGGTGGGAATTCCATCCGCCTCATCGATCCACACGCAGCGATAGCCGCCACCCATCGGGCGATACGACAGATCCGCGATCAGTTCACTCACCCGTTCCATCGTGACTTCGGTGCCGTTGAAGAATTTGACTGCGAAAGGATCAGGGGCGATTTGGTTCACGAACCATTGAGCGAGGGATGATTTCCCGACGCCGGCGTCGCCTTTGAGCAACACGCGCATCGGAATTCCTTGCGGGGCGCGCTGGTGAATCATTTTTTGCAGCAGACCCGCGACTTGCCGGGCTGGACCGCAGAAATCCTCAATCGTTTTGGGTTTGAACTCAACGGGAGTGATCATGGCCTTTATTTTCAGGTTTAACTGCGGGAAGCGTCAACTGATTCAAATCGGACTGTTTCCGGTCCTGCTCCGATTGCGCCTGCTCACAGGCCAAACGCTCGTGGTCCTCGCA
>JACQWK010000224.1 GCA_016209525.1 Verrucomicrobiota bacterium
TCAGTTCCTAGTTTTGACAACTGACCAACGGCAGCCGGTCAGTCTCGGCTCTTGGCAAGTCTTAGCGGGTTCGAAGATTCGTAATGACAACAAGGCGTTGGTCGGTCTCCCTCTTGGTGAATTCGAATTGGATCGCGAACGTGTCGGTCCTCACTTTTGACACTGCCTTCGCCCAAAGCCGGAACGCTAGTCCTGCAAACTTGGCTTCCGTTTGCAGTCAGGCCGCGCTCCCGTTGAACGCCGGATTTCACTGGAACGGGATGGCGGACAGCCATCTGAGCGTCTGGTTGCGAAATCGACCATGATGCCGAACAACGCAAGAGCGGTGACGCCGAGTACCGGCTCCAGGATCGCTCCTCCGAATAGGATCCTGCCAACCGTGAACTCGCAACCACGCCGGTGGTGGTTGAGAGTGACGTGGTCATTCCTATTCCCAACTGCTGGCGTTCATAGGCGGCAGAATTGGGCGGTTCACCTCTCGGTCAGCGCTCCATGCGCACCCCGTGGTTGGCCAAGTAACACGGCCTTCCCTTTGCGGACGAGTTCGCTTACGATCATCGCCACATGAGGCTGGACTACGATCTAGACGTTCTCCGCCGGTTCTGCCGCGAACGCGGCATCGCCAAGCTCGAGTTGTTCGGCTCCGCGCTCCGCGACGATTTCCGACCCGACAGCGATGTGGATTTGCTCTGCACACTGCGGCCCGACGCGCATCCGACGCTCTTTGGCTGGGTGGACATGGAATACAGGCTGGCGGAGATCTTCGGTCGCTCAGTGGACCTGCTGGATCGGCCAACAGTTGAAAAGAGCCGGAATGTCCGGCGCAAATCCTCGATCCTTAGCCGCACGGAACCGCTCTATGTCGAGGGATGACACCTATCTGGAAGATATCCTCCATTCCGCCCGAATCATTCAGGACCATTTACGCGGTGTAAGCAACGGCGCTCATTGCCAAACGTTCGCCTGCCGAAAGCCAGCCCACGATCGTCGCCTCGGACGAAGAACCGGGAACCAAGGCGTCCACAAGATAATTCGCGTCCAAGTGGATCATGAGCTGTGGCTTAGCGACGCGCTTCGCGGATGGCGGTCTTCCAGGCTTCGGCCTTCTCCGGGGTCAGCTGCAGTTGGCGCTGAAGATCCCTAAACGCCTCCAAAGGCGACATCGGTGACCCGATCGTCGGCGCTGCCTCAAGGATTGTCAGCAAGCCGCTCGCGGTTTCCGGCAGTTTCCCTGGCTCCTTGGGCACAACTCTGCCGTGGTCAATTTGAACTTCCAGCGTCACGTAACTCATGCTGGAAGATTACCGGCCCGAAAAGCGTCACGCGAACAGAATTTCCCAATGAGCTATCGGTGAATTCTCAAAGACAGGGCAACGTCGAGCCCTTGGCCGGGACCCGTTGACTCGCGGTCGACGAACGGATCGTACTGCGCCAGCCAACAGCGATACTGCCGACCCGGATCGCTCAACTTCAAGAACCAGACAACGAGAAGGCCTTGGTCAGGCGTTGGACTTGGCCAAATAGCCGGGACCGATCGGACAAAATGGACGGCGTCCCGAAGGCCGGGCGTCAGGCGTTGGAACCTGGTGCAAGAAGTTGTCGGTGCAACGGCGGGCGCTCCTCGGCGCGGACGAGCAACGCTCGTGTCAAAAAGTCACTTTTTTGGCGGCAGAAGAATTTTGTTTGTTGACACGAACCTTTGATGGATGACCCGTTGACTTACTCTCCCGCTCCTTGACGGCAAGAGTGCATTTCGCCAGGAAAACCCGGCTGGAATCTATAACCGGGCAACTCGTGGAACAACTGGACATCACCGAGCACCCGGCTCCAAGGGGCTGAAAACTTAAAGCTTGTAGCCATTCTCAAGAACCGACCCCTTTACCCTTTCGACCCGTTTTGGCGCCTTGTCGGCATCGCATCAACGCCCCGGTCGAATGCCACCGGAATAAGCAAAGCCTGACCCGAATGGCGCTCACCGGGCCGCCTCACGATTGGAGAATAGTCGGCCGATGGCGGTCCCACAGCGGCCGCATCGGACCATCTTTGCGTCCCGAGCGTCGCGCCGAATGATTTTTTCAGACTGATTTCCATCCGCCGGGGGGCTGGCGCTCTGGGCATGGCATGTCGAACTCAGTGCTATTTCTGTGGCACCCCACGACGGTTAGAAGAGGTCTTTGGGGACTTGATCGAAGCCTGCACGCGCCTGACTTGGGCGCGGTTGATTTTCACGTTATGCTGCCACGCGACATTGGAAGGATCGAGTCGGGACAACCTCTCAAGGATGGTAAGCGAAGCCTGATAATTGGCCAACGCCTCGGGAAGAGCATTCAGCTTTTTGAGGATCTCGGCGATTTGGTAGTGACTGTCGGAAAGGAGGTGTTGCCAATTGGTGTTGTCTGGCTCCCGATTGGCGAGGCGCTCGCGAATCAGGAGCCGTTCACGGTAGGCCTTGAGGGCTTCGGCCCACTCGCCTTGGGACTCGAGCATGGCGCCGACGTTGTCGTAGCTGATGGAAAGGTTGTGCTGCCCGCTGGCGTTTTGCGGATCCTGCTGAGCGAGGCGTTCTCGGATCACGAAGCTGTTCCGGTAGGCCTTCAACGCCTCGGCGCGCCGGCCCTGGGCCTTGAGCACGTCGCCGACATTGTCGTAGCTGACGGAAAGGTCGAGCTGCCCGCCGGCGTTTTGCGGATCCTGCTGAGCGAGGCGTTCTCGGATCACGAAGCTGTTCCGGTAGGCTTTCAACGCCTCGGCGCGCCAGCCCTGGGCCTTGAGCACGTCACCGACATTGTCGTAACTGATGGCAAGGTTGCGCTGCCAGATTGCGTTGTCTGGATACTGTTTGGCGAGACGATTAGCGATAGCGAGACTGTCGCGGTAGGCCTTCAACGCCTCGGCGCGCCGGCCCTTGGCCTTGAGCACGTCGCCGACTTTGTCGTAACTTTCGGATAGGTTATTCTGCTTGTCGGCGCTGCCAGGGTCCTGTTGGGCGAGTCGCTCGCGAATCACGAGGCTGTTGCGATAGGCCTTCATCGCGTCGGCGAGCTGGCCTTGATCCTCGAGCACGCCGCCGACTTTGTCGTGACTAGAGGAAAGGGCGTGCTGCCTGTCGGCGTTGCCCGGGTCGAGTTTGGCGATGCGTTCGCGAATCTCGAGGCCGTCGCGGTAGGCCTTGAGGGCATCGGGGAGCTTGCCTTGGGCGACGAGCACGTCGCCGACATTTTCGTAATTGAGGGAGAGGGCGAGCAGCCATGCGACGTCGTTCGGGTCGAGTTTGGCGAGGCGTTCGCAGATCACGAGGCCGTCGCGAAAGGCGTTGAGTGCGTCGGCACGCTGGCCCTGGGTCTCGAGCACTATCCCGATCCTCGAGTAACCGAGTGAAAGGTCGAGTTGCCAACTGGTGTTGTCGGGGTCGAGTTTGGCGAGGCGTTCACGGATCACGAGGGCGTCGCGGTAGGCCTTGAGGGCGTCGGCGCGCTGGTCTTGGGCGACGAACACATCGCCGACTTTGTCGTAACTCGCCGAAAGGTTGTCCTGAAAATCTGTGTTGTCGGGGTCGAGTTTGGCCAGGCGTTCGCGGATCGCGACGCTGTCACGGAAGGATTTGAGGGCGTCGGCGAGCTGGCCTTGGTCCCTCAGCACGTCGCCGAGTTCATTGTAGCTGAAGGAAAGGTTTTGCTGCCACCAGGCGTTGTCTGGATCCCGTTGGGTGAGGCGCTCGCGGATCACGAGGCCGTCGCGGTAGGCCTTGAGGGCTTCTGCGGGCTGGCCTTGGGCCTTCAGCACGTCGCCGAGTTCGTAGTAGCTGAAGGAAAGGTGCTGCTGCCACCAGGCGTTGGCCGGATCCAATTTGGCGAGGCGTTCGCGGATCATGAGGCCGTCGCGACAGGCTTTAAGGGCTTCGCCGAGCTGGCCTTGAGCCTTCAGCACTTTGCGGAGCATAACGTAGCTAGCGAAAAGGTTGTGCTGCAGATCGGCGTTGTCTGGGTCCTGTTTGGCGAGGCGTTCGCGGATCGCGAGGCTGTCGTGGACGGCCTTGAGGGCGTCAGCGAACTGGTCTTGGGCCGCGAGCACGGAGCCGACTCTCTCGAAACTTAAGGAAAGGTTGCTCTGCCAGCCGACGTTGTCCGGGTCGTGTTTGGCGAGGCGTTCGCGGATCGCGAGGCTGTCGCGGATAGCCTTGAGGGCGTCAGCGAACTGGCCTTGGGCCACGAGCACGCCGGCGACGTTTTCGTAACTAACGGAAAGGTCGACCTGACTGCGGTTGTTGTCCGGATCCTGTTGGGCGAGGCGCTCGCGGATCACGAGGCTGTCACGGTAGGCCTTGAGGGCGTCGGCGTCCTGGTCTTGGGCCACGAGCACGTTGCCGACGCTATCGTAAGCGAAAGAAAGATCGACCTGCCGGCGGGTCTGGTCCGGATCCTGTTTGGCGAGGCGCTCGCGGATCGCGAGGCTTTCACGGACGGACTTGAGGGCGTCGGCGAGTTGGCCTTGGGCTCGCAGCACCTTGCCGATGTAATCGTAACTGACGGAAAGGTCGCTCTGCCAGTCGGCATTGTCCGGGTTCTGTTTGGCGAGGCGCTCGGCGATCGCAAGGCCGTCGCGGGACGTTTTGAGGGCGTCGGTGAGCTGGCCTTGGGTTCCCAGCAAGTCGCCAAGCTTAACGTAACCGTAAAAAAGGTTTTGCTGCCAGACAGTGTTGTCCGGGCCGTGTTCGACGTGGCGTTCGCGGATCACATTGCCATCGCGGACCGTCTTCAGGGCGTCAGCGAGCTGGCCTTGGGATCTCAGCACGTCGCCGAGCTTATCGTAACTGGCAAAAAGATCGACCTGCATGCGGGTGTTGTCCGGGTCCTGTTGGACGAGGCGCTCGCGAATCACGAGGCTGACGCGGACGGCCTTGAGGGCGTCGGTGAGCTGGCCGCGGGTCATGAGAACGTTGCCGACGTTGTTGTAACTGACAGCAAGGTTGAACTGCCAGGCGACATTCTCTTGGTCGTGCTTGGCGAGGCGCTCGCGGATCACAAGGCCGTCGCGATAGGTCTTGAGGGCATCGGGGAGCCGTCCTTGGGCGCTCAGCACGTCCCCCAGCTCATCGTAATTGTAGGAAAGATCGACCTGTCGGCCCGCGTCGTCCGGGTCCTGTTTGGCGAGGCGCTCCCGGATTGCGAGGCCATCGCGAACGAACTTGAGGGCTTCGGCGGGCTGGCCCCGCGCTGTGAGCACACTACCAACATTGTTGTAACTGTCGGAAAGCCCGCGCTGCCAGCCGGCGTTGCCCGGATCCTGTTTCGAGAGACGCTCAGCGATCATGAGGCCATCGCGGGCGGCCTTGAGGGCGTCGGCGAGCTGGCCTTGGGCCATCAGCAGATCGCAGAGTTTATTGTAGCTCGAGGAAAGATTGGCCTGCCAGCCGGTGTTGTCCGGGTCCTGTTGGGCGAGGCGTTCGCGGATCACGTGGCTGTCGCGGTAGGCCTTGAGGGCGTCGGCGAGCTGGCCCTGGGCCCGGAACACATCGCCGACATTACTGTAGCCGAAGGAAGGGTCGCGCTGCCCGCCAGCGTTGTCCGGCTCCTGTTTGGCGAGGCGGTCGAAGTTGACGTGATCGTTGCGGTAGACCTTGAGCGCGTCAGCGAACTGGCCTTGGGCCAAGAGCACGTCGCCGACCTTCTCGTAACTGACCGAGAGGTCGCGCTGCCAGTCGGCGTTGTTCGGATCCTGTTTGGCGAGGCGCTCAACGATCGCGAAGCTGTCCCGGTAGGCTTTGAGGGCGTCGGGGAGCTTGCCTTGGGTGACGAGCACGTCACCGACTTTTTCGTAACTGACCGAGAGGTCGCGCCGCCAGCCGGTGTTGTCCGGATCCTGTTTGGCGAGGCGCTCAGCGATTGCGAGGCTATCGCGGTGGGCTTTGAGGGCGTCAGCGAGCTTGCCTTGAGCGACGAGCAGGTCACCTCGCTGGCGCAGTGCGAAACTTTGCTCCCGAAGCGTCGGCAGATCGTCGAGTTCAGCCGGATGATCGGTCTGATACCGGCGGATTCGCGTGTTGAGTTCGTCCATCATTTTGAGCGGACCGAGTTTCGCGAGGACATCACTAACATCATATTGGAGGTATTTGATAAGTTCGTCGGCGGCTTTTTTGGCTCCGACGGCTTTTGCTTTCGCATCGTTGGCCAGTGCTTCGCTCATTTGGGCACGGACGAGTGCATCCTCCGCCCGCAGTTTTTCGGCCAGCGCATTCTTCTTTTCCGCCTCGGCGATCGCCTCGGCTTGTTTGGCACGGGTCTTTTCGGTCTCAGCCCGAACGAGAGCCGTATATGCAACCCACAGCGCGATCAAGGCGACGACGACCAGGAAGGCGCAGACCGCGGCGACCAGTCGCGCTCGGCGCAGGGCGACCCGCTGGCGTCGAGCCTCGGCGTCGGCCCGGAGTTTTTCCGCTTCCGCTCGGCGTTTTTGGCGCTCGGTGCGCGCGCGGACGACGAGCGGGGCGATGACATCGTGGGTAATCTCCAGCCGCTGGATGCCACCGCGTTGTTCGGCCGTGAGCAGGCGGCGCGCGACAAGTGCGTCGAGCACGGCGTCCGGATCGCGAACGCCGCCGCGGGCGAGCATGGCAATACCATCGTCGCGTGCGACGGGATTGCGGTGGCCACCCACAGTGACCAGGCGGTCCTCGACAAATTCGCGCGCGGTTTCGCGTTCGGCCTCGGCCAGGACGTCGAAACACTCCGTATAGAAACTCTGGAGGATGTCCTCTCCCTGTTGATCGACTAAGTCCGAGGTGATCTCGGCCAGCGGTGGGACGGCGGCGAGACGGGCCTCGTTGAGGCGTTCGCAGATCAGGCTCACGAGTGGCGGCACGGCCTCGATTTCTTCGAGCGAGGCGGAAGGTTCGCGCTTGGCGACGAAGCGGACGATCTGCGCGCCCACTTCATCCGAGACGAGCCGCCGGCCGTCCATGCGGCCGGGGCGGACCACGGCTTCCAAAGCTTGGAGCCCGCTTAGGCGCTGCAGGGCCATGCGATTCCGCATCAGCGAGGGCAGCGTGCTTGTCCACGCTTCAAGTTGCGAGAGATAGTCCTCGCGCAAAGCGAGGACGACGCGGACGTGGCTTGGGCCGAGCGTGTAGTCGCGCGCGCGACGACGGTCGGTCCGAAAGCTCTCCTGCAGGACCACGGGCGGACGGTTTTCTACCAGATCAGCAATCTGGACGATGAGTTCCTCAACTTCGGCGCGGCGCGGGTGGCGGGAGTCAGCCTGCTCCGCCCCGAGCGTGAAGTTCTCTTCGAACTGATCGATGAGCAGCACCGGGGGACGCTCGGCGAGAGCGCCGGGGCGAAGCTGCTCGTGCGCGAAGATTTCCCACAGGCTGCCGAGCGGCGCCCACCGCCCCAGCAACGCCGCGACGGAGAGCGAGTCATCCGTGCAGGCGGCGGCAAGCGCCGAGCGCACCTGCGCGATCAGCGGCGGCGCTTCGGTGGCGAAGTCGAGCAGAAGATGGACGGGACGGAATTGTTCGAGGCGAAGTTTCGGGAGAAGGCCGGCGCGGAGCAGGGACGTTTTTCCGAGGCCGCTCTGCCCGAAGAGCACTGTCAGCGGGTGGTCGCGGACACGCAGGAAGATTTTGCGAATCTCGTCTGTGCGTCCGAAAAAGTAGTGCTGGTTGTCCTCGGAAAACGGGTGGAGCCCGAGCCACGGATGCTCAGGATCGACCATCGGGCCGCCGGACTGACGAGGTATGCTTGGCATAGGTCAGACGCGGGGTGCGCCGGAAATGCGGAATTCTTCGACGAGTCGGCGCAGTCTCTTGGCGAACGGCACGGTGACATCACCGCCCGGAAGGCTCACGCGCTCAATCGTCGCGAACTCGGCCGGTTCGAGCTTAACCTGCTCCGGCTTAGTGTCGTCGATGATCACCGGGAGATAGAAGGCAAAGCCTTCGCAATGACGTTGCGCCGCCCAAGCGCGCTCCTTGTGCACATACCGCGAAGCATCGCTTTCCGTGGCATGCGAAATCACGGAGAGAAAAAAGCTGCAACCAACCCTCACGGCTTGCTCGAGGCTGCGCTCATAGTTCTGGCCGACTTCAAGGCGTTGTTTGTCGAACCAATAGGGAATTTGGGCCGCGCGCAGGCCGCGAACCAGATGGCGCACGGCTTCAAGATCGTCTTTCGCATAGCTGATGAAGACGGCACGTTGCGGCATATCATCGGGCATCTGGGCCACCAGATCGTCTCCAACATTGGAGGCATATTTCTCGCGCCACCTCCGGGCCAGCTCACACACGAACGCGCCTGGGTCGCCGGGGATGATGCGAACGGCCCCAACGACCTTGTCGAAAAAGAAGATCATCGGCTCGCCGAGGTTGGCGAGCTGGTCGGCGAGATAGTCCTGCTGTGCGCGGGCTTTGCGATCACTGAAGCGTTCGCCCTTGGCCACGCGGAGAAAAAAACGCACCGCCCAGTCGGTGAACGGCGCGCCGAGAAAAAGCAGATAGCGGCTGCGCAGAGTCAGAAAGAGGTGCTTCAGTTGTTCCTGGTGCAGGAGGAGCCCACAGATATACTCGAGATAGTCTTCCTCCCAGACGGCGAAGTCGGGATAGGTGTTGTGGCTGCCGAACGCATAATAGACGAGGGGGCCGTTGAACGCTGCGGGTAGATCGACCGGCGAACTGTAGTGATTCTCAAGAACGTTGGGCTCACCTGGTTGGTTGTGCTCCCAAAAATGCTTCGGTCGAAATCCCGGGCGCGATTTCTCCAAGGCTCGAACGATGAGAGGATCAAAAGTTGTCGTGATGAAAAGATCGAAATCCGTGATGGCTGCGAGTTCCCCGAGAGGCGCGGATAGCGGGGCATCTGTGGGCGAGATAAGCTCGCGGAGTTCCTCGTAGATTGCCTTCCGCGGGTGACCGGCCAGCAAATAATCGCAAGCGACGCGGTTGAGGGTGATGTGGCGAGCAGGGTCGGGTGTTAGCCCAAGAGCATGAGCGAGCGGAGCGGCAAGGGAGTCGACGAGCCGGCGCGAGTCGTCGGGAGGTCCGACCTTGACGAGTTCCGCGCCGACGATGGGAACGACCTGCCGATTATGAATATCGCGCAGAAGGTTGCGCCAATCGCGGTCGGAGAGAAACAGGTCCTCGGGCATCGGAGTTACCAACTAGTCCTGCAACAAGTGCGAATTTTTGCTTGAAATAATAAAAAAGCTCGAAATGCCCGTAAATATTGGTTGAAATGCGTTTATCAAGAACAGCAACCA
>JACQWK010000226.1 GCA_016209525.1 Verrucomicrobiota bacterium
CCTTGGTGGTCACCTCCGGCGGCGCCTGGGGCGGCGTATTGAAACTGTTCTCCTACGAGATAAACCGGCCTACGGCCCTGGCGATAATGCTGGGCGGCGGCGTTGGAGCGGACCTCTTGCTGCTGTTCCACGACCTGGTGAGGGCATGGCGATACGGCGTACTTGAGTGAGCCGTCTCCTACGCGTGCGCTCAGGTGGTCCGCCAGAGTGGAAGGAACCGTAGCCCCAGGAACGCAACCACCCCCAGGCCGGCCGTGGCTATGACCGCGATGGCGGCGTCCGCCCCAAGGAACTCCGCTGCGGTACCCAGCAGCAGCGCCCCTAGAGAGTAGAAGCCGTGCTCTACGCGGTATAGGCCCACTATCCGGCCCCTTAGCTGGTCCGGAATCACGCTATGGACCATGGGTAGTGTATTAGTTTGAGCTTGACCGCTCACGGACGATTCGATACCGTGAGCGTATGCCGAAACGGAAAAAGAAAGAACACGACTTTGCGGTGACCGCGTTCCGCGTCGTCAAAGAGGCCACTGCTGAGAAGAACGAATCGCCGGTGACGCCACCGGAGTCGCCGACAGGCAAGAATCCACACGCTGTCGCATTGGGGCGCGCAGGCGGGAAGAAGGGTGGACCAGCGCGAGCGGCACGCTTGACCTCCGAACAGCGCCGCGCAATTGCGGTAAAAGCTGCCGCGGCTAGGTGGTCCAAGCAAAAAAAGACCTCGTAAAACTCCGAGCCGCCCGTAACGCCACGAAGAGCCATCGCCAGGTGGCTTTTTCTATTTGTCGCGTGGCACTCGTGGCATCTACGCTAATTGTGGTATATTTGGCTTATCGGTCGTAGTTGTGTGAAGCGAGGTGCGATTCATGCCGCCGTTAACTGTGAAGCGGGGCGATCTCGAAATTGTAGCGACGGACGAGGAAGGGCTGCGCGTGATCCTGCGGGTCCTGGGACTCACGGTGCCTCCGTCACAACTTGATCTCATGGCGAATCAGGCCCAGGCTGCCGAAGCCACGGCCCGTTCCCCGCACCGCAAAATCCAAGTGCCTCCTCCACTCATAGAGCATCCGACAGCGGACCATCTACGGCGCGCCTACCAAGTCTTGGATGGCAACGCCCGCAAGATCGTGGCCGAATTGCATTCTGCCCCCGGTGAAGTGGTCGCAGACTCGCTGGCGAAGGCCATCGGCTCGGATAGGCTATTGTCGGTGGCTGGCACGTTGACCACCATCTCTCGGCGAGTGCGGAAGCTCGGCGTGCCAATCGGGGCAATGATTGAGTCGCGTCAGGGGATGGTAGACGGCAAATTCAAACACCGCTACCGCCTGACGCCATTGATGCGGGAGGTATTGGACAGCCTAAAGAAAGCTGCCTAACACAGAACGGACAGGGCTTACGTTGGAATGCGAGCCCTGTCCGTTCTTAGTGACATAGACACGGGGGAGTGGCGGAACGGCATACGCGGCGGTCTGGAAAACCGCCTCCTCCACAGGATTGAGGGTTCGAGTCCCTCCTCCCCCACACCCTTTCGAGCGCAGGTAAGGGAACCGAACCCGTTGCCGTTACCACGGACCGCGTCTACAGGTTGTCAGTATAGCTTTCCGCTCAAGCATTGTCTAGACGGAATTCTCCAATCTGAATCTGTTTCGCAAATTTGCGCTCGTCGCATTCTCGTCATTTTGTGGCAACAGTGCCATTGACAAACCTAGTGCGCTCAAGCATAATGTGTTCATTATGAACCGCATCCCAGACGAACGCCGAATTCGAATCGTCCAGGCCCTTTGCGAAGGTAATTCAATTCGCAGCACGGCGCGGATCGCGGGTGTCGCCATCAACACGGTTATTAAGCTGCTGACCGAGCTGGGCGACGCGTGCTTGGCTTACCAGGACGAACACATGCGGAACCTGCCCTGCAAGCGGCTCCAGTGCGACGAGATTTGGAGTTTCGTCTACGCCAAGGCGAAGAACGTTCCCGCCGAGAAGCGCGGGCAGTTTGGCTACGGGGATGTGTGGACCTGGACGGCCATCGACGCGGAGACGAAGTTGGTTCCGTGCTGGCACGTCGGCTCCCGCGATGCAGAAGCCGCGATGATCTTCGTTGATGATGTGCGATCTCGGCTAGCGCACCGCATTCAACTAACCACGGACGGACACCGCCCCTACATCGAAGCGGTTGAGGCCGCGTTCGGCGCGGACATCGACTACGCCACGCTGGAGAAGATTTACGCCTCACCCGCCAAGAGCGAGCAAATCCGGTACAGCCCTGGCACTTGCATCGGTACTAAGCTACAGGTGCGGCAGGGCCAGCCTGACGACGCCCACATTTCGACCAGCTACGTTGAACGCGCCAACCTGACCATGCGCATGAGCATGAGGCGGTTTACCCGCCTGACCAATGCCTTCTCAAAAAAGTTGGAGAACCACATGCACGCGCTGGCGCTCTACTTCATGCACTACAACTACTGCCGCCCGCACAAGACGCTCAGCAAACCCTACGCGACGACGCCAGCAATGGCCGCGGGGTTGACCGATCACGTCTGGACAATGGCCGAAGTCGTCGCCTTGCTTGAGCGGTCAAATTGATACACTACCCGGCCGAGACTCGTGTTGACAAGTTCGCATACCTGTGGTAGACGGTAATTCGGATCCTCCCCTTTTCCTGGAAGGGGCTGCCCAGCCGATCATGGAAGTGCTGCTAGGTGCGGTTACTGTCGTCCTTGC
>JACQWK010000227.1 GCA_016209525.1 Verrucomicrobiota bacterium
GGAGTCCACAGCGTACCACTCGACCCAGCGGGGGTCGTACTCGACCACCCTAATCGGTTCATCGATCTCTGCAATCATGCCTGTCCGGATAACGGGCTCACAATCAGCCGCAAGCGGCGCGAGCCTCACCTTGCGTCAAACGAAACGCGGCGCGCGCCGATTGTCGGCTGCATTGTGGTGTTATGCCGCTGGTCCCACTGCTGCCGCATCAATCTCGACACGAGCTACTTCGAAACCGGCGCTGCGAACGTTCTCGATAGCGGTACGAATTGCTTCTTCAAGCGAAACTGCCTCGCGATGAAACTCTATCGTAAGAACGCCTTCGCACGTACCGGGCGTCCCATCGTCGCATCCAGCGGAGTACAAGGCATCCGCTATTTCTTCCGTCAGCTCTACGAGATTTGGCACTACCAAACTGAAGTCGTATTTATTCATGCCCGCCTCTCTTGAGGTTGCCTTGAATGTGGGCAGCGATCAACAGCTCTACGAATGTCCTTGGCATGATCTTCGGCGTTACGGGGCGTAGAGTACACTGCTCTCCTACAACCCGTCCTGTCATGCTGAGGACAAAAGAGCAGGCCCCACGTGTGAGCTCGCGCTCCCGACATCCGCAGCGTCCAACCCGCACTCAGCGCATATTCCACCGCTTCTCTAATGTGTTTGTTCGCGTGATCGGACACGACCGTATCATACTACCTTCGCCTCAGGCGTCGAAGGGTGGCAGGTGGCGGCATAACGGCCTGCCGATAACCCGCGCCGAGCGAGCGTTCTTCGCGAGCGAGGGGACCGTTGCGGACGCGACAGCGGCCGCAGCGGCGTCGGGTTCATTGATGTTAGGCTCTGATCTGCCACAGAACAAAATCAATCTTCTTCAGATTCGTGATTCTATGATGATCTTGCACTTCTCGATTAAAAACACTGACCACGTACCGCGCTTCCAATGAAGGCAGGTATTGCTCGTACCAATTCTGAATATTGCGATAAACGACCTTCGCCCTTGCGACGCGATCCTTTGTGCCGTAAGGCGGAGGCTCTTGGTTGGTGTTCCTTAGCACGAACTTATCCCAGACCGGTTGATGTGGATTAAGTGTTGCTACGAGCTTGCTGCAGAAGGAAGGCTCACATCTGCCGAGAGCAGAGAACATGTAATGGATCGTGGAGTCAAACGAAGGCGGACTGGCTTTGCCGCTCTCCAGGTAAGCGCAGTACTGTTCATACCACCCTTCTGATCTTTGCCGCACTCTATAAAAGGCGTTGTACTTTCTCTGAAAGTTGCGGTCGCGGCTTACATCCACATGGGGCAGCAGCTCCATTATCTCCAGATACTGCGCAATGCCCTTTCGTGCGCTATTGATTGCAGCTAAAACCCTGGACTCGTCCATGATTGCACTCGGAGCCTAACGGCTATGCGATGAGCCGCAAACGGCGCGGGAACCACGTTTCGGTCAGACGAACTCGACATTGCGCCGTTTGGCGGCTCCATCGCAGTGTTCGGCAGCTCACTTCTGGGACCCTTTCGCCGCCAGAAACTCGTCGATCACTTCCGGGAAAATCCTCGCTGCGAGACGACCGCCGCCAAAGTCCTGCTCCGACGGTGCGACGTCTTGGAAAAATACGGTCGCGTGCGTAGTGTTGGGAATGATCCATAACTGCGCCTTCTGAATCTTGCGATACAGGTCTAACGGCACGTCAAGCGGAAAGTAGTCGTCTCGGTCTCCCTGAATGACGAGAGTGCGCGCCCGAATGGCGGCCAACAATTCGTCAGGTATGCCGAAGTCGTTGCCGAGCGCGGACGCGACACCTTCTCGCCAGAGCTGCTGCACCTGCACTTCGCCAGCCGGATGCCAGGTGCTGGCGACATCCAAGTACCAGCCTTGGGGTAGATTCGTTCCTCTGTTGTCCTCAATCGTCTTTCTGGCTGGACCAAGCAATTGGTGCGCACCGGCGATTACAATCATTGCTTCGACCCGTTCAGGTTGGAGCGCGGCCATGCGCAACGCCACATGGCCTCCGAAACTGAACCCGACAAGCTGAACTTGTTTGACACCCAACGTATCGAGCAGCGCGAGCATGTCTCGCGCGACCTGCCATTCCGTAAGAGTTGAGGCCGGATTCTTCGTATCCCCATGGCCGCGCAAGTCAGGGATAATCAGCCAGTGCTTCTCGGCGAGCGTGTCCATATATGGACGCCAGATTCGCCATGTGTTGGTGAGGCCGTGAACCAGGAGGAGCGGCGGCCCCTGTCCGACGGTTCGGTAGCGTTGGGCCAAGTCACCGATCTGAGCAGTGTTTTCTCTGATGTCGGAAGTAGCCGGTGATCGTTCACATGCCACGAGGACGAGGAGTAGTGCGCCCAGCAGTGCCCAAAGGGGACTTGGCACGAGAGCCATTCTTCCTCCATTGATGTCAGGAATGACAAACCGATGCCATCCTGAGTGGAATTGTTTGTCCGCCGAACGACCTGCGGCTGAGCGGCCGCGCTTTTCAGCGGTCCGCTCCAGCCGCTTGTTGGGCGGCTTGTCAGTAGCCGTGACTAGGCTGCTCGCAGAACGAGCATTTCCTTGATAAAGATGCCGTTGATCCTGTTGTCCTTGAA
>JACQWK010000230.1 GCA_016209525.1 Verrucomicrobiota bacterium
CGGACGGCACAGGCTGGCAGGCTGTGCTACCCAAGGCAGCATTTTCAGACAGGCTCTCAGATAACCAAACCGGGTTCATCTTGCTCAAATTGCCGAACAACTCATCTTCGACGGTTCGACGCGTCATTGGCTTCACCAAAATTGCTGTGTTCAGGCATTATTTTGGCAACTCACACGACAGGAAAATTAGCGGAACCCGATTCGCGACATCCCACACTCAGACCAGATTGGCCGGCGCGAAGCGTCTGGAGTGCGTGTGCTTACGGAGGAGACTGTGGGATGGACTACACGGAAAAGGTTTGTAGTCCCGCCTTTAGGCGGCCCGGACCGGCTAAAGCCGGGACTACAAGCGGGTCGCAGGTCGTGCCTGTCGTCAAAATGAGAATTGCTGTGCCGGCGCCGAAGCGCTTGTCAGAGCGCCACCCTCGCGGTAATGATTCGATCGAGCTTAAAGAACCAGGGCCAGTATGGGAACGCCTGCGAGACTACAACGAAACCAAGCATTCACTCTGATCGAATTGCTCGTCGTCATCGCGGTGATTGCCATCCTTGCCAGTCTGCTGTTGCCGGCGTTGACGAAAGCGAAGGAGAAGGCGAATAGCGTCGGTTGTTTGAGCAACTTGAGGCAACTGTCGATCAACCGCAAAGCGCTCGGTGACGACGACGGGCATTCTGAGCTTTCCGCTCCTTTTTATGACCTCTTCTTCAATCCGACGGAAACGCCCAATCCAAACTCGATCTGTCCGAGCGCGCCTCTTCTGCCGCGCCAAAAGAGAAAGCCCGATGGCCTCGGGAAAGTGAATTCTGCTTGGGGTTGGCCGTCTGGAAATTTCCAGGTAGCGGGCGGTGCTGCGGAAGTGCCCCGGGGCTGGGAAATTGGCAGTTACGCGTGGACGCGGACTTGCTTCCCGGCGCGATCAACATCTGCTTCTTCGACGGCCACGCGGAAGAAGTCCGGTTAGAGCGCCTCTGGCAGCTCTACTGGCACAAAGATTATCAGCCGCCAACCAAGCGGCCCGGATTGCGCTGAAGTCCTTTCCCAACTCATAAATCATAATTCGTAAATCGTAAATCTAGTTGTCCCCATCCAACATCCGACCCAAGCCGCCGAGGATGGAGCCTTCACCGCGTCCACCGCCGCCGGTTTGGGGCGCGGCGGCGTAAATGCGGTCGGCCAGGCGGCTGAACGGAAGCGATTGCAGCCAGACACGGCCCGGCCCTCGGAGCGTGGCGAAAAATAGACCCTCGCCCCCGAACAACATGGATTTGATGTTCCCGGCGCGTTGAATGTCGTAATCGACCGAAGGCTGGAACGCGACGATGCAACCGGTATCGACTCTGAGCAATTCGCCGGGCCCCAAGTCCCGCTGCAGGAGAGTGCCTCCGGCGTGAATAAACGCCCAGCCATCGCCCTGCAACCGCTGCATGATGAAGCCTTCCCCGCCGAACAAGCCGACTCCGATTTTTTTTTGGAAAGCAATGCCGACGCTAACGCCTTTGGCCGCGCAAAGAAACGAGTCCTTCTGCGCGATCAGCTCGCCGCCGATTTCTGTGAGGTGGACGGCGATGATCTTGCCGGGGTAGGGCGCCCCAAAAGCGACTTTCTTTTTGCCGTAGCCGCGATTTTGGAACACGGTCATGAAGAGAGATTCGCCCGTGAGCAACCGCTTGCCCGCGCCGACGAGCGCCCCGAGGAAGCCGCTCCGCTGCTGGGATCCGTCGCCAAAGATAGTCTCCATGTCGATCCCATCCTCCATGTACATCATCCCGCCGGCTTCGGCGACCGCCGCCTCTTGCGGGTCCAATTCGACTTCCACAAACTGCATGTCGTCGCCGTAAATCTTGTAGTCCACTTCGTGCATCGTGCCCATAGCTTGTCCTTTCTTCAGTTTCGTCGTCAGTTTGAAAATATGCGCTACCCATCTCTAACCGCGCTCGAAATCAGATTGGAAAAAGCCTACTGAAAGTCAATCGCCAAACCGGCTTGGGTGGAACTCCGAATTGGTGGTGGAAGTAGCGGCAGGCGTCCGCGCCTGCCGTAGAGGGCGGCGTCTTGCCGGCCGGAAGTGACCGCCAGTCTCACAGCGCTCGCGAATCTTACGCCGGATCCGCCGGGCGCGACGCCACGGCTCTACGGCAGGCGCGGACGCCCGCCGCTACGGACAACTTGCAGTGTCGCCCATCCGCGTTCCGCCTTGCCAACCCGGCCATTCCTCCGCATTGTCGTTCCATGCAATCCCACGAACTGTTGCACGAAGTCCTTCATGATGGGAACGCCAAAGAAATCGCCGCCGAAATGGGTCTCTCGCTCTCGCTCATTTACAAATGGGCCGAGCCGGCCGAGGCGGGCAGCGGCACAGCCAACCCGCTCGACCGCATCGAGGCCCTTGTCCGCTGCAGCAAAGATCTCCGCGTCGTCCAATGGATTTGCGAGCGCGCCGGAGGGTTTTTCATCAAGAACCCGAAATCCAACTGGCCGCATCCGCATTTTCTCATCCCCGCCACCAACCAGATCGTGCAGGAATTCGCGGACCTTCTGGCGGTCATTGCCTCAGCCGCCGCCGACAACTCGATCACCAAGCAGGAGTCGAAGGAAATCCGCGCGCGCTGGGAAGAGTTGAAAGCGGTGACCGAAGGGTTCGTCCGCTGTTGCGAGGAAGGCAATTTCTCTCCGCTGCGAAAGGATCTCGGGCGCAGCGAGAATCTGTAGAGCATTGCTATGGCTTCGTCTTGTAGCCGCCGAGGTCACGAGGCGGACCCCGGCCAATCCGAAATCCCATTGCGCGATCCAGCTATCGCCGAGTCCGCGGACGAACACAGGCCTCGGAGCGCAGATTCACGCTCTCGCAACATCGGTGAGAATCGTGGCGGAACGTGGCGATCTTGGACTGCGGTGTCAAAGCGAAGCGGCGCGCTCAACTTTACACAGGTCTCGAGAGGGGAAAATCCGCGAATCCCGAGGGGATTCCGCCCTCCAGCCCAGGGTTGGCGCGACGCGCCTACCCTGGGCAGGCCCTACAAGGCTCTCAACCCTGTAGGGGTTGCGGCTTGGCTGCGATTTATTGGCTCAACCCCGTTGGGGTTCAGATACCTATGGCCGGATTTTCCCACGCTAGCTCGTTCCTCGCAACCCTGGGCTCTGTTGCGGAATCCCTTTGGGATTCTCGAGAAAACCTACACGACTTGTGTGCAATGGCCAGGCGGTGTCACC
>JACQWK010000004.1 GCA_016209525.1 Verrucomicrobiota bacterium
GTCAGGGGTCGCCCGGAGCGGGAAAGCCGCACGCCGGTCAATCTGAGGAATGGACCTCAGCGCGACAACGGGGAGGGAGTGGCCGTTGGCCACTCCCTTACCCACTTCGGGGAGAGTGCAATCTCGTGTGGTGACCGTGGACAGATGTGCTGGGATGACACGCCCCTCCTCTCCCCGGCCCTCTCCTCCACTTCGTGGAGGAGAGGGAGTTACGCCGTTGGAGATTCGGTGGCAGTGTCAAGATGCGCCCGCGGTAGAGTTAGGCCTCAGTCTTGCCGGGCGCAGCGCAGATTTTCAATCTGCTCTATCGCCGAGCTACACTTGGCTGGGCGATCGCGACCTTGGGCGTGCTTGGCCATTCGAGGCGTCCGCAGAATGCAATTCTGCCATACGGCGGATTGAAAATCTGTTGCACTACAAAACTGCTGGTCTGCGACCGGGCAAAGGTGACCGGTTACGCGGCGGAAGCCATGCGGCGATGTTCATCAATTAGGCCGGGCCGGAGGCCATTCCCACAACTTCCACACTTTGCAAAGTGTGGAATTCTTCTTGTCCAAACAGTTGAAGAAGCAACGGTCGTTCGAAATGCGAGAAGGCTTTTTCCTTGCTCCGTAGCCCCGCGCGCCTATCCTGTCCTCCGTCCCAGATAAACAATTTCTATCCGTCAATCGCCGCAATCAGCACATCTCCGCCGCCGCAGTGTGGTTGTGCGACGCAGGCTGTTTATGGCAGAGCGCAAAAATCGGAAGATTGTCTTCACCAACCCCTCCCAACCATGAAAGGAATCGGAACATGAGCAAGAAGCGAATCCACAGTTTTCGTGCGTCCATCGCTTTCGTCCTTCTGTTGGCGTTCGTCACCATCGCATCGAGCGCCCAGCAGTCAGTTCGCGCCGGGGAAGACTCACTCGAAGGCGTCGTGGCTGGCCCCAACGGTCCAGAAGCGGGGGTCTGGGTGATCGCGGAAACAACCGATCTGCCCACCAAGTTCGCCAAGATTGTCGTGACCGATGATCAGGGACGCTACGTGATCCCGGAGTTGCCAAGCGCAAACTACAACGTCTGGGTTCGCGGTTACGGGCTCGTCGATTCGCAAAAGACGAAAGCCGCGCCCGGCAAGGTATTGAAGCTGACGGCCATCGCGGCACCCGACGCAAAATCGGCGGCGCAGTATTTTCCCGCCGGCTACTGGTTTTCGCTGCTTCGCCCGCCGGCGAAGGATCAGTTTCCCGGCACGGGACCGACAGGCAACGGCATTTCGCCCGCCATCAAAACCCAGGCGCATTTTCTCTGGCAGATCAAGTCCGGCAATTGCATGGCCTGCCACGCGCTCGGCACAAAGGGGACACGCGAGCTGCCCGAAGCCCTCGGGCAATTTGAGTCTTCAGTTAAAGCTTGGGAGCGCCGACTGATGTCCGGCCAGGCCGGCGGAAACATGGTCTCGACCCTGGTTCAACTCGGAAAAGAGCCAACGCTGAGGATGTTCGCCGACTGGACCGATCGCATCGCGGCCGGTGAAGTGCCGCCAGCGCCGCGGCGCCCGCAAGGGATCGAGCGCAATGTCGTCATCACGCAGTGGGACTGGGCCGACCCCAAAGCTTACCTCCACGATCTGGTGACGACCGACCGGCGAAATCCCACGGTTAACGCCAACGGGCTCATCTACGGCGCGCTCGAACTGAGCGCGGATTACCTGCCGGTGCTCGATCCGGTGCGGCACGTGGCGAGCCAAGTGCCGTTGACGGTCCGCGATCCGAACACGAAGCCAACTTCCCCGGCCATGCCCGCGCCGTCGCCGTATTGGGGCAACGAAATCATCTGGACCAGCAAGGCCAACGTGCACAATCCGATGTTCGATCACAAAGGACGGGTCTGGATCACCGCGACCGTGCGTCCGTCCGAAAATCCCGACGTGTTCAAGAAGGGATCGAGTCATCCGTCGGCACGGCAGTTCCCGCTCAACAGCTCCGGCCGCCAACTCGGCATGTACGATCCCAAAACCGGAAAGTACACGCACATCAGCACCGGCTTCAGTACCCATCACTTGATGTTCGCCGAAGACGCCAACCACACGCTCTGGACGAGCGGCGGCGGTCCGGGCGTGGGGTATCTGAACACGAAGCAATTCGACGAGACCGGGGACGAAGTGGCGTCGCTAGGTTGGACGCCGCTTATCCTCGACACCAACGGCAACGGAAGACGCGACGATTACGTGGAGCCCAACCAACCCGTCGATCCCACGAAGGACAAACGGATCAATGCCGGTTTTTACTCTGTTGCTCCAGCACCCGACGGTTCGGTGTGGGGTTCGACGCTCGGTTATCCGGGCGCGATCGTTCGATTGAATCCGGGACCGAATCCGCCAGAGACGGCGCTGGCAGAATATTATGAATTGCCGGTGAACGAGGCGCGGGAGCCGATCGAAGGATTCTCGCCGCGCGGGATGGATATTGATCGCGATGGTGTGGCGTGGGTAGCGCTGGCCAGCGGACACATGGCGAGTTTCGACCGGCGCAAAGTGAAGGGGCCGCTCAACGGGCTGAAAGCGACCGGCCAGCACGCGCGTGAAGGCTGGACGTTTTACAGGGAGCCGTTGCCGCAAATGAAGGGCGTGACGTATCCCGGCAGCGCCGAAGCGAGTTACTACACCTGGGTCGATCAGTTCAACACGTTCGGCCTGGGCCGTAACGTGCCGATCAACACCGGCAACGAATCCGAGGGGCTGCTGGTATTGAAGGACGGCAAATGGGTAATTCTTCGCGTGCCGTATCCGCTCGGCTTTTACACGAAGTGGGTGGATGGCCGGATCGACAATCCGGACACGGGCTGGAAAGGGCGCGGGCTCTGGGCGTGCATCAGCACGCGCGCGCCGTTTCACATGGAAGGCGGCCAAGGCACGCCGAGCAAAGTAATGAAATTCCAGCTTCGGCCCGATCCGCTGGCGAGGTGAGCTGCCCCATTTCGCCTTTCAACTTAAGCGCCGGTTGAGTTGTGACTTTTAGTCCGTTCACGCCGAAGCCCGATTAATGAATCCGTAAGGTATGAAAGAATTCGACACGATGACCGTGACCAAAGTGGGCCAGGGCACGCTCCCCAAGTGGTGGCGCGAGGCTTCCGGCTTGTCCCAAGGCGGTGTCATTGAAGTTCGGCCAGTGCGGGATGGACGCAACAGCATCATCCTGACGCCCAAGCCGGCCAGGCGACGCGGCATCTCCGGCAAAGGACTGCTCAAGCAGTTTTCCCGTTGTCCTTACCCGATGCCCGCCGCCGACCGTAACGAGCTGCCTTTCAAATGAGTGTCCTGCTTGATACGGACCTGCTCTCGCTCCTGGAACGAAAGCACGTGCCGGCCAAGCTCGTCGCCTGGCTGGAGGAAAACGACGATGGACTTTTTGTCAGCGTTGTTTCGTTCGCTGAACTTCAGTACGGACTGAATCAAGCGCCAGCCACGCACCGGCCGGGCCTGGCGACGTGGCTCGATGAGACGCGGCGGAAGTTCGCGCCTGCCACGGAGTCATTAACAGAGCCGGTGTTGGTGCGATGGAAGGAACTGCTCGGCGCGCTCAAGGCCACGAACCGCACGATGACGTGCGAGGATTCGCTGATTGCAGCCACGGCGCTCTTCCACGGTCATACTGTCGCTATCCACAACAAACGGCATTTTGAGCCGGCTGGCGTGCCGGTCATCGATCCTCTCGCCTAACGAAGCGCCCTGCGCCGTTCGCCGAGCGATTGCGGCGGCAAGATGAAGACCTGTCCGCCATGGCTCTGAGCGAAGGCGGATCATCGCCTTCATCGAGCGGCATCAGAGCGAGGTCATCGAAAAGATTCTGCGCCATTGCGGGCTGTGCCTGCCTGCCGAAGCTTCAGCGCAGGCAGGGGAAGAACAAGCAGCCCGAGCGCCGCCAATGGAGGAGCCAGTCGTGGGCTGAAAGTTGAAGGAGGTCGAAATGGGGGTGCCCGCTTCGCCGCCAGCCAAGCGTTGCGGGCAGCTTGCGCTGGCACTTTGTCTTGACGAGGGCAAAATTCCGGTCTTGACGACGCTTTCCGGGCGCTGGCCATGAGGATTCTCGCCTTGGGCGGCCTCGGAGGTCGCCCAAGGCGAGAATCGCTTCATTGCGCATCGATTCGAGGGACTCTTTCCTTGTGGCAACGCACCAGGAAAGCTACGATCAGGTCGTCCGGTGAAAAAGCAAATTCCTATCAGTCACGCAAACGGCAACAGGAACGGCGGCAAGGCCAAGGGCGACATCTGGTGGCTGTCCGCTAGGACCTTCGGACAGGAAAGCAATCCCACCGCGTGACGGCTGGCCAAGATGAACCTCGGCAAATGAACGATCTGGAAAGAAATTGCCGGCTCTGCAACGCAGTGCGAAACCCGCTTGCTTCCGGTGAACTTCGGCCTTGCGATACAATCCTGTTCAAGACGGCACATTTTGTTCTCCTCCCGTCAATTGGACCTCTTGTTCGTGGTCATGCCATGGTCGTCAGTCGAATGCATTTCTCCTCTCTGGCTTCAATGCCGCAAGAGGCCATCCGTGAATATGAAAACATGGTCCAGATATTTTTCCGACTTCCCCAGATTGGCGGAAACCTCTTGGAAGCTGAACACGGTTCGACCCCCAACTGCCACGCAGGGGCGTGCGTAGCGCACACTCACATCCATCTACTGCCTGGCTTCATGAAACACCACGACTTCCTAAATGGTAGGTTGCAAGTCGTGGAAACTTTTCCCGACCTCAACAGCATCCTGGGCTTCAGTCAGCCTTATATCTTGCTGCGAGCAAACCTTGGCAACGCCGTGATTTTCGGCGCGGATTCGGTCCCGACTCAAACCATTCGGCGCGTGCTTTGTGACCGACTCGGCGAAACGAATTGGGATTGGCGAACGGATCCCCGGAATGAACTGATTGAAGAAACTGTGGCATTTTGGAAAGCCGCCTTAGCGAATGTCAAAGTTGCTTGACCCAGACGAAATGCCGCCGTGGATTGCAGGGCTTTGGCCGAACGGTCGGCGTCCGCGCGAAATCGTCGCGGGCGTCAATGACGATGACTGTGCAGTTGTGAAGTGGGATGGCCGATATTTGGTCGCAACGACGGACTTCCTGAATGCAAATCCTATCGCATTGGAACTGGGAATCGGCAGCATTTGGGATTTGGGACGGTTGGTGGTTGCGTCAAATCTCTCAGATTTGTGCGGATCGGGTGCCTTGCCCGTTGCACTGTTGGTCGGCGTGACCTTGCCGCAGGGCGCGACCCGATCAGAGTTCAAAGAATTTATGCGGGGAGTCAAGTTCGAGGCGGATCGCCACCGCGTTCCCGTCATTGGTGGGGATAGCAAGCTTGGCAAAAGTCGAGCGCTCCTGGCGGTGGCAATTGGGTCAGCGCAATCTCGCAGACAGCTCTTCCTCAAAAACGGAGCCAGGCCAGATGATGTAATATGGGTGTCAGGAAACTTAGGCTCTGTCGCCGCCGCAGTTTGGGGATATGGGCGGACAGACCTAACGCGCCATTGGAAAGCTTGGGCGAGGAAAGCGCTCTTAACCCCCAAGCTGCCGTTGAAAGCCTCACGCAGAATCTCGGCATCCCGCTTGGGGCATGGCGGCACGGACATCAGCGACGGATTTGGGGCTGATCTCTATGAACTGTGCAAAGCAAGCTCAGTCGGTGCAGTGGTGGATGTAGAAATGATTCCTGCTTCGCAAGAAGTGAAGCAAGCGGCAAAGGCGGCAGGTGTGCGACCATGGCGATTTGCCTTCGCTTCAGGGGGCGATTTTCAGTTCATTGTTACGACTGGGAAGAGTGCCCGCGCACAAATGAATCGTCTTGGGCTTCACGAAGTCGGAGAGATCACCAAACAGCGGCACCTCGATTTGCGCTTGCCTGATGGAGCCATGGCCAACCTACCGACAAAAGGACACCGCGACCGACGTCGTCTCACATTTGCGGAAGAAATTGACACCCTGATTAAAACACCAACGACATCAAGACTTGGAAATTGATGACTCCCGAAGAGAAAATCGAACCCGCCATTGGTAAGATTGAGCAGTTGCTCGTTGAGCATTGCGCGAATGGAGCACAGACGCGTGATTTGAAACCGGACGGCGCCGCCTGTGGACAGTTCGTCGGACCCACTGCCAAGGAGCGGCCACAGCGTGGTCTCCACGGCACCGCCGCTGCACTCCGAGTGCTTGCGGAGGGAAATTTAACTGAGGCAAACAGCCTTGTACCAAAATTGGTATGGTACATACAAAATCGCGAGAAGTTGCACAACGATGGCAAGGAGCCGACAGCCGGAAAGCACGCGTTCGATGACGACCAGAAGAACGTGATCAAGTTGAGCGAGGTGCTTTACGCCTTATCCTTTGTAAATCCGAGCCAGTGCAGTACGGATTCAATGGTGCAGGAGCTTGCGAATAAACTCTTAGCCGCACGTAAGGAGAACAAAGGTTGGACCTACTTCCTCGACACAAACGCGCCGATCGACAATCTCCCCACTGCGTTCGCGATCCTGGCACTTTGCCAACATGGGTATGAGCCACAAATTAGGAGCCAAATTGAATTTCTTGAGGCGAACACGCTTGACGCACCAGGAAATCAGACAACAAACGTCACTGAAACGTCGGTGAAAATATTTTGCGTATTCGCTCTGACATTCCGTAAGGAGAATCTTACCCAAAACGACGTCAGTCGGCGTAAACTTGCCTTTGCCAAGTTGTGGAGGACCCACCAGTCCCTTTTTGATCAGGACTTGGAGCAAAACATCGAGTACTGGAATGGCCCAAACAACTATTACGTTCGCATTCCATGGCAGCTTTATCTTCTGGCCCTCGCGGCCCGGCTTGACCCATGGCGTATATCGAGTTTAAGGGCACAGCGTAGATTGGATCAGATTCTCGATGCTGTGTTGCAAACTGGCTTTTGTTATCCGTACACTGGTCCTTCACTGTCGAGCCGAACGAATGCGATCCTCTTCGATGTTCTTCAAAAGATAAAGCGATTCAGTAAGCGCAACTTCTTCCACGCGCTCTATTACGCCTTCGATGCCGTTAGAACGTTTTTGAGTCACCCCTTTTTCTCTGGGCTCACCCTGACCGGATTCCTATTGGTCGCTGGATATTTCATTTACGCATGGGCAACGAGATCAGGAAAGCCGGAGGATGTTGGCCCTGACCTTACTGGAGCGATGATATTGCTCCTGATTTCTTTCTTTTTTGAACGGCTCCGCAAATCCCGGTGACACAATGATCGAATTCTCCGATATCCTGTATGGCAAAGTCGCGCTGCCCGACTGGATTGTTCCTTTCCTGAGAGTGCCCGAGTTCGTGCGCCTCCGCGGGGTGCGTCTGTCGAACGTGGATTCATTCCAGTTTAAGGACTTCAACGGTCCAACTCGCTGGGACCATTGCATTGCAGTTGCGGCTCTGGCTGTCCGCTGTGCAGAAAAGCGGCGGATCTCTGAGAGAGAACTAATCCACCTTTCACTGGCCGCGCTATTCCATGACGTTGCAACGCCGCCGTTCGCTCACACCATGGAGCATGTCCTTGAAGGCTTTGATCACGAGGTTGAATCCCAGCGCATTCTGAAGGCGGTGCCCGCCGGGGACGCGAATCCCGACTTTCCTGTATTCGCATCGCAGCTACCTCAGTTTCGCAAAATTTGTGACAGCGTTTCAAGGCAGTTGGGTGTTTCAATTGACCCTGACGAGGTCGGCAGGCTAGTCGTGGGAGACGGCGACTTGGGGTTTCTGCTTAACGGTTCGTTGGACCTGGACAACGCCGACAATGTGACGCGAGCCAGTCTCCACCTCGGCATCGAAGTGGACAGACAAGTACCGCTGAACATAGCCGATTGGCTCGCCACGCAAGACGGAGTTCCTCTGAACCTGAGTGAGGTGCGCGAGGAAGCGGTCATCAAGTGGCTTCGCTATCGCAAGGAATTGTACGGCGCGTTCTTCAATTCGTCAGATGAAGAACTTGGTCGCCAAGCGTTCCTACAGCACTTGGGTCGCAGGGCGCTGTTGATGGGAATCCCGAGAATTCAACTTGTCTGGAACACCGACGAAGGCTTCCTAACGCTCCTCGAGGCGATTGATGGCGGAACTTCAGACAACAACGGCGAATTGAGCGCAAAGGAATTGGTTCAGCGATACCGGCTTTTTGAGCCTACAATCCAAATCGCCAATACACCGATTGAAGACGATGAAAGCCTCCGGATCATCAATTCGCCTGTGGCAATGAATTGGATCGAGCGTGAATTGTCAGGCCATGCATTTGAGCCTTTCGTCTTGGTTAACGTTCGCCGTTACTTAAACGGAGGTTCTCAGGGGAATTTATTCCCACCAGCACCTGGCTCGTTAACGGTGTTCAAGCTGGGGCAGACGACCAAAACCAATCAATTACCCGGATGGCTCCGGCAAGACGCCCCTCTGAGTTTAAATTCTCAGTCATTACGTCGCTTTCTTTCGGAGGCGCTACGAAAGAAGATTTCAATCTGGGTACGTGAAAAACCGTGGCTGAGGCTTACAAGCAAGCGCAAAGAGGACGTTAGAAAAAATCTCGACGCGGTGGGCGACTGGAGCTTCAGATTATCTCGGAATGAAACCTTGCATTCGTATCCGAGTACGTTCGTTCATGCCATCCCTGCTTGCCTGATCAATACGCTCGGGTTGCGTGGCGAACTGGTCGTGGACACGTTTGGCGGGACGGGCCAAACCGCGGTGGAAGCAATTAAGGCCGGGGGGCGTGCGGTGACGGCTGACGTGAATAGCGTGGCCGTGCTCGTGGCCCAATCCAAGCTCACTTATCTGAGCGCTAAACAGCGGAGCGTGATCAAGTCGATCACCGTTGATGAAATTGCGGCGACCACACCTGGAAAAGCACCTCAGTTCGACCTAATCGAGAAGTGGCACCATCCGAAAACGCTCGCAGAGCTGTGCCGCCTCCGCTCGTTCATTCAGAATCAGCATGATGCGAGAGTTGCTCAGTTCCTTAAAGCAACGTTTTCAGCGATCTTGACTCTAACCACAGCGCGAAAAGGCAAGCAGCATGGTTTCTTTGCGGACAATACTCCGCTATCGAAGGGTGAGGCAGCGCCACCGTACGAAAACGCACTGGTGGTTTTCATGGCGAAGCTTGCCAAGAACTTGGAAGTAGTCCAACGACTCTATTCGTCCATCGAGCGTACAGGCCGAAATCCAGAGGAAGAACTCAAGCGCGCCAAGGCGCTGCGCGTCGATGTTACCAAAGCCTCGCCAAAAGATTATGGCGTGGAAGAAGGCACTGTCGCGGGAGTCATTACTTCGCCCCCTTACCTGTGCATGTCGGACTACAGCCTGGGCCAAAGACTGAGTTATTACTGGCTGTTCCCCGACCAAATGCTGAATGAGCACAGCAGTGAAATCGGGGCGCGAAGGAAGCGTTTCCAGCCTCAGTCCGTGTTGCGCTCCTATTTATCTGATTTCGAACGTTTCGCAGAACTCGCGATCCGGCTGCTGCGTCCGGGTGGCTTCTTGGCAACGGTACTTGGCGCTCCGGTTGCCGAATCGTTCACAGATGCCAACATCTTGGCGAAAATAGACGATGTGCTCAAGCAACAAGGGTTCTCGATGTTGTGGTCGAAGTGGAGGCCCATCCACTGGCACCGCAACCACGGTTACGCACGTCTCAAAGAGGAGCGCATCGCCGTTTATGCCATTGGAAAGTAGTCTCCCATCGTCATGAATGACAAAGTTGAGTGGTTGCACACCGTTTATCTTCCTCAACTAGCGGCGGAGTTTGATACCAGCATGACCTATTTGCATACGACGCTAAACTGGGCGATCACGGCTTTTCTTGGAGTGATTGCAGTCGTGTTGGCCAGATCTTCATTTCCGGATCGCCTCAGTTACGTGATGCTCTTGATTCTCTTGGTGATGCTCGGTCATTTCGCGGTTAGAACGGGCAAGGCTTACTTGAACGTCATCCGGTGGACTACTTTGGAAAGGCACATCTTGAAGGCATTTCTGGATCAGTCCGATGTTGGCGCGATATTCCCAATGATCGAACGATATCACTACGCTTGGAACAGTCCACTGGCTGTTAAGGATTTGGCGTATAAACTTTTGTTTGAACTTGGATTCGTGTACTTCGCGATCCTAATGGTCGGCTTGATCGTGTTCGTCTTCTGCAGCATCGGTTGCGATTTATGGATGTTGATCGAGCTGGGTGTAGCTTTAGTGCTGTTGTCGTTCGAGATTTGGAGTGGGCTCCTCCGTTCTGCCTATCTCCGAGAAATCTCAGTTGACCCTTTGGCCAGGAAGCTGCGCTGAAGTCTTCGCCGGAAAGGGGTCCCGGCTATTGGATAATTTATTTTGCTTTCAGACTGTTCGCCACCGTGTGCCGGCTGCCCGTCTTCAATCGTTGCCCAATCCACTCCAGCGTCACCTGCCTCCCCTGTCTGCGTGCGGACCTGACTGCGAGCGGACTCGCTCAGGCAGGCACGCACAGGCAGGCGGCAGGCAGGTCACTGTCTCCCGACGCAGCCGCCGCGCCAGCGCCACTTTCTGCTGATCCGTCTTCTTTCGCTTTCCCAACTCCGACTCCTCCCATCCACGGCTGAGCTTGGATATGGCATGGGTCCCCGCGACCTGAAACAAACCGGTCACCGCGGTCCTTCACCTCGTCGCCTCAAGCGGATGCCTGACGGGAGCGCCTGCGTATCACGGTGCCTGGGTCACCGCCTGCAACCGAGAAAGGAACCGGCGTGGAGTCATGATCTCGATCCCGAATGGTCTTTCGAGGGCCAATAAATCTTCATCGCGACTGACCAGGATTCCTGCGCCACTGGCTAAGGCACATTCGATAAACGGATCGTCCTTTGGATCGCGACAAATCGGTTTATTCAGCGGCGTGGGCAGGAAAAACCTCGCCTTGTCCCGGATGAAGTTCAGCCACGGTTCTGGATTGACCGTGAGGTCCTCCCGCTGCTTTAGCCGCCAAGCGACTCTTGCATACTCGGCAAATAAAACCTCCGTCAGGGCCAGTGAATATTTGCGCCGCGCGAACGCCACCAGACAGCGATGCGGTTCGGATTTCCAGAAGATCCCTGCCACAACAACGCCGGTGTCCAACACGGCCTTCATCGGCCTCGTCGGCGAACGGCTTGGATGGCGCGTTTGACCTTGCTGGCGCCATCTTTCGGCTCGCGGGCCGAGGGTCCGCCGGCGGCTCGGATGACCGCTTGCAATTCGTCCTCCGTTGGAGCCGGGATGGGGGAAAGATAAAGGCCGTCACCGACCGCCGCCACGCGCAA
>JACQWK010000215.1 GCA_016209525.1 Verrucomicrobiota bacterium
GTCCCAGTCGCACGGCCTGGCTGTGCAGCAGGGCATACGCGTTGAAAAGCACAAACCCCAGCATCAAGATCAACATCTGCGCCAGCATGGAAACCGGTTCATGATGGTAGCAATGCTCCAGATGATAATATTGGGTCAGTTGGTTGAAGGCTGTGTTCTCGATTCCCCAGCGGCGATGCCCCCCGTGATAAGCGATCGCCAACGGATAGCCTTTGAGCTCGTCAGCGTCGGAGGTGTTCGCCGATGGTTTTGGTTCATGGGGAACGAGAATCCCGCGATTGCAGGGTATCCGGTCGATTCCTGTGATAGCTGTGATAGTTTGAGGGCCGAATTGACTCTACGCCCGTCCTGGAGTAAAAGAGTTCTGGTTGGATATGAAAACTCCCGTTTCGCCTGAACCGCCAAAGGCCGTTGGCATTTGGATTCGTGTTTCCTCTGAAGATCAGGCAAAGGGCGAAAGCCCGGAACATCACGAGTAGCGAGCAACGTCTACGCCGGCGTAATGGTTCAATAGCTTGGAAACACCTAACCCCTTTAGAATATGTCCATGGTATACACACTCAATCCGCACCTCCCCGCGTCCGTCGAGACGCGGCGGACTTCGTGCGCAGAGGCTGGAGCATTCGCAAAGTCGCCCGCTACGTGGGGGTGAGTCCCGGCACGGTGTGCAAATGGGTGAAGAAAGCGAAGCGGTACGGTCATCACGACAATCCCGACGCTCTCGTCCCGTCCCAAGCATCACCCGAAGCAGCTCTCCGAAGAGCTCGTCTGGAAGATCTACCACAAGCGGATCATGCTGAAGCGCAGCGCGGAAGTAGTGCGGGCCGCACTGGTGCGCGAAGGCGTCATAGTCTCGCTTTCGTCGGTGAAGCGCACGCTTGACCGGATGGGGCTCCTCAAGAAGCGTTCCGTCTGGAAACGCTACCGCGTGCCGCTCATCCGCCCTACATGCGTCAACAGGGCGATTTGGTGGAGATCGATCCGCTGCACCTGCCCACGCCTGCCGGTCGCCGCGTCTACGTCTTTGGGCCTTTGCCCATGCATCGGAGAGGGCCCCGGCAAAGACGGCGCTTGCCTTCCTGCGTCAGGCGCAGAAGAAAGCTCCGTTCCGCTTCCGCATGGTGCAGAGCGACAACGGTGCCGAGTTCTCGGGACGCTTCACCGAGCGCGTGAACGCCATGCACCGGCATACGAGAGTGAGGCGTCCGAACGACAATGCGCATCTGGAACGATTCAACCGCACCGTGCAGGAAGAGTGCCTCGACACGGTGCCGAAGAACGTAGATGATCTCAATGCCGCCCTCAAAAAGTATCTTCCGTACTACAACGAAAAGCGCCTGCACTTCGGACTGAAGCTGCAGACGCCAAGTGAAGTATTAGCTGCCTAGTGTTTCCAAGCTATTGATTAGAAAACGCGCCGGATTCCAAACGAATGGCTGAATGGAATCAAACCCCAGTTACTTCATCGGGGTGGTACATTCCGATAAACTTGGCCACCCGCCCCCGGGACCGGCGCTCCGGACGATGCAGTCCGTTTTCCCAATCCCGCAACGTTCTTGCCGAAACCTGGAGATGTCGCGCCAATTCGACTACGGTCATCCGCAGTTCGAGCCGCCGCTGCCGGATTTGTGCTCCGATTTCCTCGCCGGCCGCTTTCAATAAATTGGCAACGCCTTCGGGTTCGTTGCGATAAGGGTCTCTGAGGCCGGTCAGTTTGAATATGTCGTAGCCGAGATACTCGATGATTTTGGAATGGTGGCCCCATGTGGGATAGACTTTGTCGAGTTCCCAGCGGCTAAGGGTGACCGTGCTTATGCCAAGTCTGCGAGCAGCTTGCGATTGGTGGAGCCGGAGCTGAGCGCGCCGGCGTCGTAGGTGTTCGCCGATGGTTTTTGGCTCTTGGGGAACAGGTATTCCGCGATTGCGGAGGGGTATTCGATCGGTTCTGGATGCTTGTAAAACACGGGCGGAAATTGGCAACATCGCGCACAGGTTTCGTTGCCTTGCACAGTAGAACCCCTTCTGAAACCGGCGAAACGGCGAAACAACTAAAACTTTTTGGCTCTTGCCGCAGCCACCAGTGCCTCACGAATCCATTCCGATTGACTTCGTTTTGAGCGAATAATTGCCTTTTGGATGAGATCAAATTCCTCTCCCTTGAAGCGGACTGTGACAATCCGCTCCCGCAATTCCTCTTGCGCCAATTTAGGCCGGCCCATTTTCTTTGACATACCTTTCCGTAATACGGAAATGGTTTGACAGCGATTGTCCGTTTGTAATACAAAAAGTCGAGCAGATTTCGTATATGAAAACTCCCGTCTCTCGCGAGCCGCCAAAGTTCGTCGGCATTTGGGTCCGTGTCTCATCCGAAGACCAAGCGAAGGGCGAAAGCCCCGAACGCCACGAGCAGCGAGCTCGATTCTACGCCGATTCCAAAGGCTGGGAGGTCAAGACCGTCTACCACCTTGAAGGAGTCAGCGGCAAATCCGTTCAGGGGCACGCCGAATGCAAGCGAATGCTCGACGATGTAAGCGCCGGTCGCATTCGAGCGCTCATCTTTTCCAAACTCGCCCGGCTGGCGCGTAACACCAAAGAACTGCTCGAGTTTTCGGACCTTTTCCGTCAGGCGAATTGTGACCTCATTTCCCTCCAAGAATCCATCGACACCTCTACTCCTTCGGGCCGGCTTTTTTACACGATGATCGCGGCCATGGCCCAATGGGAGCGCGAAGAGATTGCGGACAGAATCACGTCCGCGTTCCAAATCAAAGCCAAGCTTGGCAAACCCCTGAACGCGAAAGCATCCTTCGGCTATCACTTCATCAATCGAGAACTGGTCCCGCACCCGGACGAGGCGCCCATTCGCCGGCGGATTTACGAATTGTTCCTGGAGACAAAACGCATCCGGACCACGGCCAAGCTTCTCAACGAGGCCGGCCACCGGACCCACGACGGGAATAAGTTCACGTATTCCACAATCAAACGCTTAATCCGCGACACGACGGCTAAAGGAGTCCATATCGTGAATCGAACGACCAACGCCGGAACCCGCGGCAACCATGTTCCGAAGCCAATTGACCAGTGGGTGTATCGCAAAGTCGAGGCGATCATTCCCGAAGAAATGTGGGAAGAAGCCAACCGGATTTTGGATGACCGCTCCGAAGAATACAAGGAGAAGCGCCCCGGTCCGCGACCCGTCCACCTGTTCTCGGGGCTCGCGTTTTGTCACTGCGGGCAGCGCATGTATCCGCGCGTCAATACCCCAAAATACGTCTGCTCGCGATGCAAGAACAAGATCGCCATCGATGTTCTCGAAGGCATCTTTTACGACCAACTCAAAGGGTTTTTCCTTTCACGCGAGGACGTAACCAAGGCGATCGACGAAGCGAATACCAATCTGGCCGAGAGGCAGAAACAGTTGGACTCTCACCTGAAGGAACTGGAAAAGGTCCGTGAAGAAATGGACCGCCTCTACCAACTCCACATGTCCGGCGAGATACCAGCCAAAGGCTTCGGCAACCGATATCGCCCCCTGGAAGAACGCGAACAGGCCTTGGAAGACGAACTACCAAAACTTCAAGCCGAACTGGACGTGATCAGAATCAATCAGCTTTCAACCGAAGAAGTCCTCAGCGAAGCAACCGATCTCTACGCCCGCTGGCCTAAACTCTCCTTTGACGACAAGCGGCGCATCGTCGAAAGCATCACTGAAAAGCTCATCATCGGCAAAGACGAAGTCTCCATAAACCTCTGCTATCTCCCATCTTCAGAAGAAATGACTACAAAGCACCGTACGCTGTATGGTGCGGCGCGCGGAAAGGCCGCCGCGTCACGAGCGCCTGGCGTGGCTCCAGCAGTCCGACGATGCTGTGAATCTTGGTCGTCTCCAAAGCCTCCGGCAAGGTGAGCGGCGGCAAAATGGTCGGCAGCCGTTTCGCGAGCATCGATTTTCCGGTGCCGGGCGGGCCGATGAGCAGGACGTTGTGGCCGCCGGCCGCCGCGATTTCCAGAGCGCGCTTCACCGACTCCTGGCCTTTGA
>JACQWK010000229.1 GCA_016209525.1 Verrucomicrobiota bacterium
GGGTGGTGGGGAAGTCGCTGGAATAAGTACTCCCTGTAATATAAATGTTGCCTACGGTGTCCAAAGCGATGCGACTATTGGGATGGGGTTGGTATGGAGGTAGAAATAGAAGGTCCTCGGTACCATTTCCTCCGAGAAAGGTGGAGTATATTAGGCTTGAACCTGTGGGGTTTATTTCGGTAACGAAGGCATCTCCACTACCATTATAGCTAGTTCCCCATGTCTTGGCGACACCACGAATCATGAAAAAGGAGCCGGAGACGGCCGGACTGTCGGATATCGTCAGTTCGCGCCATCTCGCGGCATGGAGATCGTCCTTTGCTTGGAGCGGCTGTGGCGACAGCCAGCCCGACAGCTAGTTTGATCCGGACGTTTTAGTGGCACCACGAATTGTCCGCCTTCGGTTGGAATTGGGCAATGCCGAATTCGACTGAGGAGCACGAGAGGGAGACTCAACGCTTCCGACGTCCTCCGCGCGATGGCGCATAAGGAGGATGTCATGAGAGTCATGTACGAACGTTCTTGCGGACTGGATATCCACAAATCCAGCATCGCGGCCTGTGCGCTTATCACTGAAAAAGGAAAGCCTCAAGAAGAGACGCGGCGTTTTGGGACGATGACAGAGGACTTGCGGGAATTGGCAGGATGGCTCCAGCAGAAAGGAATCCGACACGTCGCGATGGAATCGACGGGAGTGTACTGGAAGCCAGTGTGGAACATTTTAGAGCCGGCCGGGTTCGAGCTACTGCTGGCCAATGCGCAAGAGGTCAAAATAGTGCCGGGACGAAAGACCGACCAAAAAGACAGCCAATGGATTGCGGATTTGCACAAGCATGGACTGCTGCGGAAGAGTTTTGTACCGCCGCGAGCGATTCGGGATTTGCGCGATTTGACGCGAACGCGGGCGATTCTGACGCAAGAGCACACTTCGGTATGCAACCGGATTCAGAAGGTGCTTGAGGATGCCAACATCAAATTGGGTTCGGTGGCCAGCGATGTATTTGGCGTCTCTGGACGCGCGATCCTGCGGGCGCTGATGAAAGAAGAGAAGGACCCGGAAGTTTTGGCTGAATTATCCAAGGGGACGCTACGAAAAAAGATTCCTCAACTTCGCCGCGCTCTAGAGGGACAAGTCACGGCGCATCATCGATCGCTGCTCACCGGACACTGGAATCGGATGGAATTCCTGGAGCGGCAGATTGCCGATTTCGAAACACAAATCGCCCAACGCATGAAGCCGACGCCGGAAGAGATGGCTCTCACGACCCAGAATGCGGCGGAAGAATCACCACTGTCCTTGTCGCCGCGGGAGGAAGCGATTCAGTTGTGGATGGAGATACCCGGCGTCGGGTGGACGGCGGCTTGCAGCATGGTCGCCGAACTTGGGGTCAACATAGACCAATTCCCATCTGCCGCCCACTTGGCGAGTTGGGCCGGGCTGTGTCCCGGCAATAACGAAAGCGCCGGCAAGCGTTTGAGCGGCAAGACGCGCAAGGGAAACGTCTGGCTGCGACGGACAATGTGTGAGGTCGCCTGGGCCGCCTCACACACAAAAGACAGCTACTTTGCGGCGCAATTTCGTCGCATCGCCTCGCGCCGAGGTAACAAACGAGCGTTGGTGGCTCTGGCGCACAGCATTCTCGTCACGGCTTATCACATGCTGAAGCACAAACGGCATTACATGGAGTTGGGCGGGCACTTCTTCGATGTCATCAACAGCGACAAAGTCCGAAACCGTTTGGTGCAGCGCTTAACAAAGCTCGGATTTGAAGTCAAACTCACGCCCATGGGCGCCGTAGACAACGTCACCAGCGCGACGAATTAATGCGTTCAACGGAATCCGAACGCTTGTTCCAGCCCAGCCGAGCTTGGTGAGTCTTAAATAAAAACTCAATGCTGTCGCTCAAGCTATGGCGGACTCCTAAATCACGAGCGTCATTGATTCCGCTGACCTTATGAATATCGTGCCACTCGCGGAGACATTTCTCCGAGAGCCGGGGAGGCGTGTCCTCCACATGGTCGCCTCAGCGGTTTTCGAGGGAGAGAAGGTCCGTCCGGCAAGGAAGTTGTGGTCAATAAAGTGAAACGGCCTCTCGACGCGTGCGGAACGGTTGGCA